>NZ_JACSQE010000020.1:0-29254 GCF_014836745.1 Oerskovia gallyi
CGCGACCCAGCAACCCGTCTCAGACCGAACCACCCATCTCGTTCCGGGCGCGGGTCAGGCGCGCCGCGACCGGCGGCTCAGCAGCACGGCACCAGCCCCGGCGGCCAGCAGGGCGACCGCCCCGCCTGCGACGAGCAGCGCGTTCGAGCCGGTCGCTGCGAGGCCTTCGTCGGCGGCCGCGGTCGACGCCGCCCGCGCTCCTGCCCCGCCAGGCGCTGCCGACGGAACGGCCCGGGCGACCGGCGTAGCACCCGCCACGGGAGCGTCCTGGGGCGCGGGGCCCGTCGCGGCGAGCTCGCGCTCGGTGACCGGAGGCGTCGTCGGGGCTTCCGTGAGCGGAGGCGACACGGGCGCCTCGACCGGTGCTCCGCCGTCGGGCACCTCGCCGCTCGGGGCGGGGACAGGCCGCGTGACGGGCGGGGCCGGGCGCAGGGGCGTCGGCTTCGGGGTGCACTCCGGTGCCTGGCCGCCCTCGCCGAAGTGCTCGTCGAAGCCCTCGACCTGGACCCACGTCACGCAGAACCCGCCGGGGAACGCGGCGACGGCGCCCGCGAAGTCGAGGAAGCTCGCACCGACGTACGCGGCAGTCGATCGCCCGTTGGCCGTCTCGAGGTGGACGTTGAAGCTCTGCTCGCCCGTCCCGTCGAGCGCGGTCGCGCGGTAGTTGACGTGCCCGTGCTCGCGGAACACCTGGCCCGCGGGCAGGCTCACGCCGCTCGCGGTCACGGTGTACGGGGTGGGGGAGTCGGACCCTGCGGACGCGATCGTGGGGGTGGCCACGAGGATCGCTGCCGTGAGGAGGGCGACGGGCGCTGCGCGCATCGAGGAGGACCTTTCGAGGGTGGTCGGAGGGGGGACGCCCTCGGCTCTCGGGAGCGAGCGGGGCTGGTGTCGGACGGTTGATCACCGTACTCGTCCGACATGCCCGGATCGACGGGGCGAACGCGACATATCAGCGCCAAAGGTACTCGGGAGCGGGTGATTGTGGAAGCGCTCCCAGCGTGTCGCTCGCGTGTCGCGGCGCAGGGAGGGGTCAGAGCGTCGCGAGCCACCGCACGACGGCGTCGCTCACCGCCGCGTGGTCGTTGCGCACGTCGTGGGCGCCGGGCAGTCGCACCTGGGTGACCGGCCCGGGGATCGCCGCGACGTGCTCGTCGAACTCCTCGGGCGAGCCGAACGGGTCGGTCGTCCCGGACACGAACAGCACGGGGACCGTGAGCTGCGGGAAGTGCTCGACGCGCAGCTTGTCGGGCTTGCCCGGCGGGTGCAGGGGATAGCTCAGCAGCACGAGGCCGGCCGCGGGCAGGCCCTCGGCCACGGCGAGCGAGCACATGCGTCCGCCGTAGGACCGACCGCCGAGCACGAGCCGGTCGGGCGCGAAGCTCTCCTCGGCGGCGAAGCGCGCGGCCTCCTCGACCAGGTGCGCGACCGCGACCGGCGCCCGGTCAGGCATGCGCTTCCCGGCGAGCCGGTACGGGAAGTCGACCCGGCGCACGGGCAGCGGGGCCACGGCCTCCTCGACAGCGACGAGCGTCGGGTGGTCGCGACCGGCCCCGGCCCCCGGCGTGAGGAGGAGCCCGCCGACCGCTGCGCCTGATGATCGCGTCATGGTTCCAGTCTCGCAGCGCCGGAGGTCGGCCGGGCTCTCGGTGCCGAACATGCGGTTGTCGATCCGCGAGCATGCGGTTGGCGTCCGAGATCCGGGGAATCCGGACGCCAACCGCATGCTCGGCACCGAGGGGACGGTTACAGGGTCGCCAAGAGCTCCCGCATCTCCTGGATCTCCGCCTCCTGGGCGTCGATGATCTCCTGCGCCAGTGCCAGGGCCTCCGGGTTCTTGCCGTCCGCTAGCTCGGCCTCGGCCATGTCCACGGCCCCCTCGTGGTGGGCGATCATGCCCTCGAGGAACAGGCGTGAGACGGTCGCGGCGTCCGCGGCCTCGAGCGCCTGGATCTCCTCGTCGCTCAGCATCCCGTCCATCTCGTGGCCCGAGTGGTCGCCCGTCGTCGAGGCGCCCCACTCGGCGAGGAAGCCCTCCATGGTCGCGATCTCGGGCTCTTGCGCGCTCTCGATGCGGGTCGCGAGATCGACGACCGCAGGGTCGACGCCCTCCGTGTCGAGCACGATGCGCGACATCACGAGCGCCTGCTCGTGGTGCGGGATCATCATCTGCGCGAACATGACGTCCG
Source organism: Oerskovia gallyi (assembly GCF_014836745.1). Lineage (NCBI taxonomy): Bacteria > Bacillati > Actinomycetota > Actinomycetes > Micrococcales > Cellulomonadaceae > Oerskovia > Oerskovia gallyi. The sequence goes on from NZ_JACSQE010000020.1 coordinate 2,190, forward strand.
CGTCGTTGGCCCCGGCGGCGGCTGCGCCTGCCTCCTGCGACGGCGAACCGTCGCCCATGTCGTGGCCCTCCATGCCCGAGCCGTCGCCGGCGTCCGCGCAGCCCGCGAGAGCCAGCGTCGAGCCGAGGGTCAGGCCGATGCCGACCTTGGTCAGGGTGTGCTTGTTCATGAGTCGTCCTTCAGGTGATCGGTCGGTGTGCCACGGGTGCCCCGTGGCGGTGACGGTCGCTGCGGCCCTGGTCGGGCCGGGCTCCTATCTCCGACTGATCCCGAGCGCGACGAGCGACGGCGGCCGCAGCGCCGACCCGAGCCGCCACCAGGGCGCGACGACGCGCGCGAGGTGCGTGACGCCGTCGGGCAGGCGGCGCACCAGCGTCGGGCCACCGAGCGAGACCATCGCGACGAGCACCAGGAGGCACATGGCCTCCATCTCGCCGTGCCCCGTGCCCGACGGCGCCTCCTCCTCCGCGCCCACGTCGCCGAGCGGGTGGCCCAGGGTGGGAGCCGCCTCGGCGGCGACCGTGTGCGCGGTGCCGTGGGCCACGGGGCTGCCCGACATCTGGTGCATCCCGACGAACCCGCCGAGCAGCACCACCATCCCGAGCAGCACCACGAACCGCCGGGCGACACCGGCGGTTCGGGTGGGCCGGACCGCGTCGCCCAGGTGGGCGGTCGACGCGGCCCCGGCCGAGGCGAACGGGGACATCACGGACATCGTCTACGAGGCTGCCACGCGCTCGGGGTCGAGGTCCAGGCGGCGCAGGAGCTGCGCGTTGAGGGCCACGATCACGGTCGACAGGGACATGAGCAGTGCGCCCACTGCCATGGGCATGACGAACCCGACCGGGGCCAGGACGCCCGCCGCGAGCGGCACCGACACCAGGTTGTACCCGGCGGCCCACCACAGGTTCTGCTTCATCTTGCGGTAGCTGGCCCGGGACAGCTCGATGACCGACAGGACCGAGCGCGGGTCGTCGCTCGCAAGGATGACCCCGGCCGACGCGATGGCCACGTCGGTGCCCGCGCCGATCGCGATGCCCACGTCCGCCTGGGCGAGCGCGGGGGCGTCGTTGACGCCGTCGCCGACCATCGCGACCTTGTGCCCACGAGCCTGGAGCTCGGAGGCCTTGTCGCCCTTGTCGCCCGGACGGACCCCGGCGAACACCTCGTCGATGCCGAGCTCGTCGGCCACCGACTGCGCCACGGCCTGCGCGTCACCCGTGATCATGACGACCCGGATGTTGCGCCGGTGCAGGGCGTCGATCGCCTCGCGGGACTCGGGCCTGATCTCGTCGGCCAGCGCGAAGCCGCCCAGGATCCGCGGGGTACCGGAGCCCAGGTCGAGCGCGTGCAGGACCGTCGCGCCCTCGCCCTCCCATGCGGCGGCGTCGGGCACGGGGTCGAGCCCGTGCTCCCGCAGGAGCGACGGGCCGCCCACCGCGATCCGGCGACCGTCCACGAGACCCGAGACGCCCACTGCGGTCGAGGACTGGAAGTCCTCGGCGCGCGGCACCCGCACGCCCCTGTCGGCAGCGGCGCCAACGATCGCGCGGGCCAGGGGGTGCTGCGAGTCGGCCTCGACGGCCGCCGCGAGCGCGAGCAGCTCGTCCTCGCTGCCCGACGTCGCGACCAGGTGCGTCACCACGGGCTCGCCCTTGGTCAGGGTGCCGGTCTTGTCGAACAGGACAGCGTCGACCGTGCGCATCTGCTCGAGCGCCATGCGGTCCTTGACGAGCACGCCCGCCTTGGCCGCGCGCTCGGTCGAGATCGACACGACGAGCGGGATCGCGAGGCCCAGCGCGTGGGGGCACGCGATGACGAGGACCGTGATGGTCCGGATCAGCGCGCTCTCCGGCGTGCCCCACACGGTCCAGGCGATCAGCGTCAGCACCGCGGCGCCGAGCGCGAACCAGAAGAGCCAGCCTGCTGCGCGGTCCGCGAGACGCTGCGCGTGCGACGACGACGCCTGCGCCTGCGTCACCAGGCGCTGGATGCCCGCGAGCGCCGTGTCGTCGCCGACCGCGTCGACCTTGACGCGCAGCGCCTGGTCGGTCGCGACCGTCCCGGCCACGACGTGGTCGCCGACCGTCCGGCGCACCGGGCGCGACTCGCCCGTGATCATCGACTCGTCGACGTCCGCAGTCCCTTCCGAGACCACGCCGTCCGCGGGCACGCGCCCACCAGGACGCACCACGACGACGTCGCCCACGACAAGGTCCGTCGGGGAGACCGTGGACACCTGGCCGTCGTCACTCACGCGCTCGGCCTCGTCGGGCAGCAGCGCCGCGAGCGACTCCAGGGCCGACGACGACTGCGCGAGCGACCGCATCTCGATCCAGTGGCCCAGCAGCATGATCACGACCAGCAGCGCGAGCTCCCACCAGAAGTCGAGCTCGTGCGACAGGATCCCCAGGCTCGCGCCCCACGACGACACGAACGCGACCGTGATCGCGAGCGCGACGAGCAGCATCATGCCGGGCTTGCGCGCCTTGAGCTCGTCGACCGCGCCCGTGAGGAACGGCTTGCCACCCCACACGTACATGACCGTGCCGAGGACCGGCGAGATCCACGCGATGCCCGGGACGTCCGGGAGCGAGTAGCCGATGATCGACGCGAACATCTCGCTCGCGAGGACCGTCGGGACCGCGAGGGCCAGCATGATCCAGAACAGGCGGCGGAACATCGCGACGTGGCCTGCGTGACCGCCGTGCCCGCCGTGGCCCTCGTGACCTGCGTGGGCAGCGGCGTGGCCGTCGTGCGCGGAGTGGTCCTCGTGGCCGCCGGCGTGGGCCGAGTGGTCGGTCGCGGTCATGGTCGCCATGTCATGACCTGCGTGGCCCTGGTGCTCGGTGTGGCCCGCGTGCGAGCCGTCGTCGCCCGTGTGCTGCACGTCGTCGCGACCTGCGTGCCCGCCGTGACCGGTGCGGTCACCGTGCTCGTCGTGGTCCATGGGATTCACTGTCCCGTCCTCCCTCGTATCGCGCCGGGCGACCCTGGCGCCCGGCATACCCCCTAGGGGTATCGATAACTCCTGATACTGCCGCAGCATTCCCGGTCCGTCAAGAGGAAGCCGCGAGACGCCGACGCGCGGTGCCCGGGTCGCGGACCTAGCCTGAAAGCCCGACGACGGGCGGAGCAGCCATGACCCTGGTCCTTCACGACGAGCTCTTCGACGCGCAGCTCGTCCGAGCGCTCGCGTACACCGCGCAGGGCGGCGCGGAGATCGGTGAGTGCCTCGAGACCGCCCGCCGCATCACCCGGACCGACGGGAACCAGTGGTACGACGAGTGGTCCGCGACCGCCGCGCGCGTCGAGAAGGCCGCCGAGGAGAGCGACATCGCAGGCCACCGGGCCAGTGCCCGCGGTGCCTGGCTGCGCGCCTCGAACTACTACCGCACGGCTGGGCTCTTCCTCATGGGGGCGCCCGTCGACGACAGGTTCCGCGAGAGCTCGCGCCGTCAGACCGAGACCTTCCGCAAGGGGGCCGCACTCCTGGACCTTCCCCCGGACGTGCTCGAGATCGGTTTCGAGGGCGGGACGCTCCCCGGCTACTTCTACCGGGCCGCCGACGACGGACGCCCGCGTCCCACGGTCCTGCTCGTCGACGGCTACGACGGCACGGCCGAGGAGCTGTACTTCGCGAACGCGGTCGCGGCGCTCGACCGGGGGTACGACGTCCTCGCGTTCGACGGCCCGGGTCAGGGCAGCGTGATCCTCGACCAGGGCATCGCGTTCCGGCCGGACTGGGAGACCGTGGTGAGCGCCGTCGTCGACCACGCGCTGACCCTGGACGAGGTGGACCCGCAGCGCATCGTGGTGCACGGCTGGAGCTTCGGCGGCTACCTCGCGCCCCGCGCCGCGACCGGGGAGCACCGCCTCGCGGCCTGCGTCGCCGACAGCGGACCGTACGACCTGTTCGACACGGTCGCTGCGAAGTTCCCCTCGCTCCTGGCAGGCCACCTCGGCGACGACCACGGGGCCGCTCTCCGGGTCGTCGAGACCGCGCTGCACCAGCTCCTCAAGAAGCCCTCGGCGGGCTGGGCGCTGCGCCGGAACCTGTGGGTGCACGGCGTACGCGACCCGCTCGACTTCGTCAGGATGTCCCGTGACTACACGCTGCGCGGGCGTGAGCACCTCATCCGTTGCCCGGTGCTCGTGTGCCGCACCGTGGGCGACGACCTGTCGGTCTCGTCCCGGACCCTCGCCGAGAACCTCACGTGCCCGACCGAGTACGTCGAGCTCGGCCCCGGGGACGGCGTCACGGGCCACTGCGAGATGACCGGCCGAGGGGTCTTCCACCGGCGCGTGTACGACTGGCTCGACGAGACCCTCGGATACGACGGCACCCCCGCGTAGCCTCCCGGTGCCGGGGTGCGCCCGTCAGGGAGCCGTGGGCACGCTCGTGACCGTCGTCAGGAGGAACGCCGAGTCCTCCAGGGCGGCGACGGCGTGCCGCTCGTGCGTGAGCACGCGCAGCTCGCCCGGACCGACCTCCTCGTCGCCCTCCAGCGCCGTGACGCGGACGCGGCCACGCAGCACCTGGATGCTCGCGGCGGGCGGCGAGTTGTGCTCGCCGAGCTCGACGCCCGCGAGGATCGCGATGATGGTCTGGCGCAGGACGCCGTCGTGCAGCACGACCTCCGCGCTGCGGCCGTTGTCGCCGTCCCGGGCGCGCGTGAGGTGCGCGTCGGTGAGCAGCTCGAGGTTCGTCATGGGGGTTTCCGTTCGGCCGGGGGTGGGGCTTCCATCATGGCGGTCGGGCGTCCGGTTCGCCCGGTGTGCGCGGGTGCCCGACGGCGTCGCTCACCGCGCCTCGTCGGCGCGCCCGGGTACGTGGCCTGGGGCGGGCGCCGGGCTACTGGATCCCGAACCCGCCATCGGTGGTGAGAACCTGCCCGACGACCCACGAGCCCGCCGGTCCGGCGAGCCACGCGATGAGGCGGGCAGGGTCGGCGGGCTCGCCCCAGCGGCCGAACGGGGTCGCCGCGCGCAGGGCCTCGAGCTCGGCGAGCGGCCGGTCGGTCGACCCCGGGTCGAGGTACCCGGTGTTGACGGGGCCAGGGTTGACGGTGTTGAGCACGATGCCCAGGTCGAGCAGCTCGGCCGCGACCGTCGCGGTGACTCCGGCGAGCGCGGCCTTGGACGCCGCGTAGGCGACCTCGCCGCGCATCGGCCCGGCCTGCTGGCCCGAAGTCATCCAGAAGACCTTGGGCGCCGTCTCCGGGTCGGCCGGGCCCTGGCGGGCGGAGCGCTCTCCGGGCCGGGCTCCGGGCTTCCCGTCGGTCCGGGCGTGCTCGAGCGCGAACCGGCGCGTGAGCAGGAGCGTCGAGCGCGTGTTGGCCCCCCAGAACGCGTCGAGGGTGTCGGCGTCCATGTCGAGGATCGAGCCGTCGCCGCCGCTGCGCGCGTGGTTGCACACGAGGACGTCGACCGACCCGGTGAGCGCGAGAGCGGCATCGAACAGTGCGTCGAGCCGAGCGGGATCGAGCAGGTCGGCGCTCGCCGCTCCTGACACCGCCTCGCCACGGAGCGCCGCCCGGACGCCGTCGGCGACCGCGTCGAGATCGTCCCCGCCCCAGGGCAGGGCGGCGTCGTGCGGGGCGTAGTGGTGCGTGAAGACGTTGGCGCCCTGGGCGGCGAGCTCGCGGGCGACGGCGTAACCGATCCCCTTGCGCCGGGACACGCCGGTCACGAGGGCGGTACGGCCGGCGAGAGGGAGGTGAGGGGTCGTCATGCGGCGACCGTAGCGACTCGGCGAAACGGTCTCCAGGCCATTTCGCAGCCGCCTGCACGCCCCCTCCGGGGTGTGACGCCGGTCACTCGTCGGCAGGTCGGCGCGCGATCCGGGGACGGGTGACAGAGCATGGGGTGATGCACGTGCCCACCTTCGTCGACGTCTGGCAGCTCCTCAACGACGCCGATCGCGAACGTCTCGCCGAGATCGACGAGACCGAGACCGAGATCCTCGACTTCCTGCGGACGCAGCCCGTCGAGGACGTCGACGCGCCCCTGTTCTCCGACCTGCAGGTCGAGCGCCTGCGCGTCTACCGGGCAGCGCTCGAGCGCGCCAACCCGGGCGAGTCCCAGCCCGAGGCCGCGTCGGCCTAGCACCGCGCGCCGCATCCGGTGCCCGGCTGCGGGCCGTCGGCGTCAGCAGAGTCAGTGGGTCGGCATCTCCAGGCAGCCGCCGTCGGCGATCGGGCCGCCCGCCTCGAGGGTCACGCCCTCCGGTGCGATCCCGCCGTAGACGCAGCCCCCGGGGACGCTCACACCGACCCCGAAGGTCGTCGCGGGGTCGCCCGACACCGTCGTCTCGGGAGTCACGCCGAACGTCTCGAACCCCGCACCCGTCAGCGCGGCCACGACCTCGTCGCGGCGCAGGGTCTCGCCCGTGACGAGCGGGGTGAGCGCGGCCTCGACCGCGGGGACGGACAGCGCGGCCTCGGCGTCCGACGCGGGGGTCCCGCGGCGCTCGCGGTAGGCCTCGTTCGAGGAGTCGAGTCCCTGGTTCTCCGGCTCGGGGGTCTGGCCCGTCGACCCGGTGACCGAGGAGGACACGTCCTGGGGCGCGTCGGGCCCGCCGGACGTGTCGAACGCGTCGGGCCACCGGCCGATCAGGACCACGAAGCCCACGAAGGCCGCGACCAGTGCGACCGTGACGAGGGCCACGAGCCCGACCACGACCCGGACGACCCACGTGGCCGCACGTGAACGACCAGCGGGCGTGACGCCGTCGGGCAGGGGGCGGTTCATCCGGCGAGTCTCGCGGCCCGGCGACCCACGCGTCCAGCGCAGGGCGCGACCCTGCGCGAGATCTCCACGAGCGGACGCGACGGGGCGAGGGCGGTCGGACCGCCCTCACCCGTGCCGCGCCGTCCGCATCACGGCCTACGACACCGGCAGCCTCAGCGCCTCGCCGAGCGGGACCGACGGCCCCTGGAACGGCACCATGTCCTGGGCGCACGTCGCGCCGTCGGTCGCCTCGAGGTCGACGAGGTAGCGGGCCACCGCGGCGTCGGCGCACGCGGACTTGCCGACGATCGTGTGTCCCCACCCCTCGACGGTGAGCACGCGTGCGTCGGGCCAGCGGTCGGCGTACGGCTGCGTGAACGCGTAGGGCGTCGCCGGGTCGAACCGGGTGCCGACGACGAGCACCGGCGCTTCGGTCGTCTGGTCCCACGGACCGGTGAACGCGTCGCGGTCGGTCACCGGGACGAACTCGCACTGGATGCCGACCCAGCCGCGGTAGCGGCCGAAGTGCGGGTACTGCGCGTCGAGCGCGTCGACCTTCGCCGCGTACGACCGGGGGGCGCCCGGCGTGGTGACGTCCACGCACAGGCTCGCGAGCGCGCCGCCGACCGACGGGTAGTCCTGCGCGTACCCGGCGCGGCGCAGGAGCTCCCCGAGGGACGGGGCGGCGCTGCGGGCGCCGGGCGCGTCCGCGGCAGGCGGCCCGACGGCGCCGCTCAGCACCGCGAGGCTCGCGAGCGTCAGGTCGAGGTCGCCCCAGGCAACGGGCTCGTAGAGGTAGGAGAAGACGAGCGCCACGGTCTCGGGATACCCGATCGGGACGGTCGAACCGTCCGGGAGCGGCACCTCGACGGGTGTCTCGCGCAAGGCTGCGTACGTCGCCTCGACGACCTCGGCCGGGTCGCCGAGCGACGCCAGCGCGCAGGCCGTCGGGCCCGCCTCGGTGCACAGCCGCGCGAACTCGCCGAACGTCTCGGTCGCGCCCGCGGCCTGCCCGATGCGCGCGCCCAGCAGCTCGTCGGACCCGACGCCCGACCAGGCGTCGACGTCCATCGTCCCGTCGAGCACCATCGCGCGGACCCGGTCCGGGAACAGCGCCGCGTACGTGGCCCCGAGGACCGTGCCGTACGAGTAGCCGACGTAGCTGAGCTCGTCGTCGCCCACGGCCTGGCGCAGCAGGTCCATGTCGCGAGCGACGTTCGCGGTCGACGAGTGCGAGATGCGGTCCCCGGAGAAGAGGGTGCACGACGCCCCGAGGGTCGCCATCTGCCCGAGGAAGCGCCGCTCCTCGCGGTCGGTGACCGGGAACGCCGGCACGCTCGACATGAACGCCGTCTCGCGCTCGGCGTCGCGGAAGCACGTCGCCGGGTCGGACGTCCCGACCGCGCGCGGGTCGAACCCGATCACGTCGAAACGGGCGAGCACCTCGTCGTCGAACAGCCTGCCGCCGAGCTGGTGGAGGCCCTCGACGCCCGGGCCGCCCGGGCCGCCGAAGTTCGTGAACAGGCTCCCGACGCGCTGCGCCGGGTCGGTCGCGGGCAGCCGGGTCAGGCCGATCGTCGTCGTGCGGCCCCGCGGACGGTCGTAGTCCGTGGGGACCTCGACGCTCGCGCACTCGAACGCCTCGAGGCCCGTGCCGTCGCACGGCCCCCACGCGATCTGCGGTACCGGGGCCTCGACCTGCCCGCCCGGCGACGGCGGATCACCCCCCGGCCCGGTGGCGGCCACGGCAGGCACGCCACCCAGGAGAAGGACCGCCGCCAGCGTGGACGCTGCGGCGCGGACTCGTGTCGTCGTCGATCGCGAAGTCATCGGGACCATCCGAGCACGACCATGTCGGACATGCACCTCGAGGCTCGGCACGAGTCCCTCGACGCGACGACCGTCCCCGCCCGGTGCGTGTCCTCCTGCGCTCGCCCGCCCGGCGCGGGAGAGTAGGGGCCATGCAGATCCTCTCCTCGATCGGGACGGCCCTGTTCACCGGTGCCGCCACGATCGTCATGGTCCTCCTGCTCGCGGCGACGGCCCGCAGGGTCCTGGGAGTGCCGGTCGGGTGGATCCGGTCGATCCTCATGACGGTCTTCGTGGTGTCGCTCGGGTCGTGGGGGCTCACCGAGGGGTTCCAGCAGCTCGGGGTCCTGGAGGCCGACGGGTCGCTCACGGTCCACCCCGGGGTCGTCCTCGTGATCGTCGTCCTCGCGTGGGCGTGGTCGTTCGTGATCGGCCTCGGTCTGCTGCTCGTCCTGGAGCTCCTGGTACCGACGGGCAGCATCCCGACCCCGTGGCGCGCGGTCGTCGAGCTGCGCAGGGGGTCCAAGGACCTGTGGCGCTACACCCAGATCATGGGGATCATGATCCGCCACGGCCTGGGCGGGTTCTTCGGTCGCGGCGCACGGCGGCGCAGCCACCAGAGGACCACCGACTCCGAGGAGAGGGCCGTCGCGCGCGAGCTGCGGGCCGCGCTGAGCGACGCGGGCGTGACGTTCGTGAAGCTCGGCCAGATGCTCTCGACCCGTGCGGACCTGCTGCCCGCGGTGTACGTCGAGGAGCTGTCCCGGCTCCAGAGCCAGGTCCCGCCCGCGCCCTGGGCGCACATCGAGGCCATGGTCGCGCGGTCGATCGGCGCGCCCGTGGACACCGTGTTCGCATACTTCGACCCCGATCCCATCGCGTCCGCCTCGGTCGGCCAGGTGCACTGCGCGACCCTGCTCGACGGACGCGAGGTCGTCGTCAAGGTCCAGCGGCCAGGAGCACGCCAGCAGGTCCTCGGCGACCTGCGCATCGTGCTGCGGATCGCGCGCCGGCTCCAGCGCGACACGTCGTGGGGGCCGTCGCTGGGCATCATGGACCTCGCCGAAGGCTTCGCGGCCTCCCTGCGCGAGGAGCTCGACTACACGACCGAGCTCGAGAACACGCTCAACGTGCAGGGCGCGCTCGCGACGATCCGCCGGTCGAAGCGGCACCCGCTGCCCGGGGCCCACCAGGTCGAGGATCCCGACGCGAACGTGCCTCTCGTCGAGATCCCGTACGTGCACCCCGAGCTGTCGAGCTCGACGCTCCTGGTCATGGACCGTCTCGACGGCACTCCCGTCGGGGACGCGGCCGACCTGCTCGCGACGTTCGACGACGACACGCGCCACGACATCGCGGCCCGCCTGCTGCGCGTCACGCTCGACCAGATCGTCGTGACCGGGGTGTTCCACGCCGACCTGCACCCGGGCAACGTCTTCCTGCGTGACGACGGCTCGCTCGGGCTGCTCGACTTCGGCTCGGTCGGCCGGCTCGACGAGGCCGAGCGGGTCGCTCTCGCGGCGGTGCTGCTCGCGGTCGAGGCCGACGACTCGATCGCGGCGACCGACGCGCTCATCGAGCTGCTCGACCAGCCCGACAGCTTCGACGAGCGCAGGTTCGAGCGCTCGGTCGGTCGGCTCATCCTGCGGTTCCGCGGGGGAGGAGCGGCGAGCAGCGGCTCGCTGTTCGCGGCGATGGTCCGCCTCGTGAACGACGCAGGCATGGGCGTGCCGCCGCAGGTCGCTGCGGCGTTCCGCACGATCGCGGCGCTCGACGGGACGCTGCACCTGCTCTCGCCCTCGTTCGAGCTCGTCTCCTCGGCGCGCGACGAGGGCGAGGAGCTGCTGCGCAACATGGTCAGCCTGCGCAAGATCCGCGCGAAGGCCGGGTCCCAGCTCCTGGCGTTCGCCCCGTCGATCGAACGCCTTCCCCGGCGCCTCAACAAGATCACGTCGGACCTCGAGGCGGGCAGGTTCACCGTCAACGTCCGGGCGTTCGCCGACCCGGGTGACCGGAAGTTCGTCACGAGCCTCGTGCAGCAGGTCATCTCGACCATCATCGCGGCCGCGAGCGTCGTGGGCGGGGTCTTCCTCCTCATCGCGGAGAACGGCCCGCAGCTCACGAACGACCTGAGCTGGTACTCGGTGTTCGGCGCCGTGATGCTGTTCATCGGTGCGGTGCTCAGCATCCGCGTGCTGATCTACGCGTTCCGGGGCGCCCCCGCCGACCGGGGCTGGTAGGAGATGTCCCGTCGCGAGCTCGTCGTCCTCGGCACCGCCAGCCAGGTGCCCACGCGTACCCGCAACCACAACGGCTACGTCCTGTTCTGGGACGACGAGGCGGTCCTGTTCGACCCGGGCGAGGGCACGCAGCGGCAGATGCTGCGGGCGGGGGTGTCGGCGACGGACCTGACGCGGATCGCGATCACGCACCTGCACGGCGACCACAGCCTGGGGCTGGCCGGCGTCGTGCAGCGGATCAGCCTGGACGGCGTGCCGCACACGGTCCCGGTGTCCTTCCCGGCCTCGGGCGCGACGTGGGTCGACCACCTGCTCGACGCCACGTCCTACCACCACCGTGCGGACCTCGCGCTGCAGCCGCTCTCCGATGACGGGGTCGTCCCGCCAGTCCGGGCCGAACCCGGGTTCGTCCTGCGCGCCGAGCGGCTCGACCACGGCGTCGAGGCGTTCGGCTACCGGCTCGACGAGCCGGCGGGACGGCGCATGGTCCCGGAGCTGCTCGCGGCCGCCGGGATCCACGGGCCCACGGTCGGGCTGCTCCAGCGCGAGGGCGTCGTCGAGGTGGGTGCCGGGACGATCGGGCTCGAGGACGTGAGCGTCGTGCGACCTGGGCAGTCGTTCGCGTTCGTCATGGACACGCGCCTGTGCGACGCGGTCTTCTCGCTCGCGCGGGGAGTCGACCTGCTCGTCATCGAGGCGACGTTCCTCGACAGGGACCGCGACCTCGCCCACGCGTTCGGTCACCTGACCGCGCTCCAGGCGGCGACGGTCGCGGCCGAGTGCGGCGTCCGGTCGCTCGTCCTGACGCACTTCTCGCAGCGCTACCAGGATCCGGCCGAGTTCTGGGCCGAGGCAAGGACCGTGTTCGACGGCGAGCTCACGGTCGCCGAGGACCTCGACCGTGTGCAGGTCCCCCCGCGCGCACACTGACCCGGCGTCGGACGGGGGCGGCCGAGAACGGGTCCGAGGTCGTTCTCGTGGGGACGGCGGCCTTTCTCCCGTGCTCGACGGCGCAGAGTCCCGTGGTCGGCACCACTACCCTCGGAGCATGCCCGACGAGCCCGATGAGCAGGACCAGCCCGACGCGCCCGACGACGCCCCCCGCCGCCTTCGCTGGGGCTGGCTGCTCCTCGCCGTGGTGGTCGCGGTCGTGTCCTTCCTCGCCGTGAGCGTCCAGTCCGGCCAGTGCGTCGACTCCGTCACGCCCGGTGCGTCCTACTGCACCAGCGGCCCCGTGCTCGGCACCGGGGGCTGGCTCGTCGGTCTCGCTGGAGCGGGGTTCGTCATCTATGCGGTGCGCCGGGGGCTCGGTCGGCGGTAGGCGCCAGGGCCGTCGGTGCCTCCCGCTACGGTCCACCTCATGGCTGATCGCGCGCACGGCACCCCCACCCCGCCCACCGACTCCTCGGTCGACCGCGAGGACTGGTACGGCCGCGACCTCGACGGCGAGACGTTCGAGCGCGTCGCGTTCGGTGACTGCGACTTCTCCGAGATCACGACGACGGGCGCCACGTTCACCGAGTGCACGTTCCGCAACGTCCGGTTCAACGCGTCGACCCACACCGACTCGGCCTTCGCGAACTGCACCTTCTCGCGCTGCTCCTTCTTCGACACCACGTTCACGCGCTGCAAGACCGTGGGGTCGACGTTCACCGAGTGCAGCTTCGACCTCCTCAAGGTCGTGGGCGGGAACTGGTCGTTCGTGACGATGGTCGGGGCGGACCTGCGCAGCGTCACCGTCACCGGGGCGCGCTTCCGCGAGGCGGACCTGACGGGCGCCCGCTGCCAGGGGGCCGTGCTGCGCGACCTCGACCTGTCCGGGGCATGGCTGCACAAGGCCGACTTCACGGGCACGGACCTGCGTGGCAGCGACCTCAGCGCGCTCGACCCTCTGAGCAGCATCGTGCAGGGGGCGATCGTGGACCCGGCGCAGGCGCTCGTGGTCGCCGAGGCCCTGGGCCTGGACGTGCGGACGCACTGAGTGCGGGTGGGCAGTGCGGACTCGCCGAGTGCGGTGGGGCGGGGCGCGCACCGATGACACGCCGAGGCTCCCCGGCGGCGCGGTGAGACGCGTCACGTTCGCGTCATGATCGCCTCAGGATCGTGTCTCTTCCCCTGACAGGCGCTTCACGCCCGACCCTCGGGCACGCCGCGGAAGGACCCACCCATGTCGACGACGAGCGAGACCGACCTCCGGGCCTTGGCCGACGAGGAGCTGGTCGACGCCGTCCGCGGTGGCTCGCAGGACGCGTACGCGGTCCTGTGGTCGCGCCACTCGGGGGCCGGACGCGGTGCGGCGCGCCGCGTCACGTCGTCGTTCGACCCGGACGACCTGGTCCAGGAGTCCTTCCTGCGCATCCTGCGCGCGATCCAGGCGGGCAACGGACCGACCGGCCCCTTCCGCCCCTACCTCTACCAGACGGTGCGCAGCGTCGCGATCACGTGGTCGCACGCGCCGGACCCGATCTCGGTCGACCAGGTGCCCGAGGTGGCCGACCCGGTCGACATGGCCGACGTCGTGGTCGAGGGGTCGGTCACGGTCACGGCCTTCAAGGCGCTGCCCGCACGGTGGCAGGCCGTGCTCTGGTACACCGAGGTCGAGGGCATGGAGGCTCGCGAGGTCGCGCCGCTGCTCGGCCTCAGCGCGGGGTCGGTCTCGGCCCTGGCCTACCGGGCACGCGAGGGGTTGCGCCGCTCCTGGCTCCAGGCCCACGTCAACACGGCCGCGGTCTCCGACGAGTGCCGCTGGGCCGCGGAGCAGATGGGCGACTACAACCGCGGCGCCCTGAGCGCGCGGAACAAGGACCGTTTCGAGGAGCACCTCACGGGGTGCTTGCCGTGCTCGATCCTGGTCGACGAGGTCGACCAGGTCGCCTCGCGGCTGGGACTCCTGCTCGTCCCGCTGGTGCTGGGCGTCCCGGCAGTCCTGGGCGGTACCTCGGCGGCGCTCGGGGGAGCGGGGTTCGTCCCGGCCAAGGGCGTCTTCATCGACCCGACGGCGGACCTCGCCCTGGGTGTCGCGGGCGCCGAGGGCACTGCGGGCGGGTCCGGTGGTGGAGCGGGCGGTGGGTCGACCGGGTCCGCGGGCGGGGCCGCGAGCAATGTCCCGGTGGGGGCCGCAGGTGCCGGGGTCACGGGGGCGGCCGCGGCCTCCGGGCTCTCGGGCGGGGCGATCCTCGCTCTCGTCACCGCCGGAGTCGCCGTCGCGGTCGGTGCGGTCGCGGTCGCGCAGCCGTGGGGAGCCACCCCGCCCGTCGTGGCGGAGCACTCAGGACCGAGCCCCGAGAACTCGTCCGACGGGGCGTCCCAGGCCCCGTCGGACGACGGGCTGGCCCTCGTGCCGGGGGCGGACCCGACAGATCCCACGACGGTCCCGGACGAGGTGCTGCCGGTGCCGGCACCTGCTGCGGGCCAGGACGAGGGCACCGCGGCGGACCTCCCGTCCCGGGGGGCGGGGACCGGTCGCGCGACGACCTCGGTCGTCCCGGCACCGGTTCCAGCCGTTCCGGTGGTGCCACCGTCCGGGCCGCCCGTGGACCCTGCGCCGGTGCCTCCGCCGAGTCCCGAGACTCCTGTCGACCCGGAGACCCCTGTCGACCCGGAGACCCCCGTCGACCCGGAGACCCCCGTCGACCCGGAGCTCGGCGCGCCGACCCTGGTCGCCCCGCCCGCGGGCGAGCTGGTCTACCTGCCCGAGCTCTCGGGCACGGGCGAGCCCGGTGCGACGGTCACGATCTCGGCGACCGGCCGCGGAGCCTCTGCCGTCGTCGCCAGCGCGGACGTCGCACCCGACGGCACGTGGCGAGCGACGCCGTCGGGCAGTGCGACCGTGTGGGAGACGCTCACCGTGACGCAGGAGCGCAACGGCACGACCTCCGAGGCCACGAACGTCCCGGGGCCGTTCACGTTCCTGCTGCCCTCGATCCTCGCCCCCGTGGACGGCGACGTCGTCGACTGGGCGCCGTCGATCACGGTGCGGATCGACGGACGCGCCGGGCTCACGACCGAGGCGTTCCTCGACGGGCGGTCGACGGGCAACACGCACACGATGACGGGCAGGCCGCTCGGCCTCGTCGCCTCAGGGCTCGCGCCGGGCGAGCACACGCTCGGGCTGCGCTACGTCGACCGCGCGACCGGCGCGGGCGGGCCGAGCGTGACGTCGACGTTCACGATCGGCCCGCTACCCAGCTAGTCGGCGCTAGTCGGCCGGGCGCCGGACCACGGTCACCGGGCACGTCGCGTACTCGACGGCCTGCCGGCTCACCGAGCCCAGGAGGAGGCGGTCGAACCCGCCCGTACCCCGGTTGCCGACGACCAGGCGCTCGGCGCCCTCCGACGCCTCGAGGAGCCCCTTCGCAGGGTGGGCGTGCACGACGCTGCGGCGGACCTGGTCCTCGGGCAGGTCCACGCCCGCAGCCTCGAGCGCACGGTCGAGCTGCTCGCCGGCGAACTTCTCGTAGTCGTCGATGGGCGGGGTCCAGCCCCACGAGTCGGGCAGCGGGGCCAGCGTGACGATCTGCCAGCAGAACACCGCGTCCAGGACCGAGCCCCTGCGGCGGGCGACCTCGAGCCCGTGACGCAGCGCGTGCACCGACGTGCGCGAGCCGTCCACCCCCACCACGACACGCGGGGGCGCGTCGGCCGCGGCAGGGGCTCCGGCGTCGTCCGTCTCGTCGTCACCGGCGGACCGCACGACCGTCACCGGGACCTGCGTCGCGCCCTGGACGACGGCCGACGACACCGAGCCCAGCACGAGCCGACCCAGCCGACCCAGCCCACGGCTGCCCACCACGAGCATCTCCGAGTGCTCCGCGCGGGCCAGCAGCGCGGTGGCCGCCGAGCCCTGGACCTGCTCCGCGTGCGTGACCGCGTCGACCCCCGTGCGGTGCCGGGCCTCGTCCAGGAGGGTCAGGACCTGGTCCTGCTTGAGGTCCGCGAGATGGCTGAAGTCGGCCGGCTCCGAGGGACGAGGACCGTCCTTCCAGGACGGTTCCCAGGCGAGGACCGCCGTGAGCGGCACACCCCGCGAACCCGCCTCGACGAGCGCCCAGTCGAGGGCTTCCTGGGACCGGGCCGATCCGTCCACACCGACGACCACGTCACTCATCGACGTCACCTGCTCTCTCGTTCGACGACCAGCCGGGGCTCCTGCGCACCGTCCGCACCTCCATCTTGGCCGTTCCCGCGAGCCACGTCACGCCTGGGCGTGTCTGCTTGATCACGAGGGGCCGTCAGCATCGCCCGGACCGTGCCAGGGCCTTAGAAACGAGGCCCGTCGTCGCCGTGCAGGAGGTTGCGGATCGGGGCCGTGGAGATGTCCACGCGGTCCACGAGGTCGGTCGGCCCGGACACGATCACGGCCCGGTCGGCGAGGGGCACGTACACCGCGACGGTCGCCCGGACGGCGACCCGGACGCACGGGTGCGAGACGTCGTCGACCACGAAGGCCGTGTGCTGGAGAGGCGCCTGGTCGACCTCCTCGACGATGGCCCGCATCGCGGAGCGGTAGTCCTGGTAGGCGTCGGCGAAGTCCGCGCCCGTCGGCCCCTCGGTGCCGTCGGGGGCGTCGTTGTGCAGGGGTGCGGCGAGCGCACCGCTCAGCGCCGCACGCACGATGTCCTCGATCTGCTGCGGGTCGTCCGTCCCGACACGGAGAGTCTCGACGTCGACCGCCTCGCCGACGAACGACACGTAGGCGCGCAGGAAGCGCTCCTCGGTCGGGTCGCGGTCGTCGTCCCCGGCGCCCGTCCCGGTGACGGTCTCCTCCTCGAGGTCCAGGCCCCACGTGAGCGGGTCCGTGATCTCGCCGACGACACCGCTGAAGCGGGCGAAGCGCGCGACGATCTGCTCCCACGACTCGTGGGCTCCTGCTGGTTCGTCCGGCTTGTGCATCGTCCTCCCTCGGACTGGCGCGTGCCCCTGCCTCGAGACTGCCCCTGTGGCGTCCTGGGGTCAACGATGGTGGCGGCGCGTCCGTCGCGCACGTCGGGAGCGGGTGAGTCCGGTCGGCGGAACGTGTGGTCCGCCCGCCGGGACGACGCCCTGGTCTGCGACGACGCGTGCCAACCTCGGGGCATGACCCAGGGGAGCACGCAGCCTGAGCGGCGTCCCACGAGGCGTCGACGACGCCGCGGCCCCGGCTGGGTGCCCGACCAGCACGGCGCCTGGGCGATGCTCGCGGTGCCGCTGCTGGTCGGGATCTTCCTCGGCGGGCCGGCGTGGGTGCACGTGCCGCTCGCCGTGCTGTGGTTCGTCGGGTACTTCGCGTTCTTCGCGACGGGCCTGTGGCTCAAGTCGCGGTTCAAGGCGCGCTGGTGGCCGCCCGTGCGGGCGTACGGGATCGCGACGGTCGTCCCAGCCGTCGCGGTCCTGCTCGTGCGACCCGACCTCCTCGCGTGGGTGCCGCTCTTCCTCCCGCTCGTCGCGGTGAGCCTGTGGAGCTCGTACCGACGCAGCGAGCGCTCGCTGCTCAACGACGGCGCCACGGTGCTCGCGGCGTGCCTCATGCTGCCGGTCGCGTTCGCGGCGGGCGTGGACCCGGTGCCGGGTGGGTGGCCGGGCACGGCGTGGCTGGGCGGGTGGCCGGACGCGCCCCTGCCCGACGGCGTCACGGGAGTCGCGGGGATCGGGTGGCCCCAGGTGGGGGCGCTGTTCGTGCTCGTGCTGGCCTACTTCGCGGGGACGATCCTCTACGTCAAGACGCTGATCCGGGAGCGCGGCGAGCGCTCCTACCTCGTCGCGTCGGTGGTCTACCACCTGGCGGCCGGCGTGGTCGCGTCCGCCGCCCTCGCGGCGGCAGGGCTCGTGTGGTGGCCCGCCGGGGTGCTGTTCGCCGGGCTCACGGTGCGGGCGGTCTGGGTGCCGCGCACCGCAGCGAAGCCCCTGCAGTTCGGGATGGGCGAGGTCGTGGCGAGCGTTCTGGTGGCGGTCGTGGCGCTCGTGCTGCCGCAGACGTCCGAGGTGGCCGGGTCCGTCGCGTCGGTCGCCCTCGGGACGGGCACCGCGACGGCCGTGGTGCCCTGACCTCGCGTTTCGGTCATCCCCACCTCGCCTAACGGTCACCGACGGGCGGAACGGACAGCCTCCGGACACCGGTCACGGTCCTGCCGAAGGTCACGGAGCGAGCCCCTCGTCACGCCCCTGGCGAACAAGGGCATATCCGTGGGGTCGGCCCCGTTGGTCCCGGATAGAGTCGTTGCGGTCAGGCCTGAGCACCACCGGTGCGGGTGTACGCCGCTCGTGAGGAGCAGCACATGTTCGAGAGATTTACCGACCGAGCCCGTCGGGTCGTCGTCCTTGCCCAAGAAGAGGCACGGATGCTCAACCACAACTACATCGGCACCGAGCACATCCTGCTCGGCCTCATCCACGAGGGAGAGGGAGTCGCAGCCAAGGCGCTGGAGTCGCTCAACATCTCCCTCGACGGTGTGCGCTCGCAGGTCACCGAGATCATCGGCGAGGGCCAGCAGGCCCCCAGCGGGCACATCCCGTTCACGCCGCGCGCCAAGAAGGTCCTGGAGCTCTCGCTCCGCGAGGCCCTTCAGCTCGGCCACAACTACATCGGCACCGAGCACATCCTGCTCGGGCTCATCCGTGAGGGAGAGGGTGTCGCAGCCCAGGTCCTCACCAAGATGGGTGCCGACCTCAACCGCGTGCGCCAGCAGGTCATCCAGCTGCTGTCCGGGTACCAGGGCAAGGAGCCCGTCGCTGCGGGCGGCCCCGCCGAGGGCCAGCCGTCCGGCTCGGCCGTGCTCGACCAGTTCGGCCGCAACCTCACGCAGGCCGCACGCGAGGGCAAGCTCGACCCCGTCATCGGACGCACCTCGGAGATCGAGCGCGTCATGCAGGTTCTCTCGCGCCGCACCAAGAACAACCCGGTGCTGATCGGTGAGCCGGGCGTCGGCAAGACGGCCGTCGTCGAGGGCCTCGCCCAGGACATCGTCCGCGGCGACGTGCCGGAGACGCTCAAGGACAAGCAGCTCTACACGCTGGACCTCGGCGCCCTGGTCGCCGGTTCCCGCTACCGCGGTGACTTCGAGGAGCGCCTGAAGAAGGTCCTCAAGGAGATCCGCACGCGTGGCGACATCATCCTGTTCATCGACGAGATCCACACGCTCGTCGGTGCGGGTGCTGCCGAGGGCGCGATCGACGCCGCGAGCATCCTCAAGCCGATGCTGGCCCGTGGAGAGCTCCAGACCATCGGTGCGACCACGCTCGACGAGTACCGCAAGCACATCGAGAAGGACCCGGCCCTGGAGCGTCGTTTCCAGCCGATCCTCGTCTCGGAGCCGAGCCTGCCGCACGCGATCGAGATCCTCAAGGGTCTGCGCGACCGCTACGAGGCGCACCACCGCGTGTCCATCACGGACGCCGCGCTGGTGGCCGCCGCGACGCTGGCCGACCGGTACATCAACGACCGGTACCTGCCGGACAAGGCGATCGACCTGGTCGACGAGGCCGGTGCGCGCCTGCGCATCCGTCGCATGACCGCCCCGCCGGAGCTCAAGGAGCTCGACGAGCAGATCGCCGAGGCGCGTCGCGACAAGGAGTCCGCGATCGACGAGCAGGACTTCGAGAAGGCCGCGCGCCTGCGCGACACCGAGAAGCAGCTCACGCAGCAGCGCGCGGACAAGGAGAAGGCCTGGAAGGCCGGAGACCTGGACACCGTCGCCGAGGTGGACGAGGACCTGATCGCCGAGGTGCTCGCGATGTCCACCGGCATCCCGGTGCTCAAGCTCACCGAGCAGGAGTCGTCGCGCCTGCTGAAGATGGAGGACGAGCTGCACAAGCGCGTCGTCGGCCAGGAGACGGCCATCAAGGCCCTCTCCCAGGCGATCCGCCGCACGCGTGCAGGCCTCAAGGACCCCAAGCGTCCGGGTGGCTCGTTCATCTTCGCCGGCCCCACGGGTGTCGGTAAGACCGAGCTGGCCAAGGCGCTCGCCGAGTTCCTCTTCGGGGACGAGGAAGCGCTCATCCAGCTCGACATGTCCGAGTTCTCGGAGAAGCACACGGTCTCGCGTCTCTTCGGTTCGCCCCCCGGCTACGTCGGATACGACGAGGGTGGCCAGCTGACGGAGAAGGTCCGTCGCCGTCCGTTCTCCGTGGTCCTGTTCGACGAGGTGGAGAAGGCGCACGCCGACATCTTCAACTCGCTCCTGCAGATCCTCGAGGACGGTCGCCTGACCGACTCGCAGGGCCGCGTGGTGGACTTCAAGAACACCGTCATCATCATGACCACGAACCTCGGTACGCGGGACATCGCCAAGGGTCTCCAGACCGGCTTCAACGCCGGCGGTGACCTCGTGACGAGCTACGACCGCATGAAGGCCAAGGTGAACGACGAGCTGAAGCAGCACTTCCGCCCGGAGTTCCTCAACCGCGTCGACGACGTGGTGGTCTTCCCGCAGCTCTCGCAGACCGAGATCGTCCAGATCGTCGACCTGATGATCGCCAAGCTGGACAAGCGCCTGCGCGACAAGGACATGGGCATCGAGCTCACGACCGCCGCGAAGGCACTGCTGGCCGAGAAGGGCTACGACCCGGTCCTCGGTGCTCGTCCGCTGCGTCGCGCGATCCAGCGGGACATCGAGGACGTGCTGTCCGAGAAGATCCTGTTCGGCGAGCTCAAGGCCGGTCAGATCGTCCTGGTCGACGCCGAGGGCGAGGGCCTGCTGGGCGAGTTCACGTTCCGCGGCGTCTCCAAGGACGACCACGAGCGTGGCCCGGTGAGCGTCGCCGCGACGGCAGCGCTCAACGCTCCCGCGGGCATCTCGACGGCCGACCTCCCGCCGACCGGCGAGCTGCAGGCCGGCGCGGAGTGATCCTCCCGGCAGCCACCGGCTGTCGATCCCCGGTCGTCTGACGCCGACCGGCACGAAGGGCCCCGATCCTCACGGATCGGGGCCCTTCGGCGCGTCCGGGGGGACGTAGGGGCGCGTCCGGGGACGTAGGGCCGCGGGTTCAGGACCAACGTCCCTGACGGCGGGGCGCCCTGCCGCGCGAAACTGGTACATCCGTATTAGTTCAAGAGAACGGCAGGCACATGGCCCCCCAGTACACCGCGACGGTCACCGGCACCGCGAAGTCCCCGACCCGCCTCGACGTCCAGATCAGGGACTTCTCCGTCACGATCGACGAACCCGCGTCGCTCGGCGGCGACGACACCGGCCCCAACCCTGTCGAGCTCGTCCTGTCCGGGCTTGCCGGCTGCCTCAACATCACGACCCACATGGTCGCCAAGGAACGCGGCATCGAGGTGCGGAGCCTGAGCGTCACGGCGACGGGATCGCTCAACCCCCAGCGACTCATGGGACGCCCGACCCCGGACCGGGCAGGCTTCCAGGGCATCCGGCTCGAGATCGACGTCGACGCCGACGCGAGCCCCGAGGAGATCGACGCGCTCCTCCTGGCCGCCGAGGAACGCTGCTGCGTCGCGGACAACCTGATGAACGCGACCCCGGTCAGCGTCGTGCGCGCGGGAGCCACGGCTTCGGCGGTCTGACGTCCCGGAGCAAGGGCGCACCGTCAGGGCCCGAGGCTGTGGCCGTCGGGCTGCCGCCGGCCCGCAGGCCGACCCGGGACGGCGCCGGGTCGGCTCCGGCGAGGTCAGTCGTGCCCCGCGAGCGAGGCGAGCGCCGAGCGCCACAGCTCCTCGGAGTGCTCGACCGCCTCGGGGGTGTCGTTGTTGTCCTGCCGGATCGTCACGCGCGTGCCCTTGGGGTCCGGGGCGAGCGTGATCGCGACCTCGTGGTGGTTCTCCGGGACGTCCGGAAGGCCGCTGCTCGGTGAGAAGTGCGTGAAGCGCAGGGTGCGGGGCCGGTCGACCTCGAGCACCGTGCCGTGGTCCTCGAAGTGCTTGCCCTGGTACTGGCCCTCGAACGTGATGGTGCTGCCCGGCTGGTAGTCCGTCTCGACGTTGGCCCCCAGCATCCACGTCGCGGAGGGGTGGACGAGCTCGGCCCACACGCGTTCGGGGCGGGCGGCGATGTGGATCGAGGCGGTGGCGACGAGTCCGGTCATGGACCTCTCCTCTTCGAGCGGTTTTCCCCGACCGTAGCCCTCGGGGCCGTGGTCGGCACGTGCGCGCGCCGCGCCGAGGCTGAAGTTCGGGTTGCCTCAAGCGCCTGGCGACACCCTCGCCGCACGCTCGACGCGCGCATCGACCCGGCCCGGCCGCTCACGGCGTCACGCGCGGTCGGCCCCCTCCAGGACATCGCGCACCAGGGCGACGACGTCCGTCGGGCGGAGGAGCTGCGCACGGTCGACGACGAGCACCGTCCACCCGCACCGCCGCAGCGCGTTGAGCCGCGCGCGGTCGCGCCGGATGCGGTCGGGGGCGTCGTGATGTGCCCCGTCGTACTCCACGGCGACCTTGCGCAGTGGCCATGCCAGGTCGACGCGCGCGACGAACCGGCCGCTGGCGTCGCGCACCACGTGCTGGGTGACGGGCCGAGGTAGTCCGGCCAGGACGAGGAGCAGCCGGAGCGCCGTCTCACGCGGGGACTCCGCGCCGGCGTCGCACAGCGCGAGCACGTCGGGCACGCTACGAACTCCCCGCCCGCCTCGGAGGCTCGTCGCTGCCGCGAGGACCTCGTCGACCGAGGACCGGGAGCACGCGAGCAGAGCGTCGATCAGCGGTACGGCGACGTGGACGGGTTCGAGCCGCGCCAGGTCGAGCATGGTGCGCACGGGCGACGTGACCAGCCCGTAGCCGCTCAGGCGACACACGTCGTCCGGATCGATCGTCGCGGACCGCACGCTCAGCTGGGCACGTGACCTGACCCGGCGTGGTGGTGGGACGACTACCTCGACGGGGTCGGTCGCGTCGATCTGGCGGGCTCCCCAGCACCATGCCGCGCTGCGCCCGCAGACGACCGGATCCGGCCCCAGCGCCGCGCGCGCGGCGAGGAGCATCGTGCCGTGGTCGAGAGGTTCTGTCGCATCCAGGTGGACTCCGCGCAGGAGAGCGCGGTAGGCCGGACCCCGGAGCCGGGAAGCGGTCGTCAAGGACAGGGCGGTGCTTCGCCGGAACGGTCCGCCTCGCAGCGGCCGGGGGACGGGGGAGGTGCGCATGGCGCAGTTTTGCGCGGTCGCCCTGAGACGTGGGTGCGCCGGTTCGCCGGCTGTGGACGAGCCACCACGGACGTCGCCTGTGGACGGCTTTGGTGCCGTAGGGCGTCCCGCTCTGGCGCCCTGCCCCGTCCCGGCACGCCGCGCCGCCGCGCCGGTCACCCCGGCCGGTCCCGCGGTCCAGAGGGAGATGCTCGCCGAGTGTGCAGTTCGGGCTGCTCCTAGCGTCCGATGACAGCCCGAACTGCACACTCGACGACCCGACCCGACCCGACCTTCCCCGCGGCCGCACCCTGCGACCCGAGCGACGCCGTCGGGCAGGAGCACCAGGAGCGGCAGGGAGGGGCCCGGGTGCTCAGCCCGCCTCGCCGAACGCCGCCGCGAAGCGCGGCAGGCTCGCCTCGAGCGTGTCCATGCTCGCCGTGAGCGAGATGCGGAACCGGCCCGGCGTCTCGAAGTACTTCCCGCCGAGGACCAGGACGTCGTGCTCGGCGAGGAGGGCTTCGAAGGCGCGGTCGTCGGGGTCGGGGGAGCGGGGGAAGAGGTAGAACGTGCCCTCGGGGCGGTGCAGGTCGTAGCCGATGTCGCGCAGCCCGGCGACCATCAGGTCGCGCTTGCGCTGGTAGAGCGCGACGTCGAACGGGATGCGCTCCAGGAGCGGCAGCGCGTGCTGGAGGACGGCGTTGGGGAACGCGTACCCGATCGCGATCTGGAGCGCCTCGATCGCGGGCCGCAGCTCCGCGCGCCCCGGCAGCGTCGGTGGGACCGCGAGATACCCGATGCGCTGCCCCGGCGCGAGCAGCGTCTTGCCGTAGCTGTAGGCCAGCAGGGTCCACGGGTAGACCTCTGCGGGGCTGTGGAACTCCGTGCCGTCGTAGACGATCCGGTGGTACGGCTCGTCGGACACCACGAAGACGCGGCGCCCGTTCAGCGCCGACGCCTCGTCGAGCAGAGCAGCCAGACGGCGCAGCTCGTCCAGGGGGTACACGCGCCCGGTCGGGTTGTTGGGCGTGTTGACGAGCACGACCCGGGTGCGCGGCGTGATCGCGTCGGCGATCGCGTCGAGGTCCAGGTCGAACGTCTCGGGGGAGACCGGCACCTTGACCGGCACGAGCCCGGCCTCGCGCACGATCACCTCGTACGCGAACCAGGGCGGCACGCTGTAGACGACCTCGTCGCCCGGGTCGCACACGAGCTTGAGCGCGAGGGCGAGCGCGGTGAAGCCTCCCGTGGTGAGGTGCACGTCGTCGGGCTCGAAGGGCAGGTCCACCACGCCACGCAGGGACTCCGCGGCCGCGGCCCGCGCGGCGGGTTCGCTGACCTTGTACCCGAACCAGTGCTCGTCGCGCGGGACCGCGCTCGCGCGCAGCGCCTCGACGTACTCGGTCGGGGCGGGGTCGTGCGGGTTGCCGAACGTGAGGTCGAGGACCCCGGGGCGGGCTCGGCGCTCGGGGTACTCGTGCGCGAAGAAGCCCAGCAAGAAGTCGAACGGGGTGGACCGCGCGAGGTCGCGTGCGCGTCGGGAGATCGTCTCGTCGGCCATGGGAGCTCCTCGCTCGGGCGACGGTGGGGTGGACGGCGGTGTCCATGAGTGGTCGCCGGGCGGCGACGGGCGGCGGTGCAGGGCCGCGAGGATCAGGCGTCTCCACGCTAGCACCGGGCCCGCAGAGCGGCCGGGGAGCCGCCGAGGCCCGACGGCGCCGCTCACCCCGGGGCGCATGCCGCCCCCGGCGCGGAGCGCCGTGGGCGACCTCACACCGGTTGCTGACGCCGGGACACGTTAAGATGGTCCGTCTGTCCGACTTCGTAGTTGGGGCGGTCGAAACGGTCTGCGGCATCTCGCGACACGTCTCGATCCGGGCTGGAAACCCCACGATCCCCGTTGCGTCCCGAAGGTCGGTCATGCCCGTCTCCTCTCCCTCCACCTCTGCGCCCTCGGCCCAGGTGCTCCCTCCCTCCGCCGAGCCCCACGGCTCCGCACCGGTCGAGCCGGACGCGCCGGTCGCGACCGGCCCCCGTCGCTGGTGGATCCTCGTCATCCTCGCGCTCACGCAGCTCCTGGTCGTGCTCGACGGCACGATCGTCAACATCGCCCTCCCGCAGGCCCAGCTCGAGCTGGGCCTGACCGACACCGAGCGCCAGTGGGTCGTCACGGCCTATGCGCTCGCGTTCGGCGCGCTCCTGCTCCTCGGCGGGCGCATCGCCGACTACTGGGGACGCAAGCGCACCTACCTGCTCGGGATGGTCGGGTTCGGGGTCGCGTCCCTGCTCGCCGGGCTCGCGCGCAACGGCACCGAGCTCGTCGCGATGCGCGGCCTCCAGGGCGTGTTCGCGGCACTGCTCGCGCCGGCCGCGCTCGCGCTGCTCACGGTCTCGTTCCCGCGCGGCAAGGAGCGGAACACGGCCTTCGCGGTCTTCGGGTCGGTCGCGGGGGTGGGCGCCGCCGTCGGGCTGGTGCTGGGCGGTGCCCTGACCGAGTTCGCCGACTGGCGCTGGTGCCTGTGGGTCAACGTGCCCGTCGTGGTGGTCGCGCTGGTCGCCGGCCAGGTGCTGATCCGTGAGAGCAAGGCGGAGGGGGACAACCGGTACGACGTCCTGGGGACGGTCGTCGTGGTGCTCGGCCTCGGCTCGCTCGTCTACGGGTTCACGCTCGCCGAGCACAGCTGGGCCGCGCCCGAGACGATCGCGTGCCTCGCAGCGGGTGTCGTCCTCCTCGCGCTGTTCGTGTGGATCGAGTCGCGCGTCGCGCAGCCGCTGCTGCCGCTGCGGGTCCTGACGAACAAGGTGCGCGCGGGCGCGTTCGCGCTGCAGGCGATCTTCGGTGCGCTCATGATCGGTGCGCTCCTGTACCTCGCGCTCCACCTGCAGATCGTCATGGGCCTCTCGCCCCTGCAGGCCGGCATGGGCACGCTGCCCATGACGATCATGACGCTCGTCCTGGCGCCCGTGGTCACCCAGCTCCTCGCGCGGTTCGGTCCCCGGCCCCTCATGATCGGCGGGCCGCTGGTCGCCGCCGCGGCGCTCGCCTACCTGAGCCGGATCACGGTGGACGGGTCGTACGCGGTCGAGGTCCTGCCGGCTCTCCTCGTGCTGGGCGCGGGAATGGCCCTGGTGCTGGTGCCGCTGCAGAACGTCGCGCTCGCGGGGGTCGAGCCGCACGACGCGGGGGCCGCGAGCGCGACCGTCAACGCCTCGATGCAGATCGGCGGCTCGATCGGGCTGTCCGTCTTCACGACGCTCTACGTGGGAGCGGTCGCCGGGGCCGTCGTCACGGACGAGGCGTCACGGCTCGCGGCGTTCGTCGACGGCTACTCGGCGGCGTTCGTCGCGACCGCGGTCACGATGGTCGTGGGTGCCGTTCTCGCGGCCGTGCTGATCCGCGGCAGCAAGGAGCGCCTCCTGCCGCAGGGCGACCAGGTCGCGGTCCACCTGGGCTGAGCCGCCGTCCCGACGGCGTCGCTCGCCCTCGCGGGCCGCGTCAGCCCGCGAGGAGCGCCCGGATGTCCCGCTCGGCCTGACCGGGCGACGCCGTACGGCAGCCCTTGTCGACCCAGCCCTGGATCAGGCGTGGCTCGTCGCGCAGCAGCCCCCAGCCGCGGCGCAGCAGCGTCAGGGGCGGCTTGCGCGACTCCCCGAGGTCGCGCAGCAGCCGGAACCAGAACGTCATGAGCCGCGGCCTGCGCAGGCAGATCGCGTCGGCCAGGACGCCCTCGGCCTGGCAGGCCGCGACGAGCTCGGCCGCGAAGATCCCCTCCGCGATCACGAGGCGCGACCCGGACACGTCCAGATGCGTCGTGCCCGTGCGGCGCGACGTGGGGATGTCGTACACCGGGACGTCCGAGTGGCCCGTCGTGACGAGCGCGAGCAGCGCGTCCATGGCGCTCGCCGAGTCCCAGCTCCCGGGGGAGTCCCAGTCGACGATCCCGAAGCGCTGCGGCATCCCGGGGTGGTCGACGTCGTGGTAGAAGTCGTCGAGCTCGACGACCGGCAGGCCCAGGCGGCGGGTGAGCGACGTCTTGCCCGAGCCCGACGGCCCCGTCAGCAGGACGATCCGACGGGGTGGGACACGCGTGCCCTCGGGCAGGTCGAAGAGGCCGTTCGTCACCCGACCATTCTCCCAGCCCGCGGACGCACCTGGTGCGCGGCGCCGTCGGGCCGGTGCTTGGTGTCAGGACGAGCGTGGCTCCGCGGCCCCGCGCGTCCGGACGCGCCGCC
>NZ_JACSQE010000021.1:0-4213 GCF_014836745.1 Oerskovia gallyi
ACTTCTGCTGCGCCGGATGCGGTCCGGCCTTCGACTCGGACCCCGCTCGTCGCGCTCGCCACCGGACCCTCGCACCTCGCCGCTCGTCCGACGACGCACGCCCCCGCAGGCGTGGAGCCCTCACCCGAACCTGGAGAACGCACCCCATGACCGCACCCCACGCCGTGATCCTCGGGGCAGGCTCGGCCGGTACGGCCGCCGCCCGAACCCTCGCCGGTCAGGGCGACGTCCGGACGACCGTCGTCGGACGGACCGACGAGATCCCGTACTCGCGGATGCTCGTCAAGAACGTCGCCTACGGCCAGGCCGCCCCCGAGCTGATCCGGTTGCCCACGCCGCACGGCGAGCTCGTCACCGACACCGCCGAGCGGGTCGACCCCGCGACCCACGAGGTCCACCTGGCCTCGGGGACCACGATCACCTACGACGTGCTCCTCGTCGCGACCGGGAGCCGGCCGCGAGGCCTCGACCCCGACGTCGCGGGCGTGGAGCGCGCCGTCCGGGAGCGGCGCCTGCTCACCCTGCACTCGCTCGACGACGCCGTTCGTGTCCGGGAGGCGATCGCGGCGCACGGGGAGCCCGCGCGCGTCGCGATCTACGGCGGCGGGCTGATCGCGTCCGAGACCGCCTCGACGCTCTGGTCGCAGGGGCACCGGGTCAGCCTCGTCGCCCGCAGCCGGGTCCCTGGGGTGGCCGCCTTCGGGCGGCCGGTCGCCGAGCGCGTCGCCGCCGACCACGCGTCCCGGGTGACCACGTACTTCGGTCGCACCGTTCGTCGCGTCCTCACGACGCCGAGGTCGACGGTCGTGACCCTCGACGACGGGACCGACCTCGAGGTCGACCTCCTCGTGGTCGCGCTCGGCACGACCCCCGTCGCACCCTCCCCGTGGCGTGACGGGGTCGCGGTCGACGACCGGCTCCGTGTGTCCGGTCCCGGGGCCGTGTACGCGGCCGGCGGTGTCGCCGTGCATCACGACGACCACCTCGGGACGTGGCGCATCGACCACTGGGAGGACAGCGCCGCGCAGGGGGTGCACGCCGTGCGGACCGCGCTGCACGACCTCGACCATGGCGAGGACCCGGGACCGTACCGGCCCCGCAGCACGTACCTGGCCATGATCCACGGGCGGATGATCTCGGGGGTCGGGTACACGGGGCGTCCGGGGACGCCCGTCGCGCAGAGCGACGAGCTCGTGGTCCTGCACGACCAGGACGGCACGGTCGTCGGGGTCAGCGGAATCGAAGCCGTGGGCGAGATCTACGGGTGGGGCAGCCGCCTCCACGAGGCGCGCGCCTAGATGCAGTCCTTCACCACCGGGGCACGGCGCTGGGGCTCTCGTCTGGCGATCGTCGCGACGTTCCTGCTCATGGTCGCGGCGAGCGCGCCCTCTCCCTTCTACCCGGAGCTGACCGACCGGCTCGGGCTCGTCCCGGTCGCGACGACGTCGGTCTTCGCCGTCTACGCGTTCACGATGCTCGGTGCGCTGCTCGTCGCAGGTGGTGTCTCCGACGTGGTGGGACGCCGTCCCGTCGTCACCGCGGGCTCCCTGGTGCTCGTCGCCAGCCTCGTGCTGTTCCGGGAGGCGGACAGCCTGGCCGCGCTCCTCCTGGCCAGGTCGCTCCAGGGTGCCGCGGCCGGTCTGCTGCTCCCGGCGTTGTCCGCCATGGTGGTCGACCTCGTCTCTCCGCGGCGTCCGGGGGCAGCGGCGCTGTGGAACACGGTCGCGCCCATGACCGGGCTCGGGACGGGGGCGCTCGCGGCGGCGCTCGCGCTCGACCACGCGAGCGAGCCCGCCGACGTCGTGTTCGGCGCGCTCGCCGTGAGCTTCCTCGGTGTCGCCGTCCTCGTCTGGTCGACCCCGGACGTCGTGCGAGTCCCCGCCGGACGGGCGCGGCGGGCCGTCCCGCGGCTCGCCGTGCCCCCGCACGTGCGTCGGCGGCTGGCGGTGGCGACCCCCGCGATCATCGCGAGCTGGGCGACGAACGGGCTCTTCCTCGCGCTCGGGTCGTCGGTCGTCGCGAGCGAGCTCGGTGCGACGACGCACGTCCGGCAGAGCATCAGCATCTGCGTGTTCGCGCTCTCGGGGATCGTGGCGTCCGTCGCGCTCCGGCGACGGTCGGCCCGGGTCGTCAGCGTCTTCGGCACGTCCGCCCTCGGTGCGGGCACCGCGCTCAGCGCGTCGGCGCTCGCCGTGCATTCCTTTCCGGTCTACGTCGTCGGCGCCGTCATTCTCGGTGCGGGATTCGGCACGGCATTCATGGGAGTTCTGCGGACATTGATGCCCCGGGTCGCGCCGAGCGAGAGGGCGGCGGTCATGGCCGTCATGTACACCATCTCCTATCTTGCCTTCGGGGTGCCGTCGATCATTGCCGGGCTTCTTGTCCCGCTCGTCTCGCTCGCGGGGGCGATGACCGTGCTCGGCACCGTGATCGTCGGGTTGTGCCTGGTCGCGACAGTGGCGCGCCTGCGCGTCCGGGACGACCGGGACGACGGCCGGATTCGGCTTCTCGGTCGGAGGCGCAGAAATGCGCCGGTCGTGCGCCCTGAGGAAAAGAGGTGATTGATGTCGGCTGATATTATGTCAAAGGCCCGAGCGTTGGTCGCCACCGATCTCGACATCCTCGCACCGCCGGAACGTAAGGAATGCACGATGGAAAACTCTCACGAGCCCTCGACGCAGCATCACGGGTACATGAGCGACAAGGAGAACTACCTCAAGCGCATGGGCCGTATCGAGGGCCAGGCCCGCGGAATCTCCAAGATGATCGACGACGAGAAGTACTGCATCGACATCCTGACGCAGATCAGCGCCCTCACGAGCGCCCTGGAGGTCGTCGCCCTGGCGCTGCTCGACGACCACCTCAAGCACTGCGTCGTCGACGCGGCCAAGATGGGCGAGGACGCCGGGGCGCTCAAGATCAAGGAAGCGAGCGACGCGATCGCCCGGCTGGTCCGCTCCTGACCGGTTCCCGACCTCCTGGCCACGCTCCGGCGTCGGGCGGGCCTGCGCTGCGGGACGCGACGAGGCGTCCGGAACGACGAAAGGCCCGCCTCCTCGTGACGAGGAGGCGGGCCTCCGCCCTGGTCACCGCGGCCGGACGGGGCGCGACGGACGCGCGGTGACGGCCTGGGTGAGCTGTGCGATCAGGCGGTGCGACCGTTGCGGCCGCGGACCGCGCCGTAGATGCCCAGCACGATGACGGAGCCCACGATCGCGAGCAGCCACGTCTGGATCGAGAAGAACTCCTCGAGGGGAGCCGAGAACAGGACGCT
Source organism: Oerskovia gallyi (assembly GCF_014836745.1). Classification (NCBI taxonomy): domain Bacteria; kingdom Bacillati; phylum Actinomycetota; class Actinomycetes; order Micrococcales; family Cellulomonadaceae; genus Oerskovia; species Oerskovia gallyi. Next base: position 3,275 of record NZ_JACSQE010000021.1, read on the forward strand.
CCCGAGCCAGCCACCGAGCAGCGCGCCGAGGATCCCGAGGAGGATCGTCATCAGGATCGACCCGGTCTGCTTGCCCGGGAGGATGGCGCGAGCGATGAGTCCGGCGAGCAGTCCCAGAACGATGAATGCGAGGAAACCCATGTCATTCTCCTTTTGTCCCGTATGTGCCTTATTGGCCGGTGAGTCCCTACCTTGACACCGGCTCCGGCCGCTCGCACGCCGAAAGGCCCCGAACGTCGGACACGTCACTTTTCGCGGTCTTCCGCTTGCGAGAGCCACCGAGCGGTGGCATCGCGCGCTCACGCGCCCGGCCGTACCGTGGAGGAATGGCTGAGGACCGAGGTATCCGGCAGTACATCGGCGACCTGGTGGCGGAGGAGCGCAGGCTGCGTGCCGAGCTCGCCGACGGGGAGATCACGGCGTCGGAGGAGCACACGCGCCTGCGCGCGATCGAGACCGAGCTCGACCAGTGCTGGGACCTGCTGCGCCAGCGCGACGCCGCCCGCGAGTTCGGCAGCGATCCGGATGCCGCGTCGATCCGGGATGCCGGTACGGTGGAGCACTACCTGGACTGACGGCCTGACGCCTCGCGTGCGTGCCGTCGTCGGGCAGACCTCTCCCGCGGCCCGCGGGAACCACGCGTGACCCTCACGACACGACCAGTACGGAGCGAAGAGCATGAGCAGCCAGACGACGCAGCGCAACGAGGCCACCGAGCGAGCCGGGGCCGTCGCCCGCTTCCTCGTGGCGATGGTCCTGTTCGTGGGCGGGATGGTCGCCTTCGGGTGGGCCTTCACGGTCGAGTCGAACCACGCGCTGATCTTCTCCGCCGGTCTCCTCATGGTCACCCTCGGCTGCTTCATCCCGATGGCGGGCCGCGACCGCTGACGCCGCCCGGCCGCACGGCCGGCGCACGACGAGAGGGGCCCCCCCCCCCCC
>NZ_JACSQE010000021.1:4223-15715 GCF_014836745.1 Oerskovia gallyi
GCACCGCACGGTGCGGGGCCCCTCTCGTCGTCGGTGGCTTGCGGCCGTCAGGCGATGCGGGGGAGCTGTGCGAGCGCCGCCACGACCTCGATCGCGTCGGCCTTGCCGAGCAGGACCTTCTGCGCCATGAACGCCTTCGTGGCCACGCTCTCCTCGGGCAGGCTCGAGCCCGCGAAGACCTCCATGAGGGCGCGCGCGTCGGCCTCGGGCAGGCGGAAGCTCACGACCTGCGTGAGGTTGCGCAGGATCGCGGTGCGGTCGGTCTCCGAGAACCCGAAGCGCAGCGTGAGGGAGCCCTGCTCGATCCGCGTGTACGCGTACGTGACGTCCGCGAAGGGACGCGCCGGACCGTCGCCGATGCGCAGCGTCCGGGCCGCGAGGTCGACCGCGACGGGCTTGGCCTCGCGCACCCAGTAGACGAGGAACGGCAGGATGATCGCGAGCACCGCGACGAGCGCGATGACGAGGAACAGCACGAAGCTCTCCTCGTCGCCGAACCGCAGGAACGCGATGACCGTGAGCAGCACCGCGGCCAGGAACGGGGAGACGGCGGCGGTCAGGCGCATCTTCTTGCGCCCGTCCACCCAGAGCGGCAGGTCGGTCGTGGTCGGAGCGGGTGCTGCGGCGTGCATGGTTCCCCCATCGGGACGGTTGTCTCGCCCCATGGTGGAGCGACGATGTGCGCGCCGATGCTACTGGTAGATCTTCGTCGGGGGAACGGGGAGAACTACCCCGGGGGGCGGCGGACCTGAGCCCACCGCCCCCGGGGTGTCTCGCGCATCAGCCGAGCTGGGCGCGCACCGCGTTCGTCGCGGCGACGAGGTTCTCGAGCGAGGCCACGGTCTCCTCGTAGCGACGCGTCTTGAGGCCGCAGTCAGGGTTGACCCACACCAGGCGCGAGTCGATCGACTTCACCGCGAGCTCGAGCAGGTCGGTGACCTCCTCGGTCGACGGGACGCGCGGCGAGTGGATGTCGTACACGCCCGGGCCGATCCCGCGCCCGTAGCCGGCCTCGGCGAGCTCGGGCACGATCTCCATGCGCGAGCGCGCGGCCTCGACCGAGGTCACGTCGGCGTCGAGGCCGTCGATCGCGCCGATCACCTCGCCGAACTCCGAGTAGCACAGGTGCGTGTGGATCTGCGTCTCGGCCTCGACGCCCGCGGTCGCGAGGCGGAACGAGCTCACCGACCAGTCGAGGTACGCGGCCTGGTCGGCCTTGCGCAGCGGCAGGAGCTCGCGCAGCGCGGGCTCGTCGACCTGGATGATCCCGATCCCGGCCGCCTCGAGGTCCGCGATCTCGTCGCGCAGGGCCAGGCCCACCTGGTTCGCGGTGTCGCCGAGCGGCTGGTCGTCGCGCACGAACGACCACGCGAGGATCGTGACCGGACCGGTCAGCATGCCCTTGACCGGCTTCTCGGTGAGCGAGGCCGTGAACGTCGACCAGTCGACCGTGATCGGCGCCGGACGCGTGACGTCGCCCCACAGGACCGGCGGGCGCACGCAGCGCGACCCGTAGGACTGGACCCAGCCGTTCGCCGTGACCGCGAACCCGTCGAGGTTCTCGGCGAAGTACTGGACCATGTCGTTGCGCTCGGGCTCGCCGTGCACCAGGACGTCCAGGCCGATCTGCTCCTGGAGCTCGACGACGCGGCGGATCTCGTCCTGCATCGCGGTCGTGTAGTCCGCGTCGGACAGCTCGCCCTTGACGTTGAGCGCGCGCGCCCGGCGGATCTCCGGGGTCTGCGGGAACGACCCGATGGTCGTCGTCGGTAGCAGGGGGAGGTTCAGCTTGGCCTGCTGGGCGGCCGCGCGCTCGGCGTAGTCGCCGCGCGAGAAGTCGCCCTCGGTCAGGGCTGCGGCGCGCTCGCGCACCGCAGGCACGACGACGCCGCTCGCCACCGCGCGCGAGGCCACCGCGGCGCGGGCCGTCTCGATCTGCTCGGCGACCGCGTCACGACCCTCGGTCAGCGCCCGGGCGAGGATCGCGACCTCGCCGACCTTCTGGTCCGCGAACGCGAGCCAGTCACGCAGGCGGGCGTCGATCGAGCCGTTCGTCCAGTTCTCGTCCTCGACGTCGTGCGGGACGTGCAGGAGCGAGGTCGACGTGCCGACCGTGACGGCGCCGGCGCCCAGGCCGGACAGGTCGTCGACGAGCGCGAGCTTCGCCGCGAGGTCGGCGCGCCAGATGTTGTGGCCGTCGATCACGCCCGCGACGACGGTCTTGTCCGCGAGGCCCGCGACGGGGCCCGCCGGGACCGCTCCCTTGACGAGGTCGAGCGAGATCGCCTCGACGTCGGTCGCGGCCAGGAGCGCGAGGCCGTCGTGCTCACCCTGGAGCCCGCCGAACGGCGCGCCCACGAGGATCGCGGGGCGCTCGGTGCCCACCGCGAGCTCGGTCGCGAGCACGCGGTACGCCTCGGTGACCGCGGCGTGGACCTCGGCGGCCGGCACGTCGATCGAGTCGGACACGAGCGCCGGCTCGTCGAGCTGCACCCACGGTGCACCGGCCGCGGCCAGGGCGCGCAGCAGCTCGACGTACACGGGCAGGACGTCCGCGAGGCGCGAGAGCGGGCTGAAGCCGGGCGCGCTGCCGTCGGCGGCCTTGGACAGCGCGAGGAACGTCACGGGCCCGACGACGACGGGCCGGGTCACGACGCCCGCGTCCTTGGCCTCGACGAACTGGCGCACGACGCGGTCGTCCGCGAAGCGGAACGGCGTGGACTCGCTGACCTCGGGGACCAGGTAGTGGTAGTTCGTGTCGAACCACTTGGTCATCTCGAGCGGGGCGTCCTCGCCGGCGCCGCGCGCGACCGTGAAGTAGCCCGCGAGGTCCAGCGCGCCCTTCTCGTCGGTGAGCGACGCGAAGCGCGACGGGACCGCCCCGAGGAGAGCGACGACGTCGAGCACCTGGTCGTAGTAGGAGAACGAGCCGGGCACGGCGCCCGACGAGGCGTCGAGGCCCAGGTCGACGAGACGCTGGGCGGCCGCGACGCGCAGCGCCGAGGCCGTGGCCTCGAGCTCGTCGGCCGTGGTCCTGCCGGCCCAGAAGGACTCGACGGCCTTCTTGAGCTCGCGGCGCGGGCCGATGCGGGGGTAGCCGAGGACGGAACCGGAGGGGAACGTGGGTGCACTCATGGTGAATACCTCTGAACTGGTCAGACCGAGGAGCTGCCCAGGGCAGGCTCGGCGGAGGGAAGGGGAGTGCCGGAGACCCACGGCCCGCTGGCCAGGTCGGGGGTGCGGGACGAGACGCCGCTGGCGTCCCCCGCTGCCCCACCGCCGAGGTCGACTCCCTCGAGCAGGTCTAGAGCGGCTTGGTGCTTGTTGAAGGTGTAGATGTGGAGGCCGGGCGCGCCGGCCGCGAGGACCTGGCGCGCGAGCTCGACCGAGTGCCGGATGCCCAGCGCGTGGCGCGCGTCCGGGTCCGGCTCCGCCTCGAGGGCCTCGACGACGCGGCGCGGCGCGGGGACGCCCGTGAGCTCCTCGACACGCGCGAGGCGGGCCGGGTCCGTCATGGGCAGGAGGCCCGCGAGGATCGGGATGGTCACGCCCGCGGCGCGCGCCTCGGCCACGAAGTCGATGTAGGAGGACGCCTCGTAGAAGAGCTGCGTGATCGCGAAGTCCGCTCCGGCCTGCTGCTTCTGCCAGAGGCGGCGCACCTCCTGGGTGCGGCTCGTGCCCGCGGCGAGGTTGCCGTCGGGGAACGTCGCGACCGCGATGGTCAGGGGGCGGGCCGCGCCGCGCAGCGCGACGCTCGGGCTCGCGGCGCAGCGTGCGGCCTCGACCTCGCGCAGCAGGGCCACGAGCTCGGTGCTCGACCGCACGCCGTCCTCGGCGGGGCGCCAGTCGGGCTGGTCGCGCGGAGGGTCCCCGCGCAGGGCGAGGAAGCTGCGCACGCCCGCGTCGAGGAAGTCCGTGATGACGTCCTCGACGTCCTCGCGCGAAGCGCCCACGCAGGTCAGGTGCGCGATGGGCAGCACGGGCGTGCCGTGCAGGAGCTGGCTGATGACGCGGCGCGAGGTCTCGCGGTCCGTGCCGGCCGCGCCGTAGGTGACCGACACGAAGTCGGGCGAGGTCGCGACGAGGCGGCGGGCCGTCTCCCAGAACTTGGGCGCGGCGTCGGGGCGGCGCGGGGGCATGAGCTCGAACGACACCGTGGGCCGCGGTGCCTCGTGCCCGAAGTGCCCCAGGTCGACGATGCTCATCGGGCGGCCGTCAGGAGGGTCGTGCTGGTGGTGGCCAGGGCGGCCGGACGGCTGGCGCGGGGGACCCCGGTGCGGTGCAGGGGTGCGCGGAAAGATGCCTCGGTCATGAATCGCTCCATCGAACCTGGCTGTAGCACCCGTACCCGCGAGAGGCTTCCGTTGGGGGGTTGCTGCGGTGTCAACGAGCCAGGACTCTCGACCGCTCTGGATGGTGTTGACGATCGTAGGGGGAATCCATGATCTGAGCCAATATCTGCTCGAAGCGTGAGACGGAGGGGTCCGGAGTGGTTCCTCGGCCCCGGTCCGGCGTCCGTCCACGCGGTCGCAGATCCCTTCGTCGGTCCCTGCGGTCGCCCTTCCAACGTACGCCTGTCGGCGCCCTCCCGGACCGCCGGGCGATCCTCCCCGACGTCGCCGCTATGCTCCGGGCGTGCCTCGCCGACGCAGCCAGCAGCAGGTCTCGTTCGTGCTCGACGACTCGTCCGAGGGTGTCGACCCGGGCTCGGGCGTCCCGGAGCCGGCTCGTCGGGAGCGGACGCGACGCCCCCTCACCCGTACGGCACGACGGCGTCGCGCCGCCCGTCTGGTCGGCCTCGCCGTCGGTCTCGGAACGCTCGGGGTGGCGGCCGCGGTCGTCGTGACGCGCGACGGGGCGGCCCAGGACGACGCGCTCCAGACGCTCCGCTCGTCCGAGGACAGGATCTTCGACCTCACCTACGCGCCGCGTGCCGAGTGGAGCGTCGACCGCGACGAGGGCGAGCCGTTCACCGTGGGGGACCTGCTGGTGATCCCGGGGCGCTCCGGGACCGTCGGGTACGACCTCGGGTCGGGCGACGAGCGCTGGCGGCTGGACGACCTGACACGGCAGGTCTGCGCCGCCGACCAGGTGCGCGTCGAGGGAACGGCGGAGGTGTCGGCCTTCGTGTGCCTGGGCCAGGGGGAGGAGGCCACCGCGGCCCGACTCGTGAGCGTCGACGGTGCGGTGGTGGCCGAGGTAGAGATGGACCCACGCCGGGGCGAGGCGGTCGCCGGTCCCGGCGGGACGGTGCTCCAGGCCGCCAGAGACGAGACGGGGGTCGTGGTCCGGTCCGTCGACGTCCGGACGGGCACGGCGGCGTGGGAGCGACGGCTGACCGTGAGGGAGGACGCGCAGGACCCCCTGTGCGCGACGGAAGGTGATGCCGTCCGTGCGGTCTACCGGTCGGGGACGGTGGCGGTCCACGGATGTGGCGTCCTGTCCTACCTGACGCCTGGGGGGCAGGTCGTCGACGAACCACCGGGGATGGTGCAGGTCATCGCCCTGGGCAACGGGTCCTACCTCCGCTCGTCGGGGACGGCCGTCGCGGGACCTGTCGAAGCCGTCTCGGCCGACGGCACGGTGCTCTGGACGAACGAGGGGCTCGTGCTCGGGGAAGGTGCCCGCGACCTCCTGGTGCCTCACCTCGTCCTGCTCGACCAGGGGGAGGCGCTCCTCGCCGTCCACAGGGACGGCACGACCGCCTGGACCGCACCGGTCGCCGCGCGTCAGGTGCTCGTCCGCGGCGCGGACGTCGTGATGGTGCAGACGGTCGACCGGGAGACGGTCGCCCTGGACGCCACGACGGGTGAGGAACGGTGGCGGCGGGCGGCCGACCCCGCGTCCGGTGCGGTGTCGTACCGCGTGACCGGCACGTTCACCGACGGTTTCTCCGCGCTCCTCGTCGTCCCCACCGCGCCCGGCACGAGCTCGGTCACCGCACTCGACCTGGCGACGGGCGACGTGCGATGGACCCAGGAGCACACCGGGGACCCGTACGAGCTGGCCGCTGGGGGAGGTCGGCTGCTGAGGATCGACGAAGCCCAGGTCACGGCGTTCGGCTGACGGCGTGGGGGAGGGCGACATGGCCACGCCGTACCCGACCCGCGCGCGGCGGCGTCCTTCGCTCCCGTGGTGTCGGCGTTGCCGGGGGCATCACGACCGGTCCGGATCGTAGTCGTCGGCGACCTCTCGGACGGAGGGATCGTCGCTCTGTCGCGCTCGCGCGACGAGCAGCCGGAGGCCTTCCACGTCTCGGAGGTGGAGGAGCAGCTCGGCGAGCCGCTGGACGTCGAGCGAACCTGCCGCTTCGAGGCGGCTCAGGACCTTCTCGCGCACCTGTCGACCGACCGTGTAGCTCCATTCGTCGATGACGCATCGAGCCTTGAGCCCGAAGCCGTCGTCCAAGGTCACCTCGATGAGGTCGTCGAGCAGTCGAGGCACGTCGTCCCCCAGGTTGTCGAGGAAGCCGAGGGCCGCGACCGTGTCCCAGCTGCGCGCGCGCAGTGCTCGGGAGAGCACGCCCGGGCGATCCTGCGCGTGCTGTCTGAACTCGTGGCCCACCCGCGCCAGCTCTCGCGTCGCCGCCACGACGTCCGCCCAGAGCGCGTCGTCGTCCGTGGCTCCCGAGGCGTCGGCGTTCTGCGCTCCCTGCGCCGGGGCGTCGCTGGACGTCGAGGGGGAGGCGGTGCCTTCGGTACTCGTCATGTCGTCTCCGTCCAAGGGGTGCGACGCCGTCGAGATCGTCGTCACGACCGGTCCGGGTCGTAGTCGTCCACGGCCTCCAGGATGTCGGGATCGTCGCTCTGTCGCGCGATCGCGACGAGCGCGCGGAGCCCTTCCTCGTCGGCGAGGTGGTCGAGCAGCTCGGCGAGCCGCCGGACGTCGAAGTCGTCGGCCCCGTCGAGACGGCGCAGGACGCTCTCGCGGACCGCCGGGACGATGACGTCCCGGCGGCGGGCCAGCACGCGCCGGGCGTGGAGCGCCTCGGTGATGATCAACGCCCGGCCGACGACCTCGTCGACCAGGTCCGGTACGTCGTCGGGCCAGGTCTCGAGGAACCCGAGAGTGGTGATGCCGCCCCCTTTCGTCGAGGTCCGCAGCACCTCCCGGGCCCGCTCGACGCGTGAGGCCGCCCGGTGGAAGTACGTCGCCCGAGCGCGGTCCAGGCCGGTGTGGGCAGTGACGACCGCAGCCCAGCGGTCCTCGTCCTCAGGGGTCCACCCGGACCCGCGGTCGGCCTCCGATCGGTCGGCATCGCCCCGGGTCGCTCCCATGGTGAAGGAGAACAGGGTGGTGATGGTCCGCGCCACGGGGGCGTCCGCCGTCTCGAGCCGCTCGAGGGCGACCTCTCGCATCGCCGCAGGGTAGAAGATCGCACCGAGGCTGATCACGCGTCGTGCCTCGACAGTCCGGGCGCCGTGTGTCGCCAGGTCGACCAGCTCGTCGAACAGGTCGGGCGCGTCGTCGGGGCGTTCGAGGAGGAACCCCAGCGCGGCGGCCGCCTCGTCCGTCGCGTCTCCGGCGCGCAGCGCGCGCGAGAGCAGCCCGACCCGTGCCCGAGACTGCTCCGCAAAAGCCCTCCGCGCGTCCCACAGCGCCCGGTGCGCGGCGTCGACCTCCGCCCACAGCTCCGCGTCGTCCGGGCCGCTGGGCATGGCGGACGCGGCAGGGCGATCCGGCGCCGGTGACTCCTCGCGGCGAGTCATGTGACCATCGCCTCGGTCAGGGTCTCGTCGGTCTCGGGTGCGGAAGTCACCATGGCGGAAGAGTAGCGCCCGTGCTGGGCGAGGCGGACGATCGGGCGCGCCACCGGCGCCGCGGGGCCGAGCCGATCCAGGGGCGCCGGTCACCGTGGAACGCCGCAGGGCCCCACCCGTCGTCGTGACGAGTGGGGCCCTGATCGCCGCCTCGGCGGCGCTGTCGGTCCGGCGTCCTCAGTCGTCGGACCGGGACGCCGCTACCGCGCGAAGACCGCCGCCAGCCCCTCCCACGCGGAGGCGCGCACGTACACCGGGATGACGTCGCGCGGGACGTCCCGCGTCACGAGGACCCCGGAACCGTGGGCCTCGCCGGTGGCGGGCCGCCCCGTCCAGGCGTCGACCCACTTGCCCGCCGGGAGGTACGTGGTCCACGTCGTGGCGCCCTCCTCGGTCACGGGGTGGACCAGCAGGTCGTCGCCGAGCTGGTACTCGTCGGCGTGCTCCCAGACCTTCTCGTCGTGCGCGTGGTCGACGAACAGCCCGCGCATGAGCGGGGCACCTGTCTCGATCGAGTGCCGCGCCTGCTCTGCGAGGTAGGGCACGAGGCGCTCGCGGAGCTGGGCGTAGGCGCGGAACACGTCGACGACCTCGGGGTCGTCGTTGGTCTCGGCCACGTACCAGGGGGTGCGGTCCCGCAGGGGGCGCTGGTGGTGGTTGAACTCCGAGTGGTACTGCATGACCGGGCTGAACGTCGCGGCCGCGACCCCGCGCAGGTAGAGCTCCGAGCCGGGCACGGGCCCGGAGAAGCCGGCGAGGTCCCAACCCCAGTAGACGATGCCGCACGCAGAGGCCGTGATGCCCGCGTTCATGGACCAGCGGAACGCCTCCCACGTGGAGTTCTCGTCCCCGGCCCAGTGCAGGCCGTGGGCCTGCGACCCGGTGAACCCGGCGCGGGAGAACGTCACGGGAGCCTTGCCGTTCGCGCGCAGCAGGTCGCCGAACGCGCGGGCGTAGTGCACGGGGTAGAGGTTGTTGCCCTCGTCGCCCTTGCGGCCGTCGCCGTACTGGAGGTCGTCGCCCCAGGCGTGCTCGCCGCCGTCGGTCTTGAAGCCGTCGACGTCGAGCTCGGCGACGAGATACTGGCGGCGCGCGGTCCACCACTCGCGGCCCTCGGGGGTCGACAGGTCGGCCATGAGGGACTGCGGGAACCACCAGCCGCGGTTGTGATAGGCGCTGCCGTCGGCCTCGCGGACCGCGTGCCCGGCCGCGACCATGGCCCTGCCCTCGGCGAGGACCTGTGCCTCGTGGGGCACGTCGGGGCCGAGGTCGTGCTCGGTCTTGAGCAGGGGGATCTGCCACAGGACGACCTTGATGCCCCGGGAGTGCAGCTCGTCGATCATGCCCTTCGGGTCCGGCCAGGCGCCGTCGGCCGGGTACGTGAAGTCCGAGGCGGCGTGCGGGGCGCCGTCGGCGTTGGTCTCGTAGCGGGCGTCGCGGAAGATCGTGATGCCCTCCTCGTCGCTCCACGCCTCGATCACGACGACGCTCACGGGGACGTCGAGGTCGCGGTGCGTGTCCATCTGGTCCATGACGAGCTGCTGGGTGTTCCACTCGTTGCCCGACGCCCACAGTCCGAGGACCCACGACGGGAGCTCCTCGGCGCGGCCGACCTCGTCGCCGAACGCCTTGAGGACCTCCGTGGGGCTGCCCTCGTAGACACCGACGTCGAGCGCGGCGTCGTCGCCCAGCGCGGCCTCGACGACGAGCAGGTCGGGCGACGACGCGGCGACGTCGTACCAGGTGCGCCGCGACGTACGGACGTGGAAGCCCCAGCCGGAGCCGCCCACGACGTGCGCGAACGGCATCGGCATGTACGTGCGTCCCGTCGCGCCCTGCGACTTGTACTGCTCGAACACGACGGCGTCGAGGCTCCTGCCGCGCTGGTCGACGGCGTCGAACCGCTCGCCGAACCCGACCACGTGCTCGGACGCGTCGAGGCGGAACGCGAACCGCACGCGCCGGGCGCCGTCCTCGTCGGTCCACCACTCGACCGAGCCGGGGACGACGAGCGGGTGCTCGTCGGCGGGCACGCCGCCCACGGTCACCCCGCGGCCCCCGGCCGGGGCGGTCGAGGTCCACGTCCCCGCGCTGACGTCGAACCACTCGGTGGCGGCGTCGGCCGTCGTGAAGCGGTAGCGGTAGCGGCGGCCCGCCTCGAGGGTCGGGCTCGTGGCGTGCCAGGCGCCGTCGGCCGTGAGCTGGCCCGCCTGGGCCGCGGCGAGGTGCCCGTCGCCGCCCGCGAGCGCGGCCGCGTCCGCGGGGGACACGGACCCGGGCGCGGCGGCGAACGTCGTGACCTGCGAGCCGTCGTCCCACTCGCACGCGACGGCGACGTCGGCGGGGGCGTCCTCGACGACGACGCCGAGGCTCACGGAGGACCCGGCCCCGGGGTGCACGGGCAGGCGCTGGTCGGCCGACGCGGCGTAGGGGTGGCCGATGCCGGCCGGGCGGTGGATCAGGGTGGTCATGGGTGCGGCTCCGTGTTCGGGTCGGTCGTCAGGAGGCCGAGCTCGTCGGCCAGGATCAGGTACATGCCGTGGGACCACAGCAGGGGCTGGGCCACGGGACCCCAGCGCTCGATCCACTCGTCGCGGGAGCCGGGGTGCATCAGGTGGTCGGGGACCTGCTCGGGCATCTGCCCGTCGGGTCCGGCGTGCGAGGCGATCCACCGCAGGTGGCGCCACGCCTCGTCGGTCCGGCCCGCGCGGGCGTGGTTCCAGCCGAGGAGCGCGGACAGCAGCAGCCACTGGCCGCCGCCGTAGAAGACGTCCGTGCGGAAGCGGTGCACGCCGCCGTCGGCGTCGAGGTCGCGCGCGACGGCGTCGAGCGTGGCCTCGGCCACCGGCGAACCGGGCTCCACGAGGCCGAACGGCACGACGCACGCGGCGAGCGACGCGTCGACCGCGCCCGAGCCGAACCACTTCGCGAGGTGCGGGGCGTCGGGGTCGCTCGCGCGGCCCGACGTCATGCCGTCCGCCCGGACGAGCGCGCTGATCGCGTCGGCGACCTCGCGGGCCCGGGCCGAGCGGACGTCGTCGAGCAGCGGGGAGCCGTCGGCGCACCGGGCGCCCGCGACGGCCAGGAGGCCCGCGCGGACCGGGGCAAGCGTCGAGGGGTGGCGTTCCTCGACGTGCTCCTCCCACCAGTCGTAGCAGGGGAGCTCCCACGCCGCGAGCAGGTAGTCGACCGCGATGGCGACGGCCTCGCGGTACGGGTCGAGCGGGCGGTCGTGGCGCTCCGCGTGGGTCACGAGCTGCCACAGCCACATGCCGTAGCCGTCGGTCTGGAAGTCCCACCAGGGGTCCTGGCCGTCGGCGCCGTCGAGCAGGAAGCGCGTGGGGAGCATGTCGGTCAGGGGGAGCTGCTCGCCGCGGTCGGCCCGCGCGAGCAGGTCCGCGACGTGCTCGCCGCGCGAGGTCAGGACGCCCACGGCCCACCGGTGGAACCGGTCGACGGACTCGACGGCGCCGTAGCGGGACATCCCCTCGGCGACGAACGACCCGTCGCGGAACCAGGCGTAGCCCCGGTAGGCGCTGAACGTGGGCGAGGCCGGGTAGGCGCCGCCGCCGTCCTGGTGCTGTGCGATCACCTCCGCGGAGGTGCGCGCCAGGTCACGCAGGCGGTCGAGGTCTTCTGTCGTGGGGAGGGCGAGGCTCATGGAATTCGTCCTGGTGCTAGGGGTGGACGTCCGGCGTGGGGCGGGCCGTGGGGGGGGGGGGGGGGGGGGGG
>NZ_JACSQE010000021.1:15725-24255 GCF_014836745.1 Oerskovia gallyi
CCCCCCCCCCCCCCCCCCCCCCCCCACGACCGGCCGGACGGGTGCTGTGCGAGCGGGATCAGCCGAGGAGCTGGTCGACGCGCGCGGCGGCGTCGGTGAGGGCCTGCTCGACGGTCTTGCGACCTGCGGCCGCGTTGGACAGCTCCTCGTTGATCGCGTCCTGCATCTCCTGCTGCGCGGCGAGCACGGGCGGGAGGGCGACGGTGTCGAGCGCGTCGATCACGGCCTGACGGTTCGCGGGCGGCGTCTGCTCGAGGTACGGGGCGAGGGCCTCCTCGTCGGCGACGGGCGGAAGCTCCCACGAGCTCGCGAGCCGGGTGTCGACCGCGGTGGGCGAGACCGTGAGGAACTCTGCGAAGTCCTGGGCGGCCTCCTTCTCCTTCGAGGCGGCGGTCACGGCCACCCCGTTGGTGAACAGGGCCGAGGCCTTCGAGGCGTCACCCGGCTCGACGACGATGTCCCAGTCGAGGCCCTCGACCTGGGACAGGGCGTCGAACATCCAGATGCCCGAGTGCCACATGCCGAGCTTGCCGGCCGAGAAGAGGTCCTTGTCGAAGTCGGGGGTGCTCGACCCGTCGGCCTCGGTGGGCATGACCGTCCCTGGCTTGGTGACGAGCCAGGTGGCCGCCTTGACGCCCTCGGGGCTGTCGAAAGCCGACGCCGAGCCGTCCTCGGTGAAGAACTGGCCCCCCGCCTGGTCCAGCACCTTGTAGAACTCGTGGAACGTCACGGGCTGGAAGTCCCCGTACACGCCCGCTGCGGTGTCGGTCAGCGCGGTGGCCGCGGCCTGCTCGTCCGCCCACGTCCAGTCGGCCGTGGGGTACTCGAGCCCGGCGGCGTCGAAGAGCGTCTTGTTGTAGTACATGACGACGTTGGAGTACGACGACGGGAGCCCGTACTGGGTGCCGTCGTGCGTGAAGGACTCCAGGAGCGTGTCCTTGTAGGGGGCGGCGTCCACGTCCTCGAGCGGGGCCAGGGCGCCGGACTCGGCGTAGGACACGAAGTTCTCGTAGTTGAGGTCCACGACGTCCGCGACGGTCTTCCCGGCGAACGCGGTCTGCAGCTTGGTGAAGTAGTCCGCGTACGGGATCGTCTCGACCTGGACGTCGACGTCCGGGTTCTCCTTCTCGTAGGCCGCGACGATGGTGTCGAGGTCCTTCTCGTGCCCGTCGTTCGAGGTGAAGTTCATGTAGCGGACGACCGTCTTGCCGTCCGCGCCCGTGGTCGTGGTCGCCGAACCCTGGGCACAGCCCGCGAGCACGGTGACGCCGACGAGCGCGAGCGGGACGAGCGCAGCGGTGCGCCCGTTGAAGCGTGAGGTCATGAGACCTCTCCTTTCGGTGGGGGTGCGTACTCCTACTTGAGGCCGGTGTGGGACATGCCGGCGATGATGTGGCGCTGCGCGAACATGTAGACGATCGCGATCGGCAGGATCGAGACGACCGAGCCCGCCATGACGACGTCCCACTGGGTCGTGAACTGGCCCTGGAGCGTGGACAGCCCCAGGGGGAGCGTCATGAGCTCGGGGGAGCGGATGACGACGAGGGGCCACAGGAAGCTGTTCCAGGAGCCCATGAAGGCGAAGACGGCGAGCGTCGCGAGCGCGGGCTTGACGAGCGGCAGGACGATGAGGCCGAAGATCCGCAGGTGACCGGCGCCGTCGAGCGTCGCGGCCTCGTCGAGCTCGCGGGGCACGCCGTCGACGGCCTGGCGCAGGAGGAAGATGCCGAAGGCCGACGCGATCGACGGCGCGAGCAGCGCGAAGTACGTGTCGTTGAGGTTGAGCCGCGTCATCTGGATGAACAGCGGCACGACGAGGACCTGGAGCGGGATCATGAGCGTCGCCAGGTAGGCCGCGAACACGACGTTCTTGCCCTTGAAGCGCAGGCGGCTGAATCCGTAGGCCGCCATGGAGCCCGTGATCATCTGCAGCAGGGTCGCGACGACCGCGACCCCGAACGAGTTCGCGATGATCCGCCAGACCGGCATGGACTCCATGAGGGTCCGGTAGGCATCGAGCGTCGGGTCCTCGACGATCAGCGACGGGCCGCCCGAGAGCGAGCCGCTCGGCGTGATCGACGTGATGACCGTCCACAGGAACGGGAAGAGCATGATGACCGCGCCGACGACGACGGACGCGTACAGCGCGATGCGTCCGAGGATCTGACCGGCGGAGCGCCGGGGGCGCCGCAGGGAGGTGGGGGCCGTGGTCGGTGTGACGGGGGCGGTCGGGGCGAGGGTCTCAGGCATGGTTCACCCACTTGCGCTGACCGCGCATCTGGAGCGCGGTGACGATGAGGATCAGGACGAAGAGGATCCAGGACAGGGCGGATGCGTCTCCGGCCCGGCCGTAGCGGAACGTGAGGTCGTAGATCTGACCGACCACGACCTGGCTCGCGCCGGACGGTCCGCCGCCCGTCATCACGTACACCTGGTCGAAGACCTGGAACCCGTTGATGAGCGAGATGACGAGCACGAAGAAGGTGGAGGGGGACAGCAGCGGGAACGTGATGTGCCAGAAGCGCTTCCACGCGCCCGCGCCGTCGACCCGCGCGGCTTCGAGCACGTCACCGGGGATCGCCTGGAGACCGGCGAGCAGGATGACCATCACGAAGCCGAGGTCCTTCCACGCCGAGGCGAGGATGACCGAGGGCATCGCCCACTGCGGGTCGGTCCACCACCCGGGGGCCGTCATGTCGGTCCCGAAGAGCCCGTTGAGCCCGTCGAGCACCGGCTGGACGAGCTGGTTGACGAGGCCGTTGGACGGGTTGAGGAGCCACTGCCACACGAGGGCCACGACGACCCAGCTCGTGATGACGGGCAGGAAGTAGGCCGCGCGGAAGAACGTGCGGCCCTTGAGCGCGCGGTTGAGCAGCATGGCCAGGCCCAGGCCGCCCACGTAGACGAGGGGCAGGTAGCCCAGGATGTAGAACAGGGTGTTCCCGAGGACCCGCCAGGTGTCGCCCGAGGTCAGCAGGTCGGCGTAGTTGTCGAGGCCGACCCACTTCATGGGCGAGACGAGGTTCCAGTCGTGCAGGCTCACCCAGAGCGAGTTCACCATGGGGGCGAGCGTGAACACGACGAGCGGGACGGCGCTGGGGAGCAGGAAGAACAGGACCCACCCCCGGTTGCGCCACCGCGACCGTGAGGACGTGCTCTGTCGCTGCGGGGTCGGGCGCTTCGGCGCTGCCGCCCGTGGCGGCGCCGTGGCGGGGACGGACATCACTGTCTCCTCGTGGGGGTGAGGGCCGGCGAGCTGCCGGCGTCGGTCTGCATGCGGGCGACGACGAGCCGCCCCTGCTCGCCCGACGCGCCCGCGGCGTCGAACGGGGTGGCCAGGACGAGGGCGGCGGCGCCCAGGGCCCACTTGTCGTCGGCCCAGGGCTCGACGACGAACGGGATGGCACGGCGGGAGGGCAGGAGGTGTGCCCGGAACGTCTTCTCGAAACCGCTCTGCCAGTGGGGCCAGGCGGCGATGCCCTCGCCGAGGAGGACGACGAGCTCGGGGTCGAGGATGTGGACGACGCCCGCGAGCGTGCGGCCGAGCAGGCGTCCTGCCTCGTGGTAGAGGTCCTGCGCGGCCTGGTCGCCCGCGTCGGCGCGGGCCACGAGGTCGGCGACCGTCCCGTCGGGCCCGATGATGCCCGCGGCGATCGCGCGGGTACGCAGGGCGTCGTCGCCGATGTACGCCTCGAGGCACCCGTGGTTGCCGCACTCGCACAGCGGTCCGTCCTCGGTCACGGGGAAGTGGCCGATCTCGCCGGCCCCGCCCGCGGCGCCGCGGCGGATGGTGCTGTCGACCACGAGCCCCGAGCCGATGCCGCGCCCGATCGTCAGGACGAGGAACGACGCGTGCTCGCGCCCGGTGCCGTACAGGTGCTCGGCGACGGCCAGGGTGTTGACGTCGTTCTCGACGAGGACGGGCACGCCCAGCGTGTGGCGCAGCGAGGCGCCGACGGGGACCGCGGTCCAGCCGAGCGTCGGGGCGGTCACGACCCCGGAGGCCTGGGCGTCGACCGAGCCGGGGATGCCGATCCCGACGCCGAGGACCGGGCCGTCCTCGGCCGCGAGGACGTCGCGCAGGAGATGTCCGAGGGCGTCGAGCGCATCGGGGCGGCGGGGGTCGAACGGGTGCGACGACTGCGAGAGCGCCTCGCCGTCGAAACCGACCGACACGATCGCGACGTGGTCGGCCGTGACCTTGGCCCCGATCGCGCGGGGGGCGGGTGCGCTGCTCAGCCCGAGGAGGCGGGCGGGGCGCCCGCCCTGGCTCGGTACGGTCTCGAGCTCGACCAGGAGGCCTCGCTCGACGAGGTCCTTGGTGATCTGGGTGACCGTCGCGGGGCTGACACCGAGCTCGCGGGCGATGGCCGCACGGCTCCTGGGGCCTCGCGTTCCGAGGAGCGCGAGCGTCGCGGCGGCGCCGTGGTCGCTTCGAGCGGTGGTGGTCGGCACCGGAGAACTCCTTTGTTCGGGACTATCTTTAGCTACAAACTAAGTCCGCATGCCGAGACGTGTCAAGCGTGCGAGTCGCCGTGGCGGATGGGCGTTCGGTCCCCGCGGGCCATACCCTGGCGGACATGGACACCGAAGAACGTCTGGCCGTCTTCCTCGACTACGACAACCTCGCGCTGGGCGCGCGCGACCACCTGGGCGGGATGACCTTCGACTTCAAGCCGATCGCCGACGCGCTCGCCGCGCGTGGTCGCGTCGTCGTCCGCCGCGCCTACGCCGACTGGTCGTACTTCGACGAGGACCGCCGCTCCCTGACCCGCCACCAGGTCGAGCTCATCGAGATGCCCCAGCGCATGGGGGCCTCGCGCAAGAACGCGGCCGACATCAAGATGGTCGTCGACGCGATCGAGATGGCCTTCGAGCGTGAGTACATCTCGACCTTCGTGATGTGTACAGGGGACAGCGACTTCTCACCCCTCGTGCACAAGCTGCGCGAGCTCAACAAGCGCGTGATCGGGATCGGCGTCGAGAACTCGACGTCCAAGCTGCTGCCCCCGGCGTGCGACGAGTTCCTCTTCTACGACCGCCTCGAGGGCGTCGAGATCCCCGACGAGCCCGTCGAGCGCAAGCGGTCCTCGAACAGCTCGAACCGCAGCGCTGCCCGCAAGTCGTCGAGCCGCTCGTCGGGCTCGGGCTCCGGCTCGTCGAGCAAGGCCGCGGCTGCCCCCGCTCCCGAGGCCGCGACGACGCCCGCGTCGACCACGTCGGCCGCCGAGGCGGCGCCGTCGGATCCCGAGCCGACCCCCGTCCCGCTGGACGTCGAGGCCGAGCTCGAGTCCGCCGTCGGGCACGGGGCGTCCTCCGCCTCGGAGGACGAGGACCTCGCGGTCCTCGTCGCGCAGACCCTCGCGGACCTGTCGAGCTCGTCGAGCGGAGCCGTCGTCGCCTCGACGCTCAAGCGCACGCTGCTGCGCAAGGACCCCACGTTCAGCGAGGCCGACTACGGCTTCCGCAACTTCGGCGAGTTCCTTCGCTACCTCGAGGAGCGCGGCGTCGTGCAGCTCAGCGCGGGCCCCGCCACGGGCGACCCCGAGGTCTCGCTGCCCGAGCGCGGGCACGCGGGCGACGACTTCGCGCTGCTGCGCACCGTCGTGGGCGAGCAGGGCGACTCGGTGCCGCTGTCGGGCCTCAAGAACCAGCTCCGCAAGAAGCGCCCTGACTTCAGCGAGAAGGCGCTCGGCTACCGCAGCTTCCTCCAGTTCTGCAAGGCCGCGCAGACCGCGGGCGCGATCGACCTGCGCTGGGACGACGACGCCGACGACTACCTCGTGTCGGTCGCCACGCGCTGACCCTCCGCCCCGAAAGGGCACGCCCGGCCGCTAGGCTCCGGGCGTGCCCTTTCGACGACGAGAGCAACCCCGCCAGATCGCCTTCGAGGCGGTCGACGACCTGGACGACGGCGACGACCTGCTCGCGCCGCGGCCCTCGCGTCCCGGAGCGCCCTCCGGCCGGCCTGACACCCCGCCCGACGGCGCCGCGCCCGTCGCGGCCGACGGCGCCGGCGCGCGCGGTGGCGAGGACGGCATCGTCCCGGCTCCGCGCGACCCGAGGGTGCAGCGCCGCCGACGCCTCGTCGTCACCGGCGTGGCCGGGGCCCTCGTGCTCGTCCTCGGCGGGCTCACCGCGCTGGACGTGGTCCGTGCACGGCAGGCCGACGCGTTGCTGCGGACGGCGCCGGGCGGGGTCGTCGGGCTGACGCAGCCGCCCGAGGAGGTCTGGAGCGTGGACACCGGCGAGACGTGGCCCGCGTTCGTCGACGACCTCCTCCTGCTGGGTCTCGAGGACGCCCTCGTCGCCCACGACCTGTCCACGGGCAAGCTGTCGTGGCGCCGGGAGGAGCTCGCAGGGTTCCGTTGCGGCACGATGGGCCCGGCCGCAGGGCTCCCCTCCAGGACCTCGTTCATCACGTGCCTGGGCGGCGGCGGACCGGTCGACGTCTTCCCCCGCGAACCGTCCACGACGGTCGCCGTCGTGGGCTCCGACGGCGAGGTGCTCGCCCGACGCGACCTGGATCCGTCGCGCGGAGCCTCCGAGGTCCTGCCCGACGGCGACCTGGTCCGGGCGGTCCGAAACGGCGCCGACCTCGTCATGACGGTCGAGGACGCGCGGACCGGCGAGGCCCGGTGGACGAGGACGGTCCCCCAGGTCGAGCCCGGTGAGGGCCCCGGGCCCTGCGAGCTCACGCAGGAGGACGGGTCGACGGTCGAGGACCGGGAGTCCTTGTACTTCCTCAGCCTGGCCGGTGTCATCTCGGTCGTGGGGTGCGGCGTGGACGCGTCGCTCACGGAGCAGGGAGAGATCCTGAGCGGCGCCGACCAGGGATTCACCCGGCTCCTGCGTGACGGGCGGCTCGCCCGTACCTCACGGGACGGCAGGGAGACGGACGTCCTGGACAAGGAGGGCACGCTGCTCTGGTCCACGGGGGACGTCGTCACCGAGCCGCTCGCGACGGACGGCACCGCGCCACCCCTCCTGTTCACGCAGGGTGGCTCGGGGTTCACCGCGATCGACGCGGGAGGGCGCGAGCTCTGGTCCTTCCCCCGCTACGCCACCCGGGTCCTCCTCGTGACGAAGGACCTGACGGTCGTGGCGTCCTACCCCGGTGCGGTGGCGATCGACAACGCGACAGGAGAGGAGGTCTGGACGTGGAACGCCTCCGAGAGCGGGGGATCGTCGACCAGCGACGTGACCGCGGCCTTCGCCGGCCGCGGTGCACTGACGGTCGTCGTCGACGTCGAGCCGGTCGAGGGGACGCGGTGGACCTCGATCGACCTGGCCGACGGCAGCGGGCGGTGGACCACGACCATCCCGGGCGAGGCCTACGCGTTCATGGCCGTCGGGGGGAAGCTCGTCAGCGCGGCAGACGGGAGGGTCGCGGGTCTCGGCTGACGCGATAGCGATCGCGAGGGCGTCGGACAGAGCGCCCTGCCCGTGCGCAACGAACCACGCCCCCTGAAAATTCGTGCACCGCCGGGCGTTCTCCCTGGCACCCCGGGCCTCGTCCCACCGCTCCGCACCCGGGCGGGGGCCCCGCCGTCGGGCCCGGCTGCACGTCGGTGCACAATGTACGGATGACGTACCGGGTGCTGAAGCTGATCCTGTCGCTCCTGGCCTTCACGCTGCTGAGGCCACGGGTGACCGGCCTCAACAACATCCCGCGGCGCGGACCCGTCATCCTGGCGAGCAACCACCTGTCGTTCGTGGACTCGCTCCTCATCCCCATCGTCGCCCCGCGCCACGTCACGTTCCTCGCCAAGGCCGAGTACTTCACGGGCACCGGGCTCAAGGGACGCGTCTCCCGCTGGTTCTTCACGACCCTCGGCCACATCCCCGTGCAGCGCGACGACCCGCGCGCCGGGCAGCGCTCGCTCGAGGACGCGCTCGAGGTGCTCAACCGTGGCGGCGCGTTCGGGATCTACCCCGAGGGCACGCGGTCGCGCGACGGCAAGCTGCACAAGGGGCACACCGGCGTCGCCTGGCTCGCGCTCGCAGGCCACGCGCCGATCGTGCCCGTCGCGATCCAGGGCACCGACAAGGTCCAGCCCGTCGGCTCGCGCCTCCCGCGCATCCACCGCGTGACCGTCCAGTTCGGGGCGCCCATCGAGCCCGCACGCCAGATCACGTCGGGCAAGCCCGCGCAGGCCCGCCGCGAGCTCACGGAGCAGGTCATGGACTCGATCCACGCGATGAGCGGCCAGCAGCGCGCGAGCTGATCCTCGCCTCTCGCCCGGCACCGGTCGCAGGTCGGCCGGGACACGCCCGTTCCTGAGAAGGACGTGCAAGACCCGTCCCGCCGTGATGTGCTCGGGGGAGGGCCACGTGTCCCAGGGATCGCGCCCGGCGGGTCCGCCCGCCGCCGCCGCGCCCCGAGGGCGTCCGACTTGACCTCAACCACGGTTGAGGTCCTAGCGTGGCCGACACCGATAGAGAGGACTCACCATGGCTGTCTACACCCTTCCCGAGCTGTCGTACGACTACGGCGCACTCGAGCCCCACATCTCCGGCCGCATCATGG
>NZ_JACSQE010000022.1:0-5538 GCF_014836745.1 Oerskovia gallyi
AAGTTGCCCCGAGTGAAGGCCCCTGGTGGGTTGGAGTCGGTGCGTGTCGGTTGCTTGAGAACTCAACAGTGTGCTTGATAGTTAATGCCAATTGTCCTGCATGGGCGTGTGGCGCGCATCGTTTGGTGCGTGTTGTGTGTTCGTGTTGAGACTTCTATTTGGTATGAATTGAAAACGTCATGTTTTCGGTTTGTAGCCATGATTATGGACCTTCGGGTCCGCTTCGTATGGTTGTTAATCCTTCGGGGTTGATAGCAAACATTTACGGAGAGTTTGATCCTGGCTCAGGACGAACGCTGGCGGCGTGCTTAACACATGCAAGTCGAACGGTGATGCCCAGCTTGCTGGGCGGATCAGTGGCGAACGGGTGAGTAACACGTGAGTAACCTGCCCCAGACTCCGGGATAAGCCTTGGAAACGAGGTCTAATACTGGATACGAGACGCCCCTGCATGGGGAGTGTCTGGAAAGATTTATCGGTCTGGGATGGACTCGCGGCCTATCAGCTTGTTGGTGGGGTAATGGCCTACCAAGGCGACGACGGGTAGCCGGCCTGAGAGGGCGACCGGCCACACTGGGACTGAGACACGGCCCAGACTCCTACGGGAGGCAGCAGTGGGGAATATTGCACAATGGGCGAAAGCCTGATGCAGCGACGCCGCGTGAGGGATGAAGGCCTTCGGGTTGTAAACCTCTTTCAGCAGGGAAGAAGCGCAAGTGACGGTACCTGCAGAAGAAGCGCCGGCTAACTACGTGCCAGCAGCCGCGGTAATACGTAGGGCGCAAGCGTTGTCCGGAATTATTGGGCGTAAAGAGCTCGTAGGCGGTTTGTCGCGTCTGGTGTGAAAACTCAAGGCTCAACCTTGAGCTTGCATCGGGTACGGGCAGACTAGAGTGCGGTAGGGGTGACTGGAATTCCTGGTGTAGCGGTGGAATGCGCAGATATCAGGAGGAACACCGATGGCGAAGGCAGGTCACTGGGCCGCAACTGACGCTGAGGAGCGAAAGCATGGGGAGCGAACAGGATTAGATACCCTGGTAGTCCATGCCGTAAACGTTGGGCACTAGGTGTGGGGCTCATTCCACGAGTTCCGTGCCGCAGCAAACGCATTAAGTGCCCCGCCTGGGGAGTACGGCCGCAAGGCTAAAACTCAAAGGAATTGACGGGGGCCCGCACAAGCGGCGGAGCATGCGGATTAATTCGATGCAACGCGAAGAACCTTACCAAGGCTTGACATACACCGGAAACTTCCAGAGATGGTTGCCCCGCAAGGTCGGTGTACAGGTGGTGCATGGTTGTCGTCAGCTCGTGTCGTGAGATGTTGGGTTAAGTCCCGCAACGAGCGCAACCCTCGTCTTATGTTGCCAGCACGTCATGGTGGGGACTCATAAGAGACTGCCGGGGTCAACTCGGAGGAAGGTGGGGATGACGTCAAATCATCATGCCCCTTATGTCTTGGGCTTCACGCATGCTACAATGGCCGGTACAAAGGGCTGCGATACCGCGAGGTGGAGCGAATCCCAAAAAGCCGGTCTCAGTTCGGATTGGGGTCTGCAACTCGACCCCATGAAGTCGGAGTCGCTAGTAATCGCAGATCAGCAACGCTGCGGTGAATACGTTCCCGGGCCTTGTACACACCGCCCGTCAAGTCACGAAAGTCGGTAACACCCGAAGCCGGTGGCCCAACCCTTGTGGAGGGAGCTGTCGAAGGTGGGACTGGCGATTGGGACTAAGTCGTAACAAGGTAGCCGTACCGGAAGGTGCGGCTGGATCACCTCCTTTCTAAGGAGCATCACTCACAGTCGGCGCCCTTGTGGTGCTGGTTGTGCAGAGGCCATGGCACTCGCCGAACGCGTGGGTGGATGGTTGCTCAAGGGTGGAACATTAACGAAGAGCTCGGCCATGACGGTTCGTGTCAGTACCTGCCCACCTTGTGTGGGTGGTGGAACATCACGGGTACGGGGGAAGGGTTTGCCAAGCACACTGTTGGGTCCTGAGGGAACCGCCCGCATGGGTGGGGTCGCTCTGAACGGGCCATCGCGTCTCCTGGGTGAACCGCCAACCGGTTGTGTTGGTAGGCCGTGGGAGCGGGTGGGATCGTCCGTAGCTTGAGAACTGCACAGTGGACGCGAGCATCTTTGTAAGATCAAAGATTTATCTTTGTTCTCTGCAATTTTTTGTTGTCAAGTTTTTAAGGGCACAGGGTGGATGCCTTGGCACTAGGAGCCGATGAAGGACGTTGTAGCCTGCGATAAGCCTCGGGGAGTTGGCAAACGAACCGTGATCCGAGGATCTCCGAATGGGGAAACCCCGCTGGAGTCATGTCCAGTGACCCGCACCTGAATATATAGGGTGTGTGGAGGGAACGTCGGGAAGTGAAACATCTCAGTACCGACAGGAAGAGATATTCCGTGAGTAGTGGCGAGCGAAAGCGGAACAGGCCAAACCGTTCATGTGTGATAGCTACCAGGCGTTGCATGGGCGGGGTTGTGGGACCTTTCAGACCGGGCTGGTACCCGGTCAGGGAGTCAGAAAGCCGCGTTATAGTCGAAGGGCATTGAAAGGCCCGGCACAGAGGGTGCGACCCCCGTAGACGAAATGACGCGGCCTCCCGAAGGGGATCCCAAGTAGCACGGGGCCCGAGAAATCCCGTGTGAATCCGGCAAGACCACTTGCTAAGCCTAAATACTACCTAGTGACCGATAGCGGACCAGTACCGTGAGGGAAAGGTGAAAAGTACCCCGGGAGGGGAGTGAAATAGTACCTGAAACCGTGTGCCTACAATCCGTTGGAGCCTCCCTAGCAGGGGTGACAGCGTGCCTTTTGAAGAATGAGCCTGCGAGTTAGTGCTCAGTGGCAAGGTTAACCCGTGTGGGGAAGCCGTAGCGAAAGCGAGTCTGAATAGGGCGAATGAGTCGCTGGGTCTAGACCCGAAGCGAAGTGATCTAGCCATGGGCAGGTTGAAGCGTGGGTAAGACTACGTGGAGGACCGAACCCACCAGGGTTGAAAACCTGGGGGATGACCTGTGGTTAGGGGTGAAAGGCCAATCAAACTTCGTGATAGCTGGTTCTCCCCGAAATGCATTTAGGTGCAGCCTCGCGTGTTTCTTGCCGGAGGTAGAGCTACTGGATGGCCGATGGGCCCTACAAGGTTACTGACGTCAGCCAAACTCCGAATGCCGGTAAGTGAGAGCGCGGGAGTGAGACTGCGGGGGATAAGCTCCGTAGTCGAGAGGGAAACAGCCCAGACCACCAGCTAAGGCCCCTAAGCGTGTGCTAAGTGGGAAAGGATGTGGAGTTGCACAGACAACCAGGAGGTTGGCTTAGAAGCAGCCACCCTTGAAAGAGTGCGTAATAGCTCACTGGTCAAGTGATTCCGCGCCGACAATGTAGCGGGGCTCAAGTACACCGCCGAAGCTGTGGCATTCACACAAACGCTAGGCCTTCGTGGTCCAGGCGTGTGGATGGGTAGGGGAGCGTCGTGTGGGCAGTGAAGTCGCGGGGTAACCCAGCGGTGGAGCCTACACGAGTGAGAATGCAGGCATGAGTAGCGAAAGACGGGTGAGAAACCCGTCCGCCGAATGACCAAGGGTTCCAGGGCCAGGCTAATCCGCCCTGGGTAAGTCGGGACCTAAGGCGAGGCCGACAGGCGTAGTCGATGGACAAGGAGTTGATATTCTCCTACCGGCGAAGAACCGCCCATACCGAACCCGGTGATGCTAAGCGCCCTTAACCAGCATCGTCTCCTTCGGGAGACACCGCTGGAGCGGCGCGCGACCCGAACCGGTACTAGGTAAGCGTATTAACAGGGGTGACGCAGGAAGGTAGCCCAGCACGGCGATGGTTGACCGTGTCCAAGGTTGTAGGGCGAACAGTAGGCAAATCCGCTGTTCACATAGCCTGAGAACTGATAGATAGCGCGTATGCGCGAATTGGGTGATCCTATGCTGCCAAGAAAAGCCTCGGCGCGAGGTTCTAGCCGCCCGTACCCTAAACCGACTCAGGTGGTCAGGTAGAGAATACTAAGGCGATCGAGAGAATCGTGGTTAAGGAACTCGGCAAAATGCCCCCGTAACTTCGGGAGAAGGGGGGCCCGATGCGTGACGGAACTAGCTTCCCGAGCGTTGACGGCCGCAGAGACCAGGGAGAAGCGACTGTTTACTAAAAACACAGGTCCGTGCGAAGTCGCAAGACGATGTATACGGACTGACGCCTGCCCGGTGCTGGAAGGTTAAGAGGACGGGTCAGCCTTCGGGCGAAGCTCAGAATTTAAGCCCCAGTAAACGGCGGTGGTAACTATAACCATCCTAAGGTAGCGAAATTCCTTGTCGGGTAAGTTCCGACCTGCACGAATGGCGTAACGACTTCTCCGCTGTCTCAACCGCGAACTCGGCGAAATTGCACTACGAGTAAAGATGCTCGTTACGCGCAGCAGGACGGAAAGACCCCGGGACCTTTACTATAGCTTGGTATTGGTGTTCGGTGCGGCTTGTGTAGGATAGGTGGGAGACTGTGAAGCATGCACGCCAGTGTGTGTGGAGTCAACGTTGAAATACCACTCTGGTCGCTCTGGATATCTAACCTCGGTCCGTAATCCGGATCAGGGACAGTGCCTGGTGGGTAGTTTAACTGGGGCGGTTGCCTCCTAAAATGTAACGGAGGCGCTCAAAGGTTCCCTCAGCCTGGTTGGCAATCAGGTGTCGAGTGCAAGTGCACAAGGGAGCTTGACTGTGAGACTGACAGGTCGAGCAGGGACGAAAGTCGGAACTAGTGATCCGGCGGTGGCTTGTGGAAGCGCCGTCGCTCAACGGATAAAAGGTACCCCGGGGATAACAGGCTGATCTTGCCCAAGAGTCCATATCGACGGCATGGTTTGGCACCTCGATGTCGGCTCGTCGCATCCTGGGGCTGGAGTAGGTCCCAAGGGTTGGGCTGTTCGCCCATTAAAGCGGTACGCGAGCTGGGTTTAGAACGTCGTGAGACAGTTCGGTCCCTATCCGCTGCGCGCGCAGGAAACTTGAGAAGGGCTGTCCCTAGTACGAGAGGACCGGGACGGACGAACCTCTGGTGTGCCAGTTGTTCCGCCAGGAGCACGGCTGGTTAGCTACGTTCGGAAGGGATAACCGCTGAAAGCATCTAAGCGGGAAGCCTGCTTCAAGATGAGGTTTCCATCCCCGCAAGGGGGAGAGGCTCCCAGCTAGACCACTGGGTAGATAGGCCGGATGTGTAAGGCAGGACTAAAGACTGCTGAAGCTGACCGGTACTAATAAGCCGACAACTTGATAACACACAAACTTGTGCTACGCGTCCACTGTGCGGTTCCCGAGATACGGGCACACCCCCACGTAACCGGGGGCCCCGAACATCTCCATAGAGTTACGGCGGTCATAGCGAGAGGGAAACGCCCGGTCCCATTCCGAACCCGGAAGCTAAGCCTCTCAGCGCCGATGGTACTGCCCTGGAGACGGGGTGGGAGAGTAGGTCGCCGCCGGACAACCATTCACCAAAGGCCCACCCCTCACGGGGTGGGCCTTTGGC
>NZ_JACSQE010000023.1:0-2705 GCF_014836745.1 Oerskovia gallyi
CGTCGGACCCGAATGACCCAACCGCTCCGCGATCCGCGCACGCAGAGGGACGATCCCCTCCTCGTCCAGCTCATAGACCGTCTTCAGATACATCTCGGTGGTGTCGATCAGGTCGGTCACGTCGCGCTCCGGGCTAAAGTTGAAGGATTCCAATCTTGGAACGTCTCCACATGCTACGTCACGTGCGAGCCCACGACGAGACGGCTCGACGCCCGCTCCGCGACGCCGCGCACGACGTCTCGTGACGCACGCCACACATGGCTAGACTCGGGCGCATCCTCCGGGGGTGCCGGAGGACCAGCCGGTGACCCCGGTCCAGCAGTCGTCAAGGAGGACGGATGCTCACGCTCAGCTCCACCAGTCTCACGATCGTCGCGGTGATCGGGGCCATAGGCCTCGCCGCGCTCGTCTTCGCGTTCGTCCTCAGACGCCAGGTACTGGCCGCTCCCGAGGGCACCGCGAAGATGCAGGACATCGCCCAGGCCATCCAGGAGGGGGCCTCGGCCTACCTCAACCGGCAGTTCCGGACCCTGGCGCTGTTCGCGGTGATCGTCTTCGGTCTGCTGTTCCTCCTGCCCGGCGACGCCGGGATCAAGGTGGGCCGGTCGGTCGCGTTCCTCGTCGGTGCCGGGTTCTCCGCGTGCATCGGCTACCTGGGGATGTGGCTCGCGGTGCGCGCGAACGTGCGCGTCGCGTCCGCCGCGACCCGGCCCGGGGGACGGGCCGAGGGGGCGCGCGTCGCGTTCCGGACCGGTGGCGTGGTGGGGATGTCCGTCGTGGGTTTAGGCCTGCTCGGTGCGGCCGGCGTGGTGCTGCTGTACCGAGGGGACGCTCCGGCTGTGCTCGAGGGGTTCGGGTTCGGGGCTGCACTGCTCGCGATGTTCATGCGCGTGGGCGGCGGGATCTTCACCAAGGCGGCGGACGTCGGTGCGGACCTGGTGGGCAAGGTCGAGCAGGGGATCCCCGAGGATGACCCGCGCAACGCCGCGACCATCGCGGACAACGTGGGCGACAACGTGGGGGACTGCGCGGGCATGGCCGCAGACCTCTTCGAGTCGTACGCCGTCATGCTCGTCGCGGCCCTCATCCTCGGCAAGGCCGCGATGGGCGAGCAGGGGCTCGTCTTCCCGCTGATAGTCACGGCCATCGGCGCGTTCGTCGCGGTCCTGGGCGTCTTCATCACGCGCGTGCGCGGCAGCGAGAACGGCCTGCGGGCCATCTACCGCGGGTTCTACCTCTCGGCGCTGCTCGGCGCGGTCCTCGCGGGCGTCGCGGCGTTCGCGTACCTGCCGTCGTCGTTCTCGGAGCTGTCGGGCACCGCGGACCTGGGCGACGTCACGAGCGACCCGCGCGTGGTCGCGGCGCTCGCGGTCCTCATCGGCGTGGTCCTGGCGGGCATCATCCTGTGGGTCACGGGCTACTTCACGGGCACGACGTCGAAGCCCACCCTCCACGTGGCCGCCACCTCCCGCACGGGAGCGGCCACGGTCGTCCTGTCCGGGATCGGGGTCGGGTTCGAATCCGCGGTCTACACCGCGGGCATCATCGCGGCAGCGATCTGCGGGGTCTTCCTCATCGCGGGCGGCTCGGTGTGGCTGTCGCTCTTCCTCATCGCGCTCGCGGGCTGCGGGCTCCTGACGACGGTCGGCGTGATCGTCGCGATGGACACGTTCGGGCCCGTCTCGGACAACGCGCAAGGAATCTACGAGATGTCCGTCGGCGAGGCCGGTGACGGCAACCCGGAGGCCGCGCAGATCCTCACCGACCTCGACGCCGTGGGCAACACGACCAAGGCCATCACCAAGGGCATCGCGATCGCGACCGCCGTCCTCGCGGCGACCGCGCTGTTCGGGTCGTACGCCGACGCCGTGGGCGGGGCGCTCGCGGACATCACGAACCCGGCCGGCGGCCTCGTCGTCTCGATGCTCGACTACTCGATCATCTCGCCGATCACCCTGGTCGGCGTGATCCTCGGCGCCGCGACCGTGTTCCTGTTCTCGGGCCTCGCGATCGACGCCGTGACCCGCGCTGCCGGCGCGATCGTCTACGAGGTGCGCCGCCAGTTCCGCGAGCACCCCGGGATCATGACGTACGACGAGCGCCCCGAGTACGGCAAGGTCGTCGACATCTGCACGCGCGACTCGTTGCGCGAGCTCGCGACGCCCGGCCTCCTGGCCGCCTTCGCACCCATCGCGGTGGGCTTCGGGCTCGGCGTCGGACCGCTCGCGGGCTTCCTCGCGGGGGCCATCGGGGCGGGCGTGCTCATGGCCGTCTTCCTGGCGAACTCGGGCGGTGCGTGGGACAACGCGAAGAAGATCGTCGAGGACGGCGCGTACGGCGGCAAGGGGTCCCCGGCGCACGAGGCGACGGTCGTCGGCGACACCGTGGGCGACCCGTTCAAGGACACGGCCGGTCCGGCGATCAACCCGCTGCTCAAGGTCATGAACCTGGTCGCGGTGCTCATCGCTCCCGCCGTGGTCGCGCTGAGCGTGCCCGCGGACGCCAACCACGCCCTGCGCATCGGGATCGCCGTGATCGCGGCGGGCATCGCGTTCGGGGCGGTCATCCTGTCGAGGCTGCGCGCTGCGCGCGTGGACCGCGAGCAGATGTCGGAGGAGCCGCAGGCGGTGCGGACGAGCTGAGGTCGCGCCCTCCGGCGGCGGGGGGGGGGGGGGGGGGGGGGGGGGGGGGGGGGGGGGGGGGGG
>NZ_JACSQE010000024.1:0-2324 GCF_014836745.1 Oerskovia gallyi
TGGGAGAGTAGGTCGCCGCCGGACAACCATTCACCAAAGGCCCACCCCTCACGGGGTGGGCCTTTGGCATACCCGGATCGCATCGCGCGCACTCGACGCCCCGGCCCTCGCCGCTGGTAGCTCAGCCCCGGACACCATCAGGTGTCTCGGGGCTCTTGTGTTGCGTGTGTCGACCTCGGTCGCGGCGCGACCAAGCTCCGCCGGCCGCAGGCCAGGACCTCGAGCCGCGTGCCGAGCCGGTAGCCTTCGAGTCAGGCGGCCGGACCCAGATGCTGCCAGGTCTCCGGAGGAACACGTGGTCACCCGCATCAGCGCACGCAATGCTCGATTCCAGGTGCTGCAGACGCTCCTGTCCAACCGCTCCAAGCGTCACCGCGCCGGAGAGTTCATCGTGCAGGGCGTCCGGCCGGTCAACCTGGCGATC
The DNA here is from genome assembly GCF_014836745.1 of Oerskovia gallyi. Taxonomy (NCBI): domain Bacteria; kingdom Bacillati; phylum Actinomycetota; class Actinomycetes; order Micrococcales; family Cellulomonadaceae; genus Oerskovia; species Oerskovia gallyi. Next base: position 425 of record NZ_JACSQE010000024.1, read on the forward strand.
GAGCACGGGTGGGACGTCCGTGCCCTGCTGTACGACGCCGACCGGTCGCTCTCGCCCTGGGCTCGCGACCTGCTCGCGTCGCAGCCGAACGCCGAGAAGGTGGCGATGTCGTCGGACCTGCTGGCCGAGCTCAGCGAGAAGACCGAGGGGGCGGCCGAGGTACTGGCGGTCGTCGGCATGGCTCCCGACGACCTCACGCGGATTTCGGCGCGTGCGGACTTCCTCGGTCTGGTCTTCGACCGCCCGACGCAGCCGGGCAACATCGGGTCGATCATCCGCTCAGCGGACGCCCTCGGCGCACACGGTGTGATCACCACCGGGCACGCCGCAGACGCGTACGACCCGAAGTCCGTCCGCGCCTCGACAGGTTCCTTCTTCGCCGTGCCGACCGTGCGCGCCGCGTCTCCCCACGACGTCGTGGAGTGGGTCGAGCATCAGCGTTCGGCCGGCGTGCCGATCGTCGTCGCGGCAACGGACGAGGACGGCGACGCCGAGATCTCGGCGTTCGACCTGACGCAGCCCGTGCTGCTCCTCGTCGGCAACGAGACCGCGGGGCTGTCGCGCGCATGGCGCGACGCAGCGGACGTCACGCTCAGCATCCCGATGGCCGGCGCGGCCAGCTCCCTCAACGCAGCCAACGCAGCCTCGATCGTGCTCTACGAGGCACGCCGCCAGCGGTCGACGAGATAGCGGTCGCCAGCCGCACGCGGGCCATGCCGGTCTCGGGAGGGGCGGCGTCGAAGATGCCGCTTGCACTACGGTGCACGGGTGAGCGCCGCATCGCGCCAGATCCCGTTCCTCGACGTCGACGGGCCGCTGCTCCCGTTCGGCAGCCGGAGTTGCCGCGTGTTCCGGGTCCTGAGTCCTGGACGGCGGCGTCGAACCCCCACCTGGCGAGCGTGGCTCGCGCTCTCGGCCCGCTGCTGACCGGCCTGGGGCGCGAGCTGATGTGGGCGACCGCGTGGATGCACGGCGCCAACGAGGTGATCGCGCCGTTGCTCGGTCTCCCGCACCTACGGGTGGCCGACCTTCCTGCCTCCGACGGCGACCACGGGGTGGCCGACCTGCAGTGGAGGACGAAGGTACTGGTGCGCATCGCGGACGGACGCCCGTTCGTCTGGGTCGATGACGTACCCGGCCGGGGACCGCAGGTGGATCGAGGGCGCGCACCCTGCCAGGGTGTTGTTGCACCGGGTCGACCCGTCGGTGGGGATGATCGTCGCGGATGTCGACACGGTCGCGACCTGGCTGCGGGACGTGCGGCGGTCGTCCGTTGACGAGGGGCGAGCGTCGGAGACCAGGGGCCCCGCGTTGCCTGCCTGAGCGAGCGCGTCCTAGAGAACGCGTCGGTAGAGCTCTGCGGGCGCGGCCCTCTCGAGCTGCTCGAGCTCCGCGACGAGCCGCACGAAGTGCTCCGTCCGGGTGTGGGCGTCGAGATGGTCCTGCGACTCCCACTCCTCGACGAGCAGGAACCGGGTCGAGTCGCCCACGCGCTGGAGGAGCTCGTACGACAGGCAGCCGGCCTCCTGCCTGGTCGCGGCGACCAGCTCGCGATAGGCCTCGAGCGCACGAGCCTGGTGCCGTTCGTCGACCGTGCAGGGAACGAGCACACGCACGGTCACGCCGTCACCCGGGCGGTCGGCGAGGGACGGGCGAACGGTATCGCTGGAGGGGTTCATGCCCCGACGGTACCTGGGCGGCCGGGGAGGTTCGCCGGCTGTGCCGGGCCGCAGAATCGGCCCTGGTGACCTGACGACGCGCGGTGACCGGGGTCACGGGGCACCGGTTTGACCGTTGGGCCCCGACCACCGTAATGTTCTCTGAGTCAGCCCGGCAGGGAGGAACAGACACCACTGCGAAGCTCTTCGGAGCCGCCGCGAAGTGGCTGGATCCCCCGGGT
>NZ_JACSQE010000025.1:0-1735 GCF_014836745.1 Oerskovia gallyi
CGTGAGAGTGAGTGTGTGATGTTCGGTCGGATTGGTCAGGCGTGGTCGGGGTTTGCTGAGCGGCGTCCGGGGGCGGCGCAGTTCTTGTTGTTCTTCGTGTTGAGCAATGGGGTGACGGTGCTGCAGCTGGCGTTGATGCCGGCGTTCAAGGCGGTGTTCGGGGCGACGGGGTTGGTGGACACGGGGTTTCAGGTGTTGCCGGTGGGGTCGAATCCGGATGGGTCGTCGTTCTTCGTGTTCGACTATGCGGCGGGGGCGTTGCCTGAGGGTGGGGGTGGGTTGGCGTACTTCTTGGCGGTGCAGGTGACGTTGTTGATCGCGCAGGTGATCAACTTCTTCGCTCAGCGCAACGTGACGTTCAAGTCGAACACCTCGATCTGGCGGGCGGCGTTCTGGTACGTGGTGGCGTACGTGGTGATCACGTTCGCGGCGGCGGCGTTGCAGGGCCTGTACAAGGCGCCGATCTACGAGCTGTTGATCGACACGTGGGGGTTGGGCAAGACGGGTGAGACCGCGGCCGACATGGTCACGATGATCATCAACAGTGCCCTATCGTTCTGGGTGTTCTTCCCGATCTTCAAGATCATCTTCAAGCGTGACCCCGAGGACCAGGCGCCAGAGCCGGGCGAGGTGGCTGGCCCTGCTCAGGTGGCGGGTGTGCCGGTGGCCGGGGGTGCGGGGGAGTCCTCGTCGTCGGCCCGTGCGGGCCAGGAAGTCTGAAGAGTGCGCTGATGTCCAAGCTGTTGACGATCGTGGTGCCGTGCTACAACTCTGCGGCGTACATGCACCGCAGCATCGACTCGCTGCTGGCCGGGGGCCAGCGGGTGGAGGTCTTGATCGTGGACGACGGGTCGTGGGACGCCACGGCCCAGATCGCGGACCGGTACGCCGCCGCCCACCCGGGGGTGGTGCGCGTGATCCATCAGCCCAACGGGGGTCACGGGGCCGCGATCAACACGGGCCTGGCCCACGCGCGCGGGCGGTTCATCAAGATCGTGGACTCCGACGACTGGCTCGAGGCCGACGCCTACGCCAAGGTCCTGGACCTGCTGGACTCCTTCGTCACCCAGGACACCGGGATCGACATGCTGGTCAGCAACTTCGTGTACGAGAAGGTCGACAAGCGCAACAAGACCGCCGTGCGCTACACCAACGCCCTACCCCAGGACCGGGTCCTGGGCTGGGACCAGGTCGGGCGCCTGCGCAAGAACCAGTACATCCTCATGCACTCCCTGATCTACCGCACCGACCTGCTGCGCGAGGTCGGCCTGGTCCTGCCCGAGCACACCTTCTACGTCGACAACCTCTACGCCTACGCCCCCCTGCCCGCGGTCCGACGCCTGTACTACCTGAACGTCGACCTGTACCGGTACTACATCGGGCGCGCGGACCAGTCCGTCAACGAGACCGTGATGATCTCGCGCGTGGACCAACAGCTACGCATCAACCGCACCATGATGGAACACCTGTCCGCAGCCCGCGCGAACCCAGCCACGCCCCGCGCCCTCAAGCGCTACATGCTGCACTACCTCGACATCGTGTCCCTGGTCTCCTCGATGCTCCTGGTCCGCGCCGGCACCCGCGAGTCACTACGCAAGAAGGACGAGTTCTGGGCCCACGTGCGCGCCTACGACCCCGCCCTGTACCGCCGACTACGCCGCACCACCCTGCACCAGATCTCCAACCTGCCCGGCAGACCCGGACGCCACCTGTCCGTCCTGGCCTACAAAGCCGC
>NZ_JACSQE010000026.1:0-1359 GCF_014836745.1 Oerskovia gallyi
TTCTGCGACACCTGCTCCGCAGCAGCCGCCACCACCCCCGACTGCGCCGCCGTCTCCTCCGACGACGCCGAGAACTGCGACGACACCCCCGCCAACGACTCCGCACTCGACGCGATCGTCACCGACGACTCGAGGACACCAGCGAGCGTGGCGCGCAGCGACGCCTGGGCCGAGGACAGGGCGCGGGCCATGTCCCCCAGCTCGTCCCGGCCGCGGACGTCGGGCTCGTGGGTCAGGTCGCCGTCCGCGATCGCCTCGACCGTGCGCTGCACCCCGACGATCGCTCTCTTGATCCGTCCCGAGGTGATCCAGCCGAACGCCAACCCTCCGAGCGCGCCGACCGCGATGATCACGACGAGCGTGACGATCGCCGTCGACGCCTCGCTCGCGGCCGCTTCCGTCTCTCCCGCGAGGATGTCGTCGATGTACGACTGGAGGCGGTCCAGCGCGCCGCCCATCTGCTGACCGACGTTGTCGAGGTCCGTGTCCGCGGACCGGAACGCCGCGCGGTCCCCGGCCTCGAAGGCCGGCAGCTTGCGCTCCTCGACGATCGAGATGTACTCGTTCACGGACAGCGCGAACGATCCGTACTGGTCCGGCACCGGCTCGCCGATGCCCGCGTAGATGTCCTCGAACGCCCGCATCTCGGCCGTGACGGCGCCGTGGGCCCCGTCGATCGCGACGAACTGCGGGCCTGCCTCCTCGGGCTCCCCCATGTAGTCGCCCAGGCCTCCGGTCGCGAGCCGGTACGACCACACGGAGCTCTGAAGAGCCATGACGCGCGCGTTGAGGGTGCTCTGGATCGTCGCGATCGTCTCCGTGCGCTCCCGGAGCGAGACCGTGGTCGAGACGGCCACCGCGCCCAGCACGATCATCGCGACCACGAGGACCGCGACGAGGCCCAGGATCCTGGTGCGGACCGAGCGCAGGACGCTGCCCCCTGCGGCGTGTGCCGTCCGCTCTCCTGCTCCCTGCGCGGGGTCCACGTCGGACACCTCGCCCGACGTCGCGCCGAGGTCGGACAGGCCGTCGGGGTAGGGCTCGACGAACACCTCGGGCGCGTGCTCGAGCGTGGGTGCGAGGTCGTCGGGTGCTTCGCTCTGCCGGTTCACGGGCTGGTCCTTCCTCTGGAGCTGACTGCGGCGGGTCGTGGGGAGCGGGTCAGTAGACGAACTTCGCGGCGTCCGACTGCAGGTCGGCACTCATCCGGGCGAGCTCGGCGATCGAGTCGTTCATCTGCTGGATCGCTTCCGCGGTCGACGACGCGGCGGTCGCGATGCCGGTGATGTTGCCCGCGATCTCCGAGGCCCCCGTCGCGGACTCCTGCACCCCACGAGACATCTCCGTCGTCGTCGCGGT
>NZ_JACSQE010000027.1:0-1252 GCF_014836745.1 Oerskovia gallyi
CTCCGACGACGCCGAGAACTGCGACGACACCCCCGCCAACGACTCCGCACTCGACGCGATCGTCACCGACGACTCGACCACTCCCGTGATGAGAGCACGCAGGTTCGCCTGCGTGCGTTCGAGGTCGACGGCCAGGGTGCCGATCTCGTCACGCCCGGTCACGCCGGAGGAGACCGTCAGGTCGCCGTCGCCCACCGCTGCCAGGGCAGAGGACACCGCGCCGATCCGGCGGGCGATGTTGCGAGCCACGACGTAGGCCAGGGCGGACGCCGCAACCGCACCGAGCGCCGCGACCAGGATCGTGAGGAGGATCGATCGTGCCGCCACGGCATCCGTCTCGTCGGCGAGCGCGGCCGCCTCCTCGCCCTGCGAGACGGTCTCCACCTGCATGGCGTCGAGGACACCCGTCGTCAACGGACGGATGGTCTCGTCGAAGTACGTGGCGAACCCTTCGGCGTCGCCCTCGTCCGCGAACGGGAACAGCGTCCCCTCGGCCGCTGCGTAGTACGTGTCGAGCGCGGCGACCAGAGCGTCGACGTCGGCCTCGTCCACCGCGTTGGGGCGATAGGCCTCGATCTGCGAGTGGAGGTCGACCTTGCGCTCGGCCAGCTCGTCCACGAGCGTCCCGCGGGTCTCCTCGTCGGCGATGCCGTACTGGACGACCCGGGCCCGGTCGCCCTGGTAGGCGCGCTGGATCTCCGTGAGCTGTTGGAGCGGGACGACGTTGCCGCTGTACATCAGCGCGGCGTCTGCCCGCAGCGTACGCATCGAGCTGAGCGCGAACGCGGTGACGACCGCGGTCACCACCACCATGAGAAGGACGGACATGACGATCTTGACCAGCACCGGGCGGTCGGCCCACAGCCGGCGCGGTGCGTTCTGCTGCTCGCTCATCGCTCGCCTCTCGATCTGGGGGGACCCGTGTCCCCTGCGGGCGGCCGCGGGGGGCGGCCGAGTCGGTTGCCTGGGGGCGAGAGCCCCGAGGTCGTTCTGATCCGTTCCGGTGATGCGGGTGGTACGTGTCGTGCTGAGGTGCGAGGTGCTGGGGGCCGCGTCAGATCCGGAACTGGGCGACGCGGGTGCGCAGCTCGACCGAGACCTGGGCCAGCTCGTCGACCGCGACGCTCATCCGCTGCATGGTCGCCGCGCTCTCCTGCGCGGCGGTCGCGATGCCTGTGATGTTGCCCGCGATCTCCGAGGCCCCCGTCGCGGACTCCTGCACCCCACGAGACATCTCCGTCGTCGTCGCGGT
>NZ_JACSQE010000028.1:0-1238 GCF_014836745.1 Oerskovia gallyi
GCCGCGGAGAACCTGACCTCGGCGGAGTCGCGCATCCGCGACGTCGACATGGCCAAGGAGATGATGAACTACTCGCGCACCAACATCCTGTCCCAGGCCGGGACCGCGATGCTGGCCCAGGCCAACCAGTCCAACGCCGGAGTCCTGCAGCTCCTCGGCTGAGACTGACAGCCACCCGACGGGCCCCTGACGGGGCCTGCCGACGACGGCGCCCCACCGGAAACCCGGTGCGGCGCCGTCGTGCGTCCGGAACTCACCCCCCACGGTGGTGCCGGTGCTGCCGACAGTGGTGGGTGACCGGCCCATGGATGGGCTGGGGGACCATTCTTCTCGCCCGTCTCACGGAGGACTCATCATGGGCTTCAGCGTCAACACGAACGTCTCTGCACTGAACACGTTCCGTAACCTGACGAACACGCAGAACAGCCAGAGCAAGTCGCTCGAGAAGCTGTCGTCGGGTCTTCGTATCAACCGCGCGGCCGACGACGCGGCGGGTCTGTCGATCGCCGAGGGCCTCAAGGCTCAGGTCAACGGCTACTCGGTCGCTGCTCGTAACGCGCAGGACGGCATCAGCGTCGTGCAGGCTGCTGAAGGTGCGCTGGGCGAGGCCCAGTCGATCCTGCAGCGCATGCGTGACCTCGCGGTCCAGGCGTCCTCGGACACCAACAACGCCGACGCCCGCACCGCGATCAGCTCGGAGCTCGACGAGCTCGCGAACGAGCTCAACCGCGTCGTCGACTCGACGAACTTCAACGGCATCAACCTGCTCACCGACGCTGCCGCGGACCTCACGGTCCAGGTCAGCGCGGAGGGCGCCGGCAGCGGCAACACCATCACCATCGCCCTCGCAGCCAACAACCTGCAGGACATCATCAAGGACACGGTGTACGACGACGCGGGAGCCGGCGGCACCGCGCTGAACGTCGCGGACGCCACGAACGCCCGGACGTCGATCGAGACGATCGACACGGCGCTCAAGGCCGTGTCGACGGCTCGTTCGAACTTCGGTGCGACGCAGAACCGTCTGGAGTACGCGATCTCCAACATCAACGTGGCCGCGGAGAACCTGACCTCGGCGGAGTCGCGCATCCGCGACGTCGACATGGCCAAGGAGATGATGAACTACTCGCGCACCAACATCCTGTCCCAGGCCGGGACCGCGATGCTGGCCCAGGCCAACCAGTCCAACGCCGGAGTCCTGCAGCTCCTCGGCTGAGACTGACAGCCACCCGACGGGC
>NZ_JACSQE010000029.1:0-1192 GCF_014836745.1 Oerskovia gallyi
GTCCTCGACGAGGTGGCGGACGGTCTCGGACGCGTCGGACTTGGTGTGCCCGATCAGCCCGACCGGGCCACGCTTGATCCACCCCGTGGCATACACCCCCGGGATCTGCGCACCATCGATGTCGATGACCCGACCCTCACGGTTGGGAATCACACCCTTGAGGTCGTCGAACGGGATCTCGGGCAACGGCGACCCGAAGTACCCCACCGCCCGGTACACCGCCTGCACCGGCCACTCGAAGAACTCCCCCGTCCCGCTGACCGTCCCGTCCCCGTTCAACCGGGTCCGCTCGGTACGCAACCCCTCGACCCTGCCCTCGCCCAGCACCGCGACCGGCGCATGCAGGAAATGCAGGTGCAACCGCCGCGAAGCCGTGAACTGCGACGGGTCCTTGAGCGTCCAGTCCGTCAACGTCTTGACGACCTGCTTGGTCTGGTTCGAGGAATTGATCGCGGCCATCGACCCCTCGTCGAACTCGAAGTCCTCCGGATACACGATCACGTCCACGTCCGGCACGTGCCCCAGCTCACGCAGCTCCAACGGGGAGAACTTCGCCTGCGCCGGACCACGACGCGCGAACACGTGCACGTCCGTCACCGGCGACTCCTTCAACCCCTGGTACACGTTCTCCGGGATCTCCGTGGGCAACAAGTCGTCCGCATGCTTGGCCAGCACCCGCGCCACGTCCAGCGCCACGTTCCCCGCCCCCAGCACCGCGACCTGCTCGGCCTCCAACGGCCACGTGCGCGCCACATCCGGGTGCCCGTCGTACCACGACACGAAATCCGCCGCACCGAACGACCCCGGCAGATCGATCCCCTCGATCGCCAACGCCGCATCCCGGATCGAACCCGTCGAGAAGATCACCGCGTCATAGAACTGCCGCAGATCATCCAGCTTCAGATCCACCCCATACTCCACATTCGCGAGCAGACGCACATCACCCCGGGCCAACACCTTGTGCAACGCCACGATGATCGCCTTGATGCGCGGGTGGTCCGGCGCCACCCCGTACCGCACCAACCCGAACGGCGCCGGAAGACGCTCGAACAAGTCGATACTCACCTCGACGCCCGTCTTCGACAGAATGTCCGCCGCATAGATACCAGCAGGACCAGCGCCAACAATGGCGACACGCAACGGACGAGAGCTGCTCACAGGAAAGAACGCCTTCCGGTCGAGGAGGGGAGGT
>NZ_JACSQE010000002.1:0-100425 GCF_014836745.1 Oerskovia gallyi
GCCCGGCTCCCGGGCGAGGCGGCGCTCCCGGGGACGTGGCGCCGTCGGGCTCGCGGTCCTGGGGGCGGGTCGTGACGATCGCGCCCGTGCTCGCTCCGTCGCGCATGAGGACGACCAGGTCGTCCCAGATCGCCCGCAGCGTCTCGGCGGGCACGTCCCTGCCCGGGGTCAGCGGGTCCAGCCCCGCGCGGAACAGCACCTCGGCGCGGTAGATGTTGCCCACCCCGGCGACGACGTCCTGGTTCATGAGGAGCTGCCCGACGGTCGTGCGCGAGCGCCGCACGGCCGCCACGAAGCGGTCGGGCCCGCCGGCGGGGGCGGGGTCGTCCCGGATCGGGTCGGGGCCCAGGCGCGCCTCGACCGCGCGCACCTCGTCCGCCGAGACGACCTCGCAGGCCGTGGGCCCGGTGAGGTCGGCGACCGCGTGCTCGCCGACCAGGCGCACCCGCACCGCGCCGCGGGGCGCGGGAGGGGCCCAGTCGTCGCCCGGGGCGGGAAGCGACGCGAGCGGACCGGCCGGGACCGAGTCCCGCTCGCCGATGCGCTTGCGCGGCGCACCGATCGCGTGCACGACGGCGGCGCTCCCGTCGCCCGCGAACGTCCAGGCCCCGTAGAGGCCCAGGTGGACGCGCAGCCAGCGCAGGTCGTCGTCGGACGGCGGCCCGCCGGGTCCCGCGGAAGGGTCCGCGAAGCCCAGGAAGAGCTGCTTGCCCCACGCGCGGGACGCGACGAGGCGCGCGCCGTCGAGCAGCGCCGCCCCGGCCGCGAACCGGCCCTGCGGGCTCGAGACCGCCAGGACCTGGCCCGCGAAGAGCTCGGCGAAGGTGCGCGCGAGGCGGTGGACGGTGTGGCCCTCAGGCACGGCCCGCGCCGCCCACCGCGAGCAGGGTGCGGTCGGACGTCACGCCTGGTGGCGCGAGGCCTCGTAGGCCGCGAGCTGGTCGATGCGGCGCTGGTGGCGCTCGTCACCGCTGAAGGGCTCGGCGAGGAACGCGTCGACGAACGACGTGGCCTCCTCGACCGTGTGCTGGCGCCCGCCGACCGAGATGACGTTGGCGTCGTTGTGCTGGCGGGCCAGCCTCGCGGTGTCGAGGTTCCAGGCCAGGGCGGCGCGCACGCCGTCGACCTTGTTGGCGGCGATCTGCTCGCCGTTGCCCGAGCCGCCGATCACGACGCCGAGGCTGCCCGGCTCCGCGACGACGGCCTCGCCGGCCGCGATGCAGAACGACGGGTAGTCGTCGAGGGCGTCGTACTCGTGGGCACCGTGGTCCACGACGTCGTGACCCGAGCTCTTGAGGTGCGTGACGAGGTGAGCCTTGAGCTCGTACCCCGCGTGGTCCGCTGCAATGTGAACGCGCATGCCCCCATCATCCCCGATGCGCTCCCCGCCCGCGCCACTGCTCGCATAACCTGAGACGCATGACACAGACCTCACCCTCCGCCGCGGGCCAGGCAGCGAGCGCCGCGGACGCCGCGCGCACGACGGCCTCCGGTATCGACCTGTCCGCCCTCGACCCGGCCGTCCGCCCGCAGGACGACCTGTACCGGCACGTCAACGGCCGCTGGCTCGAGACGCACGAGATCCCCGCCGACCGGTCGATGGACGGCGCGTTCCGCGCGCTGCACGACCAGGCCGAGGAGCACGTGCGCGAGATCATCAACGACAGCGCCGCCGCGGCGCAGTCCGGGGACGCCACGGGCGTCCAGGCGCAGATCGGCGCGCTCTTCGCGAGCTTCATGGACACCGACGCGATCGAGGCACGCGGTGTGAGCCCGCTCGCGCCGGACCTCGCCCTGATCGCCGCCGCCACGAACCAGGCCGAGCTCACGGGCGCACTGGGCGCGCTGCAGCGCACGGGCGGGGCGGGGGCGTTCGGGTTCTGGGTCGACAACGACGCCAAGGACCCCGAGAAGTACGTCGCCTACCTGTACCAGGGTGGGCTCGGACTGCCTGACGAGGCGTACTACCGCGAGGACCAGTACGCCGAGATCCGTGCGAAGTACGTGCCGCACGTCGCGCGCATGCTCACGCTCGCGGGCGTCACGGCAGACACGTGGGGCGCGTCCCCCCAGGACGCGGCCGAGCGTGTGCTCGCCCTCGAGACGCAGCTCGCGGCACACCACTGGGACGTCGTGCGCGACCGCGACGCCGACCTCACGTACAACCCCATGACGCTGCGCGCGCTGGCCGACTCGGCCCCGGGCTTCGACTGGCACGCGTGGGTCCTGGCCCTGGCCGCCCCAGCCGGGTCGCTCGACGAGCTCGTGGTCCGCGAGCCCGGCTTCGCGACGGGCTTCGGGGAGCTGTGGCAGACGGTCCCGGTCGAGGACTGGAAGCTGTGGGCCGTCTACCACCTGGTCTCGGCGCGCGCGCCGTACCTCACGGACGAGCTGGTCGAGGCGAACTTCGACTTCTACGGCCGCACGCTCTCCGGGGCGCAGGAGGTCCGTGAGCGCTGGAAGCGCGGTGTCTCGCTCGTCGAGGGCGCACTGGGCGAGGCCGTCGGCGCGGTGTACGTCGAGCGGCACTTCCCGCCCGCGCACAAGGCGCGCATGGAGGAGCTCGTCGCGTACCTCGTCGCGGCGTACCGCGAGTCCATCGAGGGCCTCGACTGGATGACCGAGGAGACCAAGGTCAAGGCGCTCGCCAAGCTCGAGGCGTTCACGCCCAAGATCGGGTACCCGGTCAAGTGGCGCGACTACTCGGCCCTCGTGATCGAGGCCGACGACCTGCTGGGCAACGTGCGCCGCTCGAACGCGTTCGACCAGGACCGCGAGCTCGGCAAGATCGGCAAGCCGCTCGACCGCGACGAGTGGTTCATGACCCCGCAGACGGTCAACGCCTACTACAACCCGGGCATGAACGAGATCGTGTTCCCGGCCGCCATCCTCCAGCCGCCCTTCTTCGACCCGGACGCCGAGGACGCGGTCAACTACGGCGGGATCGGGGCCGTGATCGGCCACGAGATCGGGCACGGGTTCGACGACCAGGGCTCCAAGTACGACGGCGACGGCCGCCTCGAGGACTGGTGGACGCCGCAGGACCGGGCCGAGTTCGAGGTCCGCACCAAGGCCCTCATCGCGCAGTACGACGCGTTCCGCCCGGTCCAGCTGCCCGACGACGGCCCGCACGTCAACGGAGCGCTGACGATCGGGGAGAACATCGGCGACCTGGGCGGTCTGTCGATCGCGCTCAAGGCGTACCGGATCGCGCTGGGCCGTCCCTTGTCCGAGGCGCCGGTGATCGACGGCCTGACGGGCATCGAGCGCGTCTTCCTCGGCTGGGCACAGGTGTGGCAGTCGAAGGGCCGTGACGAGGAGGTCGTGCGGCGACTCGCGACGGACCCGCACTCGCCCAACGAGTTCCGCTGCAACGGCGTGGTGCGCAACCTCGACGAGTTCTACGAGGCGTACGACGTGTCGGAGTCCGACGCGCTGTACCTCGCCCCCACCGAGCGCGTGCGCATCTGGTGACGCCTGGGCGCCGCGGGTCTCGCGGCGTCACGGTCGAGCGACGACGGCCGGTGCAGCCCCCGCGGGGGCTGCACCGGCCGTCGTCGTCGCCGGGGGCGCCCGGGCCGCCGTCGGACCACCTACCGGGCGGCCGGTCGGAGCGGGACAAGCACGCCACTTCTTGTGAAGAAAAGTACAAGCCGCTTGTTTCCGCGCCTCGCGACCGTTCGTCTTAAAACCGACCGCCCGGTAAGCAGGTTCTTGCACTCAAGCTCGGCCGCTCCTCTACTCAGGTCCGCAGCGCCCCCTACGCACCTTGTCGTCATGACGCCGAAACCCTCCCCTGTCATCTCCTCGAGAGCGCAGTGTGGTCCACGTCGCACTACGAGAGTGCGTGACAGCTCTGAGGAGGGCACATGGCGATCGTCGCCAAAGGAGAGAAGAAGGCCGCAGACCTCACGACCTTCCGTCGGTGGTTCATCCTGATCCTGGTCAGCGCCGGGAGCAGCACCATCTACGGTCCGGCCTACCTGAAGCAGGCCTTCTACGACGCGCAGAAGACCGCGCTCGGCCTGTCCAACACGCAGATCGGCGCACTGCTCGGCGCCTACGCCATCACCGCGACGATCTGCTACCTGCCCTCGGGCCTCGTCGCCGACCGCGTCCGCATGCGCACCCTGTGCTCGACCGGGTTCGTCCTCACCGCGGCACTGACCTTCTGGTACGCGATGCTGCCGTCCTACGGCACGCTCCTGCTGATCTTCGTCGCCATGGGCATCACCACGATCCTGCTGTGGTGGGGCTGCCGCTACAAGCTCGTGCGGTTGATCTCGGCCGAGAACGAGTACTCGCGCAACATCGGCATCAGCTACGGCTTCTACGGCCTCGCGGGCTTCCTCGCCGGCCTCGTCGGCACCTGGGTCCTCGCCCGCGCGGCGGGCGACGCCGCCGGCGCCTTCCGGACCTTCCTCCTCTTCTACGCCGTGCTCATCCTCCTGCTCGGCATCCTCGCGTTCGTCATGATCCCGAAGTTCGAGGGCGAGATCGGCAGCGTCCGCTCCGCCAAGCAGGTCCTCGTCGACACCGGGCGCGCCCTGACGAACCCCGTCGTCCTCATCACCGCGGTCACCGTCTTCTTCGTGTACTTCTACTACACGGGCGTCAACTACGCGACGACCTACCTGACCTACCTCGGCGCCGACGCCACGCTCAACAACATCCTCAGCGTCCTGCGCCAGTACGGCGTGACCCTGTTCGCCGGCCCCGTCTTCGGCGCCCTCGCCTTCCGGGCGAAGAAGCCGTCGCGCGTCATCTGGATCGGTTCGCTGATCGCCGCCGCCGGCATCGCCGTGCTCGCGATCGTGCCCGTGCCGGGCGTCCTGCCCGCCGGCACCGGCCTGATCCTGTCCGTCGCGCTCATCGGCGTCGCGCTCGGCTTCATCGCCAACGGCGTGTTCGGCATCGTGTCGTCCCAGCTCACCGAGGGCAAGGTCCCGCTCGCCGCGTTCGGTGCCGCGACCGGGGTCGTGTCGCTCGTCGGCTTCCTGCCGGACACCTTCTCGAGCACCTGGTTCGGCTCGATCATCGACACGGCCGACGCCGCCGGGAACGAAGGCGCCGCCTACCCGCAGATCTTCTGGATCCTCGTGGGCTCCGCCGTCGTCGCGTCCGCCTGCGCACTGCTGCTCAACCGCTACGTGCGCGCCAACCAGGCGAAGCTCGACGCGCGGTACGAGGCGGCGCAGGCTCTCGCTGCCGGCGAGTCCGCCGAGCCCGAGCCCGTGAACGCCTGATGTCCGCCGTCGACGTCCTCGCCCGCCTGACGCCCCGCATGCGCGAGGTCCTCGCCCTCCAGGAGCGGCTCCAGGGAGCAGCGCTCGCCCCCGACGCCACCGTCCGCGAGCAGCGCTGCCGGTACGCCACCGAGCGCGTGTACTGGAACGAGGGCGGCCCCCGCATGGCGCGGACCGTCGACGACACCGTGGCCGGGCCGTACGGACCGGTCCGGACCCGCCGGTACCACCCCGTCCAGCAGACCGACGGCGCCGCGCTCCTCTACGTCCACGGCGGCGGCTTCGTCGTCGGGAGCCTCGACACGCACGACCGCATCATGCGAGCCCTCGCGGACGCGACCGGGGCCGTGGTCGTCGGTGTGGACTACGCACTGTCCCCCGAGGCGAAGCTCCCGCAGGCCGTCGAGGAGTGCGCAGCCGTCGCCCGTCACGTGGCGGAGCACGCGGACGAGATCGGGGTCACCGGTGGACGCGTCGCGTTCGCCGGCGACTCCGGCGGGGCCAACCTGGCCCTCGCCGCGACCCTCTGGCTCCGTGACCACGGCGGCCCCGCGGTCGAGTCCCTCCTGCTCTACTACGGCCTCTTCGGCCTGCGCGACTCCGCGTCCCGCCGACTGTTCGGCGGGGCGTGGGACGGGCTGACCCCGGAGGACCTCGACGGCTACCTGGCCGCGTACACCTCGGGCCCGCAGGACCTTCGCAGCCCCTCCCTGGACTGCCTCTCCGCGGACCTCTCGCAGGGCATCCCTGCGACGTACCTCGTGGCGAGCGCGCTCGACCCCCTGCTCGACGACAGCCGAGCCCTCGCCGCACTGCTCGCCGCGCACGGCGTCGAGCACCGCCTGCACGTCGTCGACGGCGTCCTGCACGGCTTCCTGCACCACTCGCGGATGCTGCCCGAGGCCCGCGAGGTCCTCGCGGAGGGCGCCGCGTTCCACCGGCGCGTAGCCGCCGCGCTCGTCTGAGCGCACCACGACTCCCCCACCACCCCGAACGAAAGGCCCTCTCATGGACTTCTCCCTCACCGAGGACCAGGAGCTGATGGTCCAGGCCGTCCGCGAGCTCATGGCCCGCGAGAGCTGGGACACCTACTTCGCCCAGTGCGACAAGGACCACGAGTACCCGGAACGGTTCGTCGCCGAGCTCGCCGAGCTCGGCGTCGACACGATCCTCCTGCCCGAGGACCGCGGCGGCCTCGACGCCGGCTGGACCACGATCGCGGCGGTCTGGGAGGAGCTCGGACGCCTCGGCGTCCCCACGTACGTGCTCTACCAGCTCCCCACGCTCGAGACGGTCCTGCGCGTCGGCAGCCCCGAGCAGATCGAGAAGATCCTCGCCCTGGTCGGCACCGGCAAGCAGATCTGGAACTTCGCGATGACGGAGCCGAGCGCCGGCTCGAGCTTCGCCAAGATGGCCACGACCTACACGCGTCGCGACGGCAAGGTCTACCTCAACGGCCACAAGACCTTCATCACGTCGTCCAAGCACGTGCCCTACCTGGTCGTCATGGCGCGCAACGCCGAGGACATGGACCAGTACTCCGAGTTCTTCGTCGACATGACGCTCCCCGGCATCAGCAAGGAGCCCCTCGACAAGCTCGGACTGCGCATGGACTCGTGCTGCGAGATCTACTTCGACGACGTCGAGCTCCGCGAGGAGGACATGTTCGGCGGCGAGGGCGAGGGCTTCGCGCGCACCGTCGCGGACTTCGACCTGGAGCGCTTCCTCGTCGCCGCGTGCGACTACGGGTGGGCGTTGTGCGCGTTCGAGGACGCCGCACGGTACGCGAACCAACGGGTGCAGGGTGGCGAGGCGATCGCGCGCTACCAGCTCATCCAGGAGAAGTTCGCGAACATGAAGATCAAGCTCACGAACATGCGCAACATGGTCTACGAGATCGCCTGGAAGGCCGAGAACGGGCTGCTCGGCAAGGGCGACTGCTCCATGGCCAAGCTGTACTGCACGCGCGCCGCGTCCGAGGTCGTGGACGACGCCATCCAGGTGCTCGGCGGTATCGGCGTCACCGGCGACCACCGCGTGGCCCGCTTCTACCGCGACCTGCGCGTGGAGCGGATCTCCGGCGGCACCGACGAGATGATGATCCTCGCCGCCGGCCGCGCCGCACTCAAGGAGTACCGCTGATGTCCGGCGCGATCCCAGGGTTCGGCGTCCTCGAGGGCGTCAAGGTCGTCTACTCCGCGGTCGAGATCGCGGCCCCGTCCGCGGCCGCCGTCATGGCCGAGTGGGGAGCCGACGTCGTCTGGATCGAGAACACGCGCACGGGCGACTCGATGCGCGACACCACCTTCGTCAAGGAGATGGAACGCCGCAACCAGCGCTCGATCTCGATGAACCCGTTCACCGAGGAGGGCCGCGAGGTCCTGTTCTCGCTCGTCAAGGACGCGGACGTCTTCATCGAGTCCTCCAAGGGCCCCACCTACGCCCGCCGAGGGATCACCGACGAGATCCTGTGGGAGCACAACCCGCGCCTGGTCATCGTGCACGTGTCGGGCTTCGGCCAGTACGGCGTCGAGACGCGCGTCAACCGCGCCGCGTACGACCTGACGGTCCAGGCCTACAGCGGGTACATGGCGCAGAACGGCACCCCCGATCAGCCCATGGCCGCGGTGCCGTACGTGGGCGACTACTTCACGTCGCTCATGGTGACCTCGTCCGCGCTCGCCGCGCTGCAGAAGGCGCGCACGACCGGCCAGGGCGAGAGCGTCGACGTCGCGATGTACGAGGTCCTGATGCGGGTCGGGGCCTACTACATGATGGACTTCCTCAACGCGGGCACCGTCTACCCGCGCCCAGGCGCCCGCCACCCCAACCTGTGCGGGATCGGCGAGTACCGCACGTCGGACGGCTTCGTGGGCCTGTGCGTCTACGGCGTCAAGCAGAACAAGTACCTGCTGGAGCGCATCGGCCTGGGACACCTCTGGGGCACCGAGGAGTACCCCGAGGACACCAGCGCCCTGTGGCTCGACGGACCGCAGGCCGAGCTCATCGAGCGCCACCTGGACGCGTTCTGCCTCACGCAGAAGGCCCTCGAGCTCGAGGAGGAGTTCTCCGCCGTGGGTATCGCCGCCAACGCCGTGCTGGAGTTCGACCAGCTCCTCGCCGAGGACCACGTCGCCCAGCGCGAGGCGATCGTCGAGTGGGACACGCTCGACGGGACGCCCGTCAAGGGGGTCGGCATCGTGCCCAAGTTCTCCCGCAACCCCGGCAGGATCTGGCGCCCCATGCCCTCGCTCGGCATGGACACCGACGCCGTGCTGACCGAGGCCGGCTGGACCCCCGAGCAGATCCAGGCGCTCGAGGAGAACGGCACGATCCGCAGGGGCTGAGCGACAGGGTGCGCGCGGGACGAGGACCGCGCGCACCCGCCGACCGACACAGCGCGCCCGGAGAGCCGGGCGCACCGAGGAACGGGTGAGGTGGATGGACATCGTGGGCAGCAGGACGCTGCGAGACCTGTGGGAGGAGCTCGCCCGCACCTCCGCGGACAGGACCTTCCTCGTCTTCGAGGACCGGGACGGCGTCGTGACGGAGTGGACGTACGGCCAGTTCGCCGTGCGGATCGTCCGCACGGCCAACCTCTTCCGCTCCCTTGGCGTCGCCCCGGGCGACCACGTCGGCGTCCACCTCGGCAACTGCCCCGAGATGCTGGAGTGCCTCTTCGGCCTGGCGCTCGTCGGCGCCGTCAGCGTCCCGTTCCACCCTCGCAGCACGGCGACCGAGTGCAACGACATCCAGCGCCGGGTCGGGGCGCGCGTCGTGGTCGCCGAGCCCGACGTCCTGCCCGAGGACGGCTACGCCGGCGACCCGCGCATCCTGCTCGCCCGCTCGCAGCACGACGTGCCCGGCACGACGCCGTACGGCCCCGCCCGCGACGCCCAGCCGGACGTCCTGGTGGACCGTGTCCCGGTCGCGAGCGAGGACCCGGTCGGCATCGTCTTCACCTCCGGTTCCACCGCGTGCCCCAAGGGCGTCGTGCTGACCCACGCGAACCTGCTGTTCAGCGGGCTGTTCGTCGACTGGCAGGCCACGATGACGGCGCAGGACCGCCTCCTGACGACCATGCCCGCGTGCCACGTGAACTTCCAGCTCAACGCCCTGATGCCCGTGCTCACGGCCGGGGCGACGCTGGTCGCCGTCGAGCGGTTCAGCGCACGGCGCTTCTGGGCGCAGGTGCGCGCGCACCGCGCGACCGTGGTGCAGAGCATCGCCATGATGCTGCGCACGACCATGCTCCAGCCCGTCGCCCCGGACGAGCGCGACCACCAGGTGCGCGAGATCCTCTACTACCTGCCCGTCACGGACGAGGAGAAGTCCGCCTACGAGCAACGCTTCGGGGTGCGCCTCCTCAACTCCTACGGCACGAGCGAGACCCTCGTCGGCGTCCTCACGGACCCTCCCGTGGGCGAGCGCCGCTGGCCGTCCGTGGGCCGCGTCGGTCTCGGGTACGAGGTGCGCATCGCCGACGGCGACGGGCACGAGGTCCCGGTCGGCACCGTGGGCGAGATCCAGGTGCGCGGGATACCCGGCCGCACGCTCATGAAGGAGTACTTCCGCGACCCCGAGGCCACGGCGGCCGCGATCACCCCAGAGGGCTGGTTCCGCACGGGCGACCTCGGTCGCGTGGACGCCGACGGCTGGCACTGGTTCGTCGACCGCCGCACGCACTTCGTCAAGCGGTCGGGCGAGAACGTCTCCCCGACCGAGGTCGAGGAGGTGCTCACCCGGCACCCGGCGGTCGCCGAGGCCGCCGTGATCGGCGTCCCCGACCCCGTGCACGACGAGGCCGTCAAGGCGTTCGTCGTGCTCGTCCCCGGCCAGGTCGTCACCGTGGCGCAGGTGCGCGCGCACTGCGCCGCCCACCTCGCCGGCTTCAAGGTCCCCACGATCGTGCAAGTCGTCGACGACCTGCCCCGCACCACCACCTTCAAGGTCGCCAAGGCGGCGCTGGTCTGAGGTCGACGTCACGGGGGCCGGTCGGCTCCCGCACCCCGAACCCCGCGCACGTCCCCCGGCGCGCGCAGAGCACGCAGAGAGTAGGAAACGATGGTCATCAAGACCGAGATGGTCGGCCAGTGGTTCGGCCCGTTCGAGCGCGAGTACACCTTCCGCGACCTGAGCCTGTTCGCCCTCGGCTCCGGCTGCGCGATCGACGGGCGCACCGACCTCGAGTACGTCTACGAGAAGGACATGAAGGTCCTGCCGACCTTCGCCGCGATGCCGATCGTCGACTCCGAGGTCACCCGGACCATCGACTACGGCTACGACTACGCCGGGTCGCTGCACTGGAGCTTCGACGTCACCTTCCACCAGCCGATCACCCGGCTGAACGGCAAGCTCTCGACCAAGGTGCTGCTCAAGGGCCTGTACGACCGCGGCGAGGGCAAGGGGCTGCTCGCCCAGCACGTCGGCGACACCTACGACGACGCGGGCAACCTTCTCTTCACGAACGAGAGCTGGGACTGCCTCATCTACGACGGCGGGTGGGGTGGACCGGCCGCACCCAAGGACATCGTCGAGATGCCCGACCGCGAGCCCGACGTCGAGACCATCGAGACCATCCCGGAGAACCAGGCGCTGATCTACCGCCTCTCGGGCGACTACCACCCGCAGCACGTCGACTGGGAGTACGCGGCCGAGAACGGCCAGCCCCGCCCGATCCTGCACGCCGTGAGCTTCGCCGGCATCGTGTGCCGCCACTTCGTGCGCGCGTTCGTCCCGGGCGAGCCCGAGCGGCTCAAGCGCTTCAAGACGCGCATCACCGCCTCCGTCCTGCCGGGGACCCGGGTGGCGACGCAGATGTGGCGCATGGAGGACGGGCGGGTGCACTTCCGCCTGGTGGACGCCGACGACCCGTCGGCCAAGCCCTTCCTCAACTTCGGCGTGATCGAGTGGGCCTGAGCCAGGACGACCGTCGCCCCACGGGGGCGGCGGTCGTCACCGCGGCCCCCGCGCGGGTCATGCTCGACGACGTCGAGATGACCCCGTTCCTCAAGCGGGTCACCCTCTTCTCGTCGGGGGGCCCGTTCCTCGACGGCTACGTGCTGTCCATCATCGGCGTCGCCCTCATCCAGCTCGGCCCCGCGCTCGACCTCGACGCGACCTGGACGGCCGTCGTCGGGGTGGCCGCGCTCGTCGGCCTCTTCCTGGGGACGTCGGTCGGCGGTTGGCTGACCGACGTCATCGGGCGCAAGAAGATGTTCGTCATCGACATCGTGGCGATCGCCGTCCTCTCGGTCGGCACCGCGTTCGTGGGCACGCCGCTCATGCTCGTCGTCATGCGGTTCCTGATCGGCATCGTCATCGGTGCCGACTACCCGATCGCGACGTCGCTCATCGCGGAGTTCACCCCGCGCAAGCACCGCGCGATCTCCATGGGCATCGTCGCGGCCGCGTGGTACCTCGGTGCGAACGTCGCCTTCCTCGTCGGCTACCTCCTCATGGACGTCGACGGCGGCTGGCGGTGGATGCTCGCGAGCGCCGTCGTGCCGTGCCTCGTCATCCTCGTCGGCCGTTGGGACATCCCCGAGTCGCCCCGCTGGCTCGCCCGCAAGGGGCGGGGCGAGGAGGCGCGCGCGATCGTGTGGCGCATCTTCGGCGCGGACGTCGAGCTCGAGCCCGAGACCACCTCGAAGGTCGGGTACGCGACGCTCTTCCGCCGCGGGTACGTCGGCAAGATCCTGTTCGTCGGGACGATCTGGATGTGCCAGGCCGTGCCCATGTTCGCCATCTACACGTTCGGCCCTCGGATCATGACGGAGTTCGGGCTCGGAGCCGGCCAGACGGCGACGATCGGCGAGATGATCATCGGCACGTTCTTCATGGTCGGGTGCATCCCGGCCATGTTCTGGGCGAACTCGATGGGGCGCCGCAAGCTGCTCGTCGGCAGCTTCGCGATCATGACCGTCGCGCTCGCGGTCCTGGGCATCCTGCCCACCGCCGCCATGCCCGTCGTGATCGTCTGCCTCGCCCTGTACGCCTTCTTCTCGGGCGGCCCCGGCAACCTGCAGTGGCTGTACCCGAACGAGCTGTTCCCGACGGACGTCCGGGCCTCCGCCGTCGGGGCCGCCATGGCCTTCAGCCGCATCGGCACCGTGGTCTCTACCTACGTGCTGCCCGGTTTCCTCGCCGCCTACGGCACCCGCGCCACGATGGCGGCCGGCGCCGTCATCTCCGGCCTGGGCCTGCTCGTCTCGGTGCTGTGGGCACCCGAGACCCGCGGCCTGACCCTCGTCGAGGCCAGTGCGCTGCGCCTCGGCGTCCGAGGCCGGCGGGCGGGCTCCGGCCCCCGCACGGCCGGGACGCCCGACTCCCCGGCGGGTACGGGCGCCCCCCTCACCACCAGCGACCGCGGACCCCGCGGCGACCTCCAAGGAGATGGATCACGATGAAGATTGCCGTTGCCTACAAGTGGGCACCGAACCCGCAGGACGCCGCGGTGGGAGCCGACGGGACCGTCGACTGGGGCCGCGCCAAGGCGTCGGTGTCCGAGTACGACCCGGTCGCCGCGGAGCTCGGCCGCCGCCTCGCGGACGCCACGGGCGCCGAGCTCGTCGGCATCAGCGTGGGCGGCCCCGACGTCGCGTCGCCGATGGCCCGCAAGTCCGCGCTGTCCCGTGGGTTCGACCGCGCGGTCGTCGTCGCGGACCCGGCCCTCGAAGGTGCCGGCCCGACGCTCACCGCGACGGTCCTCGCCGAGGTCGTCAAGCACGTCGGCGACGTCGACCTGGTCCTGACGGGCGACTCGTCGCAGGACGTCGGCGCGCAGCTCGTGCCCGCGATCCTCGCCGGCGCGCTCGGCTGGCCCGCCCTCGCGAACGTCACGGCGATCTCGGGCGGCGCGGGCGACCTCGTCGTCGAGCGCCTGCAGGACTCCGGTTCGCAGGTGCTGAACGCCACGGGCCCCGTCGTCCTCGCGGCCGCGACCGACGCCGTCGTGCCGCGCGTGCCCGGCATGAAGGACATCCTGGCCGCCGGCAAGCGCCCCGTCGAGGTGCTCTCCCTCGCCGACGTCACGCCTGCCGCACCCGTCGCCGCCACCGCGGTCGTCGCCACGGCCCGCCCCGCCCTCGCAGCGCGCAAGCAGCACGTGATCGACGGTTCCGACCCGGTGGCCGCGGCCGCCGAGCTCGTCGCCGCCCTGCGCGCCGACAACGTCCTCTGACCACCCCGATCTCCCGGGAAGGAACACCCTCATGAGCAGCACCTACATCCTCGTCGCCGGGGACGCCCGCATCGACGCCCTCGTCGAGCTCGCCCAGGGCACCAGCACCACCGCGGTCGTCGTCGGGACGCGGTCCGTCGCCGAGGCCGTCGCGGCCTCGGGCGTGGACGCCGTCACCTGGCTGGGCGAGCCGGGCGACGCCCCGGTCGAGGCCTACGCCTCGACGGTCGCCACCCTGGTCGCGGCCGCCCAGCCAGACGTGGTCCTCGCCTCGAGCCGCCCGGCGGACCGTGTCCTCGCGGGGGCCGCGGCAGCCGTTCTCGGCGCACCGGCGTTCACGCAGGTCTCCGCGGTGGCGGTCGTGGCCGACGGCGTCGAGCTGACCCGGTCGGTCTTCGGCGGCATCGCGCAGGAGACCGACCGGGTCTCCGGCCCGGCGGTCGTCGTGGTCGACGGCGGTGCCGTCGCCACGGGCGGCTCCGCCGCGATCGCCGAGGTCACGGCCTCGGCCGTCCCCACGCTCACGGTCACGGAGAACCGCCCGGCCGAACGCGCGGTCGTCGACCTCGGTCGCGCACAGCGCATCGTGTCGGCCGGCCGCGGCGTCAAGGCGAAGGACGACCTCGGGCTCGTCGAGTCCCTCGCGGCGGCGATCGGCGCCGAGACCGCGTGCTCCCGCCCCCTCGCCGAGGGCCTCGGGTGGTACACGCACGACCGCTACGTCGGCGTCACCGGCCAGCAGGTCTCTCCCGAGCTGTACCTCGCGATCGGGATCTCCGGGCAGCTCCAGCACACGGTCGGTGCCCGTGGCGCGCGCACGGTCGTCGCGATCAACTCCGACAAGGACGCGCCCTTCTTCGCCGAGGCCGACTACTGCGTCGTCGGCGACCTGTACCAGGTCGTCCCGGCCCTCACGGCGGCGCTGTCATGACGAGCGAGGCGGTCGAGCCCGACTTCGACGTCATCGTCGTCGGTGCCGGCGTCGCCGGGTGCGTGACCGCGTACCGGCTCGCCGAGGCCGGCCGCTCGGTCGTGCTCATCGAGCGGGGCGAGGCGCCCGGCGCCAAGAACCTGTCGGGCGGGGTGCTCTACTCGCGGGTCATGGAGGAGGTCTTCCCCGACTTCCTCACGCAGGCCCCGGTCGAGCGGCGCATCACCCGCAACTACGTGCAGTTCCTCAACGGCACGTCGTCGGTCGGGATCGACTACCAGGACTCGCGGCTGTCCGACCCCGTGAACGCGGTGACCGTGCTGCGCGCCAGGCTCGACGCGTGGCTGGGCGAGAAGTGCGAGGAGGCCGGCGTGTTCCTCATGCCGGGGGTCCGCGTCGACGAGGTCCTCACCGAGGGCGGCAAGGTCGTGGGCGTCCGCGCCGGCGACGACGAGCTGCGGGCCCACGTGGTCGTGGCCGCCGACGGCGTCAACTCCTTCCTGGCGCGCGCCGCAGGCCTGCGCCCCCAGGAGCCGACGAACCACCTGGCGCTGGGCGTGAAGGCGGTCGTCTCGCTGCCCGCGTCGACCATCGAGGAGCGGTTCCACTGCGCCGACGACGAGGGCGTGGCCTACGCCGTGGTCGGCGACTGCACGCTCGGGATCGGCGGCGGCGGGTTCCTGTACACGAACCGCGACTCGATCTCGGTCGGGGTGGTGCTGCGGCTGGACGACCTCGTCGCCAAGGGCGTGCCCTCGTCCGAGGTCTTCGAGCACTTCCTGACCCACCCGTTCGTCGCCCCGCTGCTCGCGGGCGGCGAGGTGTCGGAGTACGCGAGCCACCTGGTCGCCGAGGGCGGCCTGGACATGGTCCGTGAGATCACGACGGACGGCATGGTCGTCGTGGGCGACGCCGCGGGCCTGACGCTCAACACGGGCCTGACCGTCCGCGGCATGGACCTCGCCACGGCCTCCGGCATCGCCGCGGCCACGGGGATCGAGTCGGCGCTCGCCGCCGGCGACACGTCCAAGGCCGGGCTGGCGGGCTACCGGACGGCGCTGACGGCGTCGTTCGCCGGCCAGGACATGCAGACCTACGCCAAGGCGCCCGCGTTCCTGGAGCGCGAGCGCATGTACGAGCAGTACGGCTCGCTCCTCGCCGACATCATGTACGGCGCCTTCAACCACGACCTCAGACCGCGTCGCCACCTGCGCGACGTGGCCAAGAGGGCCTTCAAGCGCTCTCCCGTGCGCCTGCGGGACCTGTTCTCCGACGGGCTGGCGGGGGTGCGTGCGCTGTGACGACGTCGACTGGATCCGTGACCCGGGGGCTCAGGATCGGGACCGTGGCCGAGCGCCTGGCCGGCAACCGGTACGAGACCGACGAGGAGGAGAGCCACATCCACCTCGACCAGGGCCTCGCCCGCGCCACCGGGTGCGCGCGACGGCTGGTCGCGGTCTGTCCGGCCAAGGTCTACGCGGAGGAGGCCGACGGGACGATCTCCGTCGAGTACGCCGCGTGCTTCGAGTGCGGCGCCTGCGCCGCGGTGGCCGAGCCCGGTGTGCTCACCTGGCACTACCCGCGCGGCGGCATGGGCATCTCGCTCCGCGAGGGCTGAGCCCTCGCGCCCCAGGTGGTCCGGGCGCCCCCGGGCGGGATGCCCGGACCACCCCGACAGGGCCCTGCGCCGACGTCAGCGCCGGCCGCACGTGAGCCAGGTGCGCGCCGCGCGCGCCAGCCCTTCGCGACCGTCCGCACCGACCTTGTGGCTGGCGCTGAAGACGTGGTTCTCGACCGTGCGGACGCTGAGCACCATGCGTGCGGCGATCTCCGGCAGCGAGTACCCGCGGGCGACGAGCACGGCCACCTCGCGCTCGCGCACCGTGAGGTTCACCGCGCGGTCGAGCGGCGCGAACAGCCCGCACAGGTCTCGCCCGCGCAGGCCCGCCTGGCTCCAGGCGGAGTCCGCGTGCTCGAGCGCGGCCCGCGCCTCGCCCGCCTCGAGCAGGAGGACGGACCGGGCGACCGCGGTCCGCACGGCGAACTGGCGCAGACCTGCGCGGTTCAGCGCCGACTCCTGCACGGCGAGCTGCTTCTCGTCGGCCGACGCGATCGCGACGGCGTAGTCGGCGAGGCGGCTGAGCAGGGGCGCGTCGCAGGTCGCCGCCATCGCGGACACCTGGGCGGCCCGTCCGGCCGACGGTGACCGCTCGACGGCGCGCACGCCGGCCGTCACCGCGGCGGCGAGGAACCCGGCCTCGGCCCGCTCCAGGGCGACCTGCCAGATCGCGTCCGCGGCCGCGTCGTCGTCGGGGTCGTGCACGAGCGCCGAGAGCAGGTCCGCGGACATCCACGGGTGCGGGCCGCGGGGGCCGCGCAGGGCCGAGGCCTGTAGGGCCGTGGTGCGGGCGTAGTCCCGCCTGCCCTGCCACTCGGCCGCGTTCGCGGCGAAGGTCAGCAGCGCCGCCTGGACGTGCGGCAGGTGCCGTGGCGCCGTGCCGAGCGCGAGGACCGACGACGTGAGCTCGTCGAGCTCCACGACCCTCCCCTGCAGCTGCATGCCGTAGCCGGCGACGTACGCGTGCTCGTGCAGCGCCTCCGGTGCCAGGTCGCGGCGGGCGCGTTCGACCCCGGCCAGGGCGTCGTCGACGGCGCCGCGCACGTCGCAGGCCAGCACCCTGGACAGGGCGCGCAGCGAGGCGACGTGCTCCCGGCGCCCGTCCACGTCGGGGACGGCGTCGAGCAGCTCGTCGGCGCGGGCCGGGCGTCCCGCGGCGAGCGCGGCCTCGGCCCGGCTCACGAGGAGGGCCGCGCGGGCGACGGGCTCGTCGTCGGCGGGAGGTGCTGCGGCGTCGAGCGCGGCGGCGGGCACGTCGCCCACCAGGAGGCTGACGTCGATCGCCGCCGCGTCGAGCAGGCTCTCGCAGCCCGGCAGCGTGCCCCGGTGCTGGTCGACCTCGTCCAGGGCTCCGGCGGCCGTGCCGGACGACAGGGCGCGGTGGGTCGCGGTCCACGCCACGAGCCGGGCGCGGTCGAGCGCGGAGCCCCCGGAGGACGTGCCCTGCAGCACGGCCTCCACCTCGTGGTGGGCTCCCGTGGTGAGGACGACCGACTCCAGGAGCGCGACCGCCGCCGCGGGCGTCGCGTGCCTCTCCCAGGCATCCCGTCGGGCGACGCGCTCGGCGGTCCAGTGCTGGGCGAGGAGGCGTGCCTCGAGCGGGCCCCCTGCTACCTCCGCGCCCCGGTCCACGTGCACCACGGGGACGACGTGCCTGTCTACCTCGGCGAGCCGGTCCCGGGCCAGGAGGTTGCGCATGGTCGCCCCCTCGTGGGTGATGAACTCTGCGACGAGCGGCGGGAACACGCCCACGACCGGCTCGTCGCCGTCGGCCAGGACCTGCAGCAGCCCGGCGTCGTCGAGCGACGCGAGGGTGTCGGGCGCCACCATGCGCTGTGCCGTGCGCAGTGGCAGGGTCCCGGCGCAGGACAGCAGGGTCACGGCGTCGAGCCCGGCGTCGTCGATGTCGGTGAGGAACGGCTCGACGGACTGGGACATCGCCGTCGTCCACAGGCTGTCCCGCGTGACCCAGAGCCCGTCGCGCTGGACGATCCGGTTCTCCCGGCGACCCGTGTCGACGACGGCCGCGACGAGTCCTGGCAGCCCTCCGGACTTCGCCGCGACGCGCGCGACCGTGGCCGGGTCGACGGCGCCGCCGAGCAGGTCGTGGACGAGGGTGTGGACCCCCTCGAACCGCAGCGGGGAGAGGGTGACGCGTGCTCCTGGCTGCAGCTCGGCCGTCAGGGCGCTCGTGCCCGGCTGGCGGCGGCCGCCGGGACGGGACGTGGTGAGCACGGGCGTCCGGGCGCGCGAGTGGACGGCGACGATCGCGCCGACCGTCGTGGGGTCCAGGTCGTCGGCGTCGTCGATGACGAGCACGGAAGGGCGCGCGGACAGCAGGACCTCGAGGGATCCGACGGCGGAGCTGAGGGCCGGCAGCTGCCCGGGGGTGGCGGCGATCTGCACCCCTGCGACGGCGAGCGCGCTCAGCGGACGGTCCTGCAGCGCGCGCACCCCGCAGATGCGGGTCACCGAGGCTCCGCCCGCGTTGAGCCTCTCGACGACGCGGCGCACGAGAGCCGATCGACCCGAGGACCGCATGCCGACCACGTTGACGTTGGTGCCGTCGCGCAGGTATCCGAGCACCTGCTCGAGATGGCGGGCGTGGAGCACGACGTCGTCCTTGGTGGGACGGACCGGCGAGGGTTCTGGGTGGGTCGCGGGGGCGGACCCGGGAACGGGCTTGGGCATGTGGGGCGTCTCCCTCCGCCCTCCATTCTGCCTACCGTTGCGGCGGGTGGGCCAAGAGACCGGTGCGTGGTCGGTTCGTGTCCGCGGGCGGCGGCCCTGTGGTCCGTTCACCCTGCCCGACGGCGTCGCTCCCCCGGGTGCGTCGCTCGCCCGGGCGCGCACCTGGGTGTCCGACGCCGTCGGGCGGGCGAGGGCGGTCGCGCGGGCGAAGGGACCGGCGGCCGCGGGAGCAAGCCCTCCCGGACCTGCTCCCGCGTGCTCAGCCCTGCTCGGGGAGGCTCACCGCCCCCGCTCAGAACGAGGAGAGCCCGGCCTTCGCCACGTTGAACCCCTTGCCGGTCTCGCTGTCGGAGCAGCGCATGCCCGTCTTCGAGCTCGTGCAGGTGAACGAGCCGACGGTCTTGCTCTGGTCGTAGTCGAGCACCGCGACGTCGTCCCCGGCCTTCTTCGGCTGGTCCGCGGTCGGGACGCAGGGGATCTCGACGCCGCCCGAGGTGAGCGTCACCAGGTATCCCGTGGTGCCGGTGCACCCGTCCACCGGTGCCGGCTGGGTCGCGAGCTCGGCGATACCGCACGAGACGCCCTGCTCGCCGATCGTGCACGTGATGTTCCGGCTGGGGCTCGTCACGGACTCGCCCGTGACCGCGACGGGGCCAGGGTTCTCGACCGGGGCGTCGGGTGCCTGCGCGGGCGCCTCGGCGGACGTACCCGGCGCGTCGGCCGCGTCCTGGCCCGACGCGCCCCCCGCGAGGTTGATCGCGAACGCGATCACGATGCCGACGAGGATCACGTCGACCGCGATGAAGGCGATCCACCCGGGACTGAGGCGACGCCTGCCGCTGCCCGGGCGTCCGCCCGAGCCGCCGCCCGGGGCCGACGGCTGCTCGGCGTAGGCGGGCTGGTAGGCCTGCTGCGGCGGCTGCTGCGCGGCGTACTGCGGCTGGGCCGCGTACTGCGTCGGCTGCTGGGCCGCGTACTGCGCCGGCTGCTGCGGGGCGTACGCCGGCTCGGGGGCGGCCGACTGCGCCTGGTAGGCGCCCTGCTGGCCGCCGCCGGGCGCGAACGCGGGCGGCGGTTGATACGCGGGCGGCGGCGCCTGGTACGCGGGCTGGGCCGGCGGCTGCTGGTAGGCGGGCGGCTGATAGGCGGGCTGCGCCGGCTGGTACGCCGTGGCCTGCTGGTCGGGGGCTGTCGGCACCGGGGGCAACGGGCTCGCCGACGGCGTCACGGGCTGCTGCGACCTGGGCTGGAAGACCGGAGGCTGCTGGGCAGGCTCGGAGTGCGGGGGCGGCGGAGGCACGGGGGCGTTGCCGGACATCACAGCTCCTCAGGGGACTCGGACCCCGCATTTTCGGGGCAGAAGTACGCAGCATTGCACGGCCGTCCCGCCGCGGTCGAACTGCGAACGTGTCCGATCGGTCCCGTATGCCCCCGACGCGAGGTCGGTTCCCCAGGGGCCGCGCGGCCGGCCTGCCTCTGCGTCAGTCCCGCTGCTCCACGACCTGCACCCCGGCGCCCGGACGC
The DNA here is from genome assembly GCF_014836745.1 of Oerskovia gallyi. Taxonomy (NCBI): domain Bacteria; kingdom Bacillati; phylum Actinomycetota; class Actinomycetes; order Micrococcales; family Cellulomonadaceae; genus Oerskovia; species Oerskovia gallyi. The sequence goes on from NZ_JACSQE010000002.1 coordinate 20,193, forward strand.
CACGTCTCGACCCGCGTCGCGTCGCCCTCGACCGTCGTGAGCACGACCCGGGACAGGTCGAGCCAGAAGAGCTGGAACGGCTCGGTTCCGCCCGTCGCGGCCAGGACCGCGGACCGGCCCGGGTCGTCCTTCGGAGCGCTGCGGACCGTCCCGTCGACCTTGACGTCCCCGTCGGTCCGCGAGCCGTCGCCGGGGTTCGAGTGGAGCACGAACCGCGGGTCGACGAGCAGGTCCATCGACCTGCCCGAGCGTGACGTGGAGCCGACCCACACGTCGTCCTGCCAGAACCCGACCTCGGTACCGCTGACCCGCGGGGAGCCGGTGAGCGTCCGTGTCGCCAGGACGTGCCGACCAGCGGCCTCGAAGCGGGAGCGCACACGCGCGGCGAGGTCGGGGGCGTCGTCGACGAGCTGCTTCCAGGAGGCCATGGCGTCGATCCTTCCACGGCCCGTCGGGTCCGGTGCACGTGCCCCGGCTCGTCCGGTCGCCCCGGCAGCCTCCCCCGACGCGGTCGCCCAGGCGCACGGACGGCGCACCCTCGCGCACGAGCGAGGATGCGCCGTCGGGCGGGAAGCCCAGCGCGGCCGCTACGGCCGGGTGTTGCCCGTCAGTCGAAGACCGGGCCCTGCGTGCGCGTGCGCTTGAGCTCGAAGAAGCCGGGCGTCGAGGCGACCAGGACGCACCCGTCCCACAGCCGTCCGGCGTCCTCGCCCTTGGGCGCGGGCGTCACGACCGGGCCGAAGAACGCGACGTCGCCGAACGCGACGACGGGCGTACCCACGTCCTCGCCCACGCGCGAGATGCCCTCGGCGTGCGAGGCGCGCAGCTCGGCGTCGTAGCGGTCGCTCGTCGCGTGCTCGGCGAGCGACGCGGGCAGGCCGACCTCGGCGAGCGCCTCGGCGATCACGGCGTCGAAGTCGCTGCGCCCGCCCGGGTGCAGGCGCGTGCCGATCGCGTCGTAGAGGGGCTTGACGACCTCGTCACCGTGCTCCTGCTGCGCCGCGACCACGACCCGGACGGGGCCCCAGCCGCGCTCCATGAGGTCCTGGTACTTCTCGGGCAGCTCGCGGCCCTCGTTGAGGACCGACAGGCTCATGACGTGCCAGCGCACGCTCACGTCGCGGACCGCGGAGACCTCGTCCATCCACCGGCTCGTCATCCAGGCCCAGGGACACAGCGGGTCGAACCAGAAGTCGGCGGTGCGCACGGGCGCGTCGTTCTCGTGCAGGTCTCGCGCGGTGTCCGACGTCGTCACAGCAGTCACGGGGCAGGTCTCCTCAGCGGGTGGGAAGGTCCGGAGGGGGTGCGGGCCCGCTCCCCCGGAGCCTCAACACGCCCGACGACCCCGACATTCCGACCGGCAGGACGGTGCGTCAATCACGGCGACCGGCGGGGCGCCCCGTGGGAGAATCGACGCGGCCCACCCGGCCAGCCCGATCCGTACTGAGGAGATGTTTGTGCCCGGAGAGAACCTCACCCGCGCCGAAGCCGCCGAGCGCGCCGGTGTCGTCACCGTCCGTTCCTACGAGGTCGCCCTCGACCTCACGACCGGACCCACGACGTTCGGCTCGACCACGGTGGTGCGGTTCGCCGCGACCGCCGGGGCGAGCACCTTCATCGACCTGATCGCGCCGACGGTGCGCGAGGTCGTGCTCAACGGCGAGGAGCTCGACGTCGCCCGCGTCTTCGCCGACTCCCGCATCCAGCTCGACGGTCTCGCCGCGGAGAACGAGCTCCGCGTCGTCGCGGACGCCGCGTACACCAACTCGGGCGAGGGCCTGCACCGCTTCGTCGACCCGGTCGACGGCGAGGTCTACCTGTACAGCCAGTTCGAGGTCCCCGACTCGCGCCGCGTGTTCGCCGCGTTCGAGCAGCCCGACCTCAAGGCAACGTTCCAGTTCACCGTCACGGCCCCCTCGGCCTGGCAGGTCGTGTCGAACTCCCCGACGCCCGAGCCCGTCCCCGCGACGCACGCCACGGACCCCGCGGTCGACGCCTCGACGTGGACGTTCGAGCCCACGCAGGTCATCTCGACCTACATCACCGCGATCGTCGCGGGCCCCTACGTCGTCGAGCGCTCCGAGCTGACCTCGTCGGACGGCCGCGTGATCCCGCTCGGCGTGTTCGCGCGCAAGTCCCTCGCGCCCCACCTCGACGCCGACTACATCTTCGAGAAGACCCGCCAGGGCTTCGCGTTCTTCGAGGAGAAGTTCGACTACCCGTACCCGTTCGCGAAGTACGACCAGCTCTTCGTCCCCGAGTTCAACGCCGGGGCCATGGAGAACGCGGGCGCCGTGACGTTCACCGAGACGTACGTCTTCCGCTCCAAGGTGACGGACGCGATCAAGGAACGTCGGGTCGTGACGGTCCTGCACGAGCTCGCGCACATGTGGTTCGGCGACCTGGTCACCATGAAGTGGTGGAACGACCTGTGGCTCAACGAGTCCTTCGCGGAGTGGGCGTCGACGCTCGCGACCGCCGAGGCCACCGAGTGGCACGAGGCCTGGACGACGTTCGCGGCCATGGAGAAGTCCTGGGCCTACCGCCAGGACCAGCTCCCCTCCACGCACCCGATCGTCGCGACCATCAACGACCTCGAGGACGTGCAGGTCAACTTCGACGGCATCACCTACGCCAAGGGCGGCTCGGTCCTCAAGCAGCTCGTGGCCTGGGTCGGCATCGACGCGTTCATGGCCGGTGTGGCGCAGTACTTCAAGAAGCACGAGTACAAGAACACCGAGCTCACGGACCTGCTCACCGAGCTCGAGGCCACGAGCGGTCGCGAGCTCGGCTCGTGGGCGCGGCTGTGGCTCGAGACCGCGGGCGTCAACACGCTGCGCCCCGAGATCGAGCTCGACGCGCACGGACGCATCGTGTCGTTCGCGGTGCTCCAGGAGGCGCCGGCCGACTACCCGACGATCCGCCCCCACCGCCTCGCGATCGGCTTCTACAACGTGGTCGACGGGAACCTGGTGCGCGAGCACCGCGTCGAGATCGACGTCGACGGCGAGCGCACCGAGGTCCCCGGGCTCGCGGGGCTCGACCGCCCGCAGCTGGTCCTGCTCAACGACGACGACCTCGCGTACGCCAAGATCCGTCTCGACGAGGCGTCGCTCGCGGTCGCGGTCGAGCACCTCGCCGACATCACGGACCCGCTCGCACGCTCGCTCGTGTGGGGCTCGGTGTGGGACGCGACGCGCGACGGCGAGACGCCCGCGAGCGAGTACGTGCGCCTGGTCCTGGGCAACATCGCCAGCGAGACCGAGTCGACGACGATCCGCACGACGCTCAACCAGCTCGCGCTGGCCGCGAAGTCCTACGTGACGCCCGGCAAGCAGGCGGCGACGCTCGCGGTCGTCGGCGACGAGCTGTGGCGTCTCGCGCAGTCGGCCCAGGCCGGCACGGACTCCCAGTTCCAGTTCGTGAAGTTCTTCGCGCACCTCGCCTCGACGCCGGCCCACGCCGACGCGCTGCGCGGGCTGCTCGACGGCTCCCTCGCCCTGGACGGCCTCGAGATCGACACCGACCTGCGCTGGGAGATCCTCGAGGGCCTCGTCCTCCTGGGTCGTGCGGACCAGGCCGAGGTCGACGCCGCGCTCGCGCAGGACCACACGGCCACGGGTCAGCAGTCCGCGGCCCGCGCGACCGCGACCGCGCCCACGACCGAGGCCAAGCTCGCCGCGTTCGCGTCCCTCGTGGACTCGGACGAGGCGCCCAACGCGATCGTGCGCGCCACGACGCAGGGCTTCCAGCACGTCAACGACCCTGCGGTCCTGGCGCCCCTGGTCGAGAAGTACTTCTCCTCGTTGACCACGCTGTGGGCCGAGCGGAGCTACCACATCGCCGAGACGCTCGTCGTGGGCCTCTACCCCGCGCCGCTCGCGAACGCCGATCTGCGCGACGCGACGCAGGCCTGGCTCGACGCCCACACCGACGCGGCCCCGGCGCTGCGACGCCTGGTCGTCGAGAACCTCGCGGGCGTGGAGCGGGCGCTCACCGCGCAGGGCGCGGACTCCTGACGCACTGACGCACTGACGAACGGCGGACGCCGGGGTGGAGGGACGGTTCCCTCCACCCCGGCGTCCGCCGTCTCCGCTGTCGACCGCTGGCCGAGGTCTACCTCGGCGGAGAAGACATCGACTCCCGCATGACCTTCGCGAGCGAGAGCAGCCGGGCGTTGTCGAAGAGGTCCTCGAGCAGCACCACGTTTCCCGACGAGTCCCCCAGCGGCACCTTCCAGTTGGGGTACTCCTGGTCCGTCCCCGGCTGGTTCTGCGTGCGACGCTCCCCCACCGCGTCGGCGAGCGATACGCCGACCAGCACGGCGGGCGTCTGGGCGATCAGGACGTGCAGCGCCTCGACGAGCTCGCGCTCGGACGGGTCCTCACCGATCAGCCCGCGCTCGGCGAGGAGCGCGACCATGCCGTCGCGTTCCGCACGCGCCGCCTGGCGGACCTGCATCGCCGACTCGGTGAGCAGGCCCAGCCGTTCGCGCAGGTCGACGTGCTCGCCCGCGAGGTAGCCCGCGGTCGGCGGCAGGTCGTGCGTCGTGACCGTGGCCAGCGCGAGTCGGCGGTACGCCTCAGGGGCGAGCGGGCGGCCGCCCTCGCCCTTCTCGAACCACAGCACCGAGGTGCCGAGGATGCCACGCTCGGCCAGGTAGTCGCGGACCCAGGGCTCGTACACCCCGAGGTCCTCGCCGATCACCAGCGCACCGGCGCGCTGGGCCTCGAGGCACAGGATGCCCACGAGCGCCTCGTGGTCGTAGCGGACGTAGGCTCCGGCGTCGGCGCGCGCCGCGCCCGGGATCCACCAGAGCCGGAACAGGCCGATGACGTGGTCGACCCGGACCGCGCCCGCGTGCCGCAGCACGGTACGGAGCAGGTCGCGGAAGGGGGCGTACCCGGCACGAGCCAGAGCACGGGGGTCCCACGGCGGCTGCGACCAGTTCTGGCCCTGCTGGTTGTACATGTCGGGCGGTGCGCCGACCGTCACGCCGCCCGCGAGGACGTCGTGGTGCGCCCAGGCGTCGGCCCCGTGCGGGTGCACGCCGACCGCGAGGTCGTGCATGATCCCGATCGACATGCCGGCGTCGAGGGCCGTGCGCTGCGCGACCTCGAGCTGCTCGTCGGCGACCCACTGGAGCCAGCAGTAGAACTCGACCTGGTCGTCGAGCTGCTCGCGCAGCGCGGCGATCGCGGGCGACGACGGGTCGAGCGCCTGCGGTGGCCAGTCGCGGTCGCCGAAGTGGTCGGCGAGCGTGCACCAGGTCGCGAAGTCCTCGAGCCCCTTGCCCTGCTCGGCGCGGAACGCGTCGAACGCCGCCTGGCGAGCGGTCGACCGGGGCGCCGCGAACACGACCTCGAGGGCGGCCTTCTTGGCCTCCCACGCGGCGTCGCGGTCGATCGGGCCGGCGTCGGCGCTCAGGTCACGGACCGGGTCGAACGCCCACTCGACGAGCGAACGGTCCGCCGCGGACAGGTAGCCCGTCTCGCGCACGTCCTCGACCCGGATGTACAGCGGGTTCACGAAGCGCCTGCTCGTCGGCAGGTACGGGGACGGGGTCATGGGAGTGCGGGGTTCGGCCGCGGCCAACGGGTTGACGAGGACGAAGTCGGCCCCCGCCCGGTGCGCGCCGAGCCAGGCGAGGTCCGCGAGGTCCGCGAGGTCCCCGACGCCCCAGGACGCCTTGGACCGCACCGAGTAGAGCTGGGCCATGAGCCCCCACGCCCGCCGCTCGCGCACGACCTCGGGCAGCTCGAGCCGCTGCGGTGTCACGACGAGGGTGGCCCGCGCCTGCGTGCCCTCGCTCGCCGCGTGGATCTCGTGCCAGCCCAGCGGGAGGTCTGCCGGGACCGCGAACGTCGCCCGCCCGATCGCCCGCCCGTCGACCGTGCGGGGCTCGACGTACGCGTCGACCTGCGCCAGCGCGCGGCGCTCCCGCACCGCGGGGGCCGTCGACCGGTAGCCCGGACCCTCGACGGGCTCGAGCTCTGCCCACACCTCGACCGACGCGCCGTCCGCGACGTGCACCGGGAACCGCACCTCGTCGCCCTGTCGCACCACGACCGTCGGGGGCAGCATCTGCCGCCACTCGTCGTCGACCGAGTGCTCGAGGCTCACGGCGACCTTCTCGGGGGACGACGCCGGCACGCCCAGCGCCTCGAGCACCGCGACGAGCGTCTGCGCGCTCACCTGGCGCTGCGTGCCGTCGAAGCCCCAGAAGTCGGGCGCGACGCCATGGGCCGCGGCCAGCTGGACCAGCGGTTCGGGCACGTCGGCCGTGACATGTTGTGGAACGCTCACGAGGGTGATCCTGCCAGAGCGCGGGGGCGACGGCAGACCTTGGGCGCGGTGTGGCGCGCGTGGTCGCCAGGTTCAGCCCCTCGAGCACGTGCGCACACCGCCCGCCCACCCTCCACACAGGCCCTCCGCAGGACCCGCCCGCCGGCTCCCGGTGAGGCTCGTCACGTGCGGCGAGAGACGCCGTCGGGGGGCGCGTCGGGGCGGGTAGCCTGCCCAGATGGCTTCTCCGACCCCGTCCCCCACAGACCTCGGCGACCAGATCGCCGGACAGGCCAACGTCTGGCTCGAGTGGTTCCTCGGCACCCCCCTGAGGATCATCCTCATCGTCGTGATCGGTTCGATCCTGCTCGCGATCCTTCGCCGACTGATCAACCGCGTCGCCGAGCACATCGCCGACGGCACGCCCCTGACCGAGCGGCGCGGCATGAAGGGTCTCAAGGGCCTCAGCCAGTCCGCGGTGGGCAACGTCCTGCTGCGCGCCAACCCGCTCGCGAACGCCCGTCGCGCCCAGCGGGCCCGCACGATCGGCTCGGTGCTGCGCTCGACCGCCAACATCCTCGTGGGGACCACGATCGTCCTCATGGTCCTGACCGAGCTGGGCATGAACATCGCCCCGTTCCTCGCGTCGGCCGGGATCGTGGGCGTGGCCCTGGGCTTCGGTGCGCAGAGCCTCGTCAAGGACTTCCTGTCGGGCACGTTCATGCTGCTGGAGGACCAGTACGGCGTGGGCGACTCGGTCGACTTCGGGGTCGTGTCCGGGACGGTCGAGGAGGTCGCGCTGCGCGTCACCAAGGTCCGCGACGGCGACGGCACCCTCTGGTACATCCGCAACGGCGAGATCCTGCGCACGGGCAACAAGTCGCAGGAGTGGGGCCGCGCCTCGGCCGAGGTGCACGTCGCGTACTTCGCGGACCTCGCCCAGGTCGAGCGGGTGCTGCGCGAGTCCGGCGAGGCGGTCGCCGCGGACCCCGTGCTCGGCACCTACCTCCTGGAGCAGCCGGCCGTGTCCGGCATCGAGTCCATGACGCCCGAGGAGATGGTCCTCAAGGTCTCGGTCAAGACCCAGGCGTCGATGCAGGGCGAGATCTCCCGCGCGCTGCGCACGACCGTCCGCGAGCGCCTCGCCGCAGCCGACGTGCCGCTGGCCGGGGCCGAGCGTCCGGCTGTCGCCGACGAGGCTCCCTCGTTGGCGGCCCCGTTGGCGGCCCCGGTGGCGGCCGCGGCGCCCGGACCGGCCCAGGTGCCTGCCCACGGCACTCCCCCGGTGCCCGCCGGGTCCGTCGCCCGAGACGCGGTGAACAACCGCGACACCGCACAGAACCAGGACTCCCTGCAGGCTCGTGACGCGGTGCAGCCGAAGGACGAGGTGCAGGTCAAGGACTCGGTCCAGACCCGCGACACGCTGCGGGACGACCCCTCGCAGTCCGACCGGTAGCCTGCTCGGTCGTCAGGTCCAGGACAGGACGGGTTCTCCGGCGCCGACCGTCCGGCCGGGTTCGACCAGCAGCGTCAGGAGCGACGGGTCGCCCTGGAGGGCGATGACCGAGCAGAGGGTCGAGAGCCCCAGCGCGGCCACGCGCGGCGGCTCCCAGGAGAGCAGGGTCGTACCGGCCTCCACCCGGTCTCCGGGTTCGACGTGGAGCTGGAAGCCCTCTCCCCCGAGCCTCACGGTGTCGATGCCCAGGTGGACGAGGATCGTGCGTCCGCCCGAGGCCTCGAGCGCGAAGGCGTGCGGGAAGAGGGAACCGACCGTGCCCGCGGCGGGGGCCACGACGGTCGCGATGCCGTCTGGGTCCACCGCGGGTTCGATCGCGAGGCCGGGCCCCGCGAAGGACTGCGCGAACACGGGGTCAGGGACGTCGGCCAGAGCCACGACCGTGCCGCTCAGCGGTGCTCCGACGCGCAGGACCGGCTCGTCGGTCGACGAGCCGGCCCTCGCGGGAGGAACGGTCGGTGGCATCTGCTCGGGTCAGCGCAGGGTGTCGAGCTCGGCGGCGAGGTTGTCTGCCTCGGGTCCCACGATCACCTGGATGACCTTGCCCGAGCGGACCACGCCGAACGCACCCGTGGCCTTGAGCCCGACCTCGTCGACGAGCGCGGGGTTGGTCACCTCGACGCGCAGCCGGGTGATGCAGGGTTCGAGGTCGACCACGTTCGACTGTCCGCCGAGCGCCTCGAGGATCTGCTGTGCCTTGCTCATCTACGAACTCCTGACTCCTGTGCTGCGGGGCGCCATTGCCGGGGCGACGGCCTGCGAGCAGGCCTCTTCCTCCCACCCTAGTCTCACGACCCGGCGCGGTGAGGGACAAGGGCGGGCGATTTCCCCTGCCCGACGACGCCGCGCGCCACCTGCGCGCACGCCCGCGGCGACCGGGTGCCCGCTTGGCGCTCCGCTCACGGCTGGGGAACACTGCCAGGTAGGGGAACCCGGCCGACCGCCGGGACCGGGCGAGCTCAGGAGGACGTCGTGGCCAGCGAGGAACAGCGGACGATCACCGGCATCGGGGTGTGCCCCGGGAAGGTCGTCGGACCGGTCGTCTTCCTGCCCGAACCGCTCGCCGAGCCCTCCCCCGGGCTCCGCCTGCGCCCCACGGCCGACCTGCGCGCCGAGGCCGACCGCATCCCGGTAGCGGCTGCCCAGGTGCAGGCCGACCTCGAACGGGCCGCGGCTGCCGCCTCCGGGGACACGCGCGACGTGCTGGAGGCCACGGCCGCGATGGCCGCCGACCCGACGCTCGCGGGCGACGCCGCACGGCGCGTGGTCGACGAGCACCTGATCGCCGAGCGCGCCGTGTGGGAGGCCGCCGACTCCGTCGCGCAGCAGTTCGAGGCCCTCGGCGGGTACTTCGCCGAGCGTGCGCGTGACATCGCGGACGTGCGCGACCGGATCGTCGCCGCGCTCTCGGGCCGCCCCGCGCCGGGGGTCCCGGACCACCCCGAACCGTTCGTGCTCGTCGCGCTCGACCTGGCCCCGTCGGTGACCGCGGGCCTCGACCCGGCACGCGTGCTCGCGATCGTGACCGACGGCGCCGGCCCCACGTCGCACACCGCCATCGTCGCGAACGCCATGGGCATCCCCGCGGTGGTCGCCGCGGTCGGCGCGAGCGAGGCGCTCAACGCGGGAGACACGGTCCTCGTGGACGGGTCGGCCGGGACCGTGCTCGTGCACCCCACCGACGAGCAGGTCGCGACCGCACGGGCGCTCGCCGCGACCGTGCGGACCTTCTCGGGAGAAGGACGCACCGCGGACGGCCACCGGGTCCAGCTCCTCGCCAACATCGGCGACCCCGCGGGGGCCGAGCCCGCCGCGGCCGCCGGGGCCGAGGGCGTGGGGCTCTTCCGCTCCGAGTTCGCCTTCCTCGACCGCGAGGAACCGCCGACGGTCGACGAGCAGGTCGCGGCCTACCGGACGGTCTTCCACGCCTTCCCCGGCCGCAAGGTCGTGATCCGTACCCTCGACTCGGGCGCGGACAAGCCCCTGCACTTCCTGTCGGTCGACGACGAGGAGAACCCGGCCCTGGGGGTGCGCGGGCTGCGCACGGCCGAGAAGTGGCCCGACCTCCTGGAGCAGCAGCTCGAGGCCGTCTCGCTCGCGGCCGCGGCCGAGGAGGCCGTGGTGTGGGTCATGGCCCCCATGGTCTCGACCGTCGCCGAGGCCGAGTGGTTCGTGTCCCGGTGCGCGGCCCACGGGCTCGACACCGCGGGCGTCATGATCGAGGTGCCCAGCGCAGCCCTGCTCGCCGGTCCCGTGCTCGCCCGCGCGCACTTCGCCTCGATCGGCACCAACGACCTCACGCAGTACACCATGGCGGCCGACCGCCTCCTCGGCTCGCTCGCCGAGCTGAGCGACCCGTGGCAGCCCGCAGTCCTCCAGCTCGTCGCCGCGACCTGCCGCGGCGGGGACCTCCAGGGGCGGCCCGTGGGCGTGTGCGGTGAGGCGGCGTCGAACCCCGTGCTCGCGGCCGTGCTCGTCGGGCTGGGCGTGTCCTCGCTGTCGATGACGGCGCGCGCGATCCCCGACGTCGCCGCGCTGCTGGGCGCGGTGACGATCGCCGAGTGCCGCGAGGTCGCACAGCTCGCCCTGGCGGCCGAGAGCGCGGCCGACGCACGCGCCTCGGTCCGGGCAGCCCTCCCGCAGCTCGACGAGCTGGGGCTGTGAGGAGCCCGACAGCGGCGAGCGTCACGTCGCCCGGACGCCCGGGCGTGCGCGACCGGGTGGGATGATGGCCGCGTGACCAGCGATCCCGTCCCTGCCCCCGGCGGCACGCCCGCACCGCTGCCAGGCGGCTCTCCCGCTGCCCTCCCGGTGAGCGCCGCGACCCCGCGCCTGCGCGAGTCCGTCGCGTCCTCGGACAGCTTCTACGACGCGATCGGGGGGCACGAGACCTTCGTGCGGCTCGTCGACGTGTTCTACGAGGGCGTGGCCGCGGACCCCGTGCTCAAGCCCATGTATCCCGAGGAGGACCTCGGCCCCGCCAAGGTCCGGCTCACCATGTTCCTCGAGCAGTACTGGGGCGGCCCCACGACCTACTCGGAGCAGCGCGGCCACCCCCGCCTGCGCATGCGCCACGCCCCCTTCAAGGTCAACCCCGACGCGAGGGACCGCTGGCTCGCGCACATGCGTGCCGGCGTCGACTCGCTCGACCTCGCCCCGCTGCACGAGGCCACGCTCTGGGACTACCTGGAACGTGCCGCCCACTCGCTGATCAACACCTTCGAGGAGTGACGTGACCGACGTGACGGCCCCCCGCGCCCACCAGTCCGAGCAACGCGACCAGCCCGAGCCCTTGCGTACCAAGGTCACGGCGGACGAGCTCGCGCGCGACCCGCTCGGCAACCTGCTGCGCGCGCTCCGGCTCGAGGAGAAGCCCGCCGACGACTCGCGTTCCGACGGCGCCGACGTGCGCTTCGGCGGCCTGAGCGTCGACCAGCCCAACGCCCGGATCTACGGCGGTCAGGTGCTCGCCCAGGCGCTCATCGCCGCGGGCCTGACGGTCGAGGGCGACCGTCGGCCCCACTCGATGCACGGGTACTTCCTGCGCGCGGGCGACCTCGACGCCCCCATCGAGTTCGCGGTCGAGAAGCTGCGCGACGGCCGCTCGTTCAGCGCGCGCCGCACGCACGCCGTCCAGCACGGCAAGCCGATCCTGTCGATGATCGCGTCGTTCCAGGAGGAGCAGGACGGTGTCGAGCACACCTCACCCATGCCCGAGGCCCCGGACCCCGAGACCCTGCCGTCGGCGTTCGACGAGCTCGGCAAGATCCCGCACCCCGCCGCGCGCTCGCGCTCGCACGAGGCCGCGTTCGACCTGCGCCACGTGGGCGGCTCGCTCTACCTGGGCCCGGGTGCCGAGCGCACCGACCAGCAGATGGTGTGGATGAAGGCCCGCGGGCCCGTCGAGGGCGACCAGCTCCTGCACCGCGCCCTCATGGCGTACGCGTGCGACCAGATCATGCTCGAGCCCGTGCTGCGCAAGACCGGGTCCAGCTGGGTCACTCCCGGTGCCTCGATCGCGAGCCTCGACCACGCCATGTGGTGGCACCGCGACGCTCGCGTCGACGAGTGGCTCCTCTACGTCCAGTCCTCCCCGAGCGCGCAGGGCGGGCGGGGCCTGGGCGCCGCACGCGTCTTCACGCGCGACGGTCGCCTCGTGGCGAGCATCGCGCAGGAGGGCATGCTGCGGCTGCCGGTCTGACCGGACCGCTGACGAGCGAGTCGCCGGGACGCGGGGCAGGATGACCGGATGGTCCGCCTGCGCCGCGTCTCGGTCTCCTCTCCCGGGTACGGCCGACGCCGCCACGGCAAGGGGTTCTCGTACCTCGACGTGGACGGCTCCCGCTTGACCGACCCGGACGAGCTCGCGCGGTGCACGCGCCTGGTCGTCCCGCCCGCCTGGTCCCAGGTGTGGATCTGCCGGTACCCGGACGGTCACATCCAGGCGTTCGGCTACGACGCGGCGGGGCGCGGCCAGTACGTCTACCACGAGCAGTGGCGCGAGCGCCGGAACCGTCGCAAGTTCGACCACGTCCTCGAGGTCGGTGCCCGGCTCCCTGCCGCACGCCGCCGGGTCGCCAAGGACCTCGCGCTGGACGGCATGCCCCGGGACAAGGTCCTCGCGCTCGCGTTCCGGCTCCTGGACCTCGCGTACTTCCGGGCGGGCAGCGAGGCGTACGCGCGGCAGAACGGCAGCTACGGGCTCGCGACGCTGCGTACCGAGCACGTGCGCGTGCGGCGCGACGGCTCGGTCCACTTCCACTACCCCGCGAAGTCGGGGCAGGTGCGCGACGTCGTCGTCGAGGACGAACGGGTCCGCGAGATCGTCACGACGCTCGTGCGGCGTCGGGACGCGGGCGACCTGCTCGCGTGGCGCGAGGAGACGCCGGGCGGCGTCGTCTGGCACGACGTGACGAGCGCGGACGTGACCGCCTACCTCAAGGAGCGCCTGGGCGAGGACGCGACCGCGAAGGACTTCCGCACCTGGCACGCCACGGTCCTCGCGGCCCGTGCCCTCGCGGACGCGGGCGCGCCGCCCGCCTCGGCCCGCGCCCGGCGGGCCGTGGTCGCGGGCGTGGTCCGGGACGTCGCCGAGGAGCTGGGCAACACCCCGGCCGTCGCGCGGTCGTCGTACATCGACCCGCGACTGATCGACCTCTGGGAGCGGGGGCAGACCATCGCGCCGCTCCTGGGCAGGCGGCGCGGCCAGGCCGCGTCCGAGCGCGCCGTGCTGGACCTGCTGGCCTAGACGTCGGCATGGTACGAGCCGTCCCGAAGGTCACCGGGCCCCACGGGACGAACGCCCCTCCCTGGGAGTCTCCTGAACGTGCTACCTTCTGCCGCCATCTCATCACGTTCAAGCAGGAGCATCGACGATGATCTTCTTCGGCCGGGGCCGCAAGGCCAAGTCACAGCACATCTCCCCAGAGCAGGCCCTGGTCCTCGCCTACACCTACGTCCACATCTTCTGGCTCTTCCGCATCACGGTGCCGCGGGAGTACAGCCTCGCGACGCTCACGCCGTCGGGCTGGGCCCAGCGGCCGCTGACCGCGGACGAGGCGACGGACGCTCGTGGTGAGCTCTCGATCCACTGGTGGTGGAAGTGGGGCCTGGCGATCATCGGCGTCCCCCTCTTCGCGCTCTTCGTCCTGGCCCTCGCTCTCCCGGCCTGACGCGAGACCTCCGGAGCAGGTCCGGGAGACGGCCGGTCGCGAGCGGCCGCCCCCCGGGTCACCATGGGGAGCATCATGACTCCAGCCGACGCCGCCGCTCCCCCGCCCTCCGTGACCGCCCCTGCCGACGGACCCACCGCCCCTTCCGGGCCCACCCCGCTGACCGTCGCCGTCACGGGGGTGACGGGCTACGTCGGCGGCCGCCTGGTACCCGAGCTCCTGGACGCCGGGCACCGCGTCCGCGCGGTCGCCCGCCGCCCGGAACGCCTGGCCGGACGCGACTGGGCCCAGCACGTGGACCTCGTGCAGGCCGACGCGTCCGACCTCGACCAGATCCGCGAGGCGCTGCAGGGCGCGGACGTCGCGTACTACCTGATCCACTCGCTCGGCACGGGGCGCTCGTTCGCGGCCCGCGACCGCCGCACGGCCCTGACGTTCGCCCGGGCGGCACGCGAGGCGGGCGTCGGGCGGATCGTCTACCTGGGCGGCCTGTTCCCCGACGTCGACGACGCCGACCTGTCCCCGCACCTGGCCTCGCGCAAGGAGGTCGGCGAGATCCTGCTGGCCTCGGGCGTCCCGACGACGGTGCTCCAGGCCGCAGTGATCCTCGGCTCGGGCTCGGCGTCGTTCGAGATGATGCGCTACCTCACCGAGCGCCTGCCCGCGATGACGACGCCGCGCTGGGTCGACAACCGCATCCAGCCGATCGCGATCCGCGACGTGCTGCGCTACCTGGTCGGTAGCGCGACGATGCCCGCGGACGTCTCGCGCGCGTTCGACATCGGCGGACCCGACGTCCTGACCTACCGGCAGATGATGCAGGGCTACGCGCAGGTCGCGGGCCTCCCTCGACGGCTCATCGTGAGCGTCCCCGTGCTGACCCCGCGCCTGTCGAGCCACTGGGTGGGGCTCGTGACGCCCGTGCCCGCGAGCATCGCGCGGCCCCTCGTCGAGTCCCTGGTCCACGAGGTCGTGTGCGACGAGCACGACGTCGCGCGGTACGTCCCCGACCCGCCCGGCGGGCTGATCGGCTTCCGTCGCGCGGTCGAGCTCGCGCTCGAGCGCATCCACGACGGGGAGGTGACCACCCGGTGGTCGTCGGCTGCGGTCGAGGGGGCGCCGAGCGACCCCCTGCCCTCCGATCCCGACTGGGCGGGTGGCTCGCTCTACGTCGACGAGCGCCGACGCGTGGTCGACGCCCCGGCAGACGTCCTGTGGTCCGTGATCGAGTCGATCGGCGGGCAGCGCGGCTGGTACTCGTGGTCGCTCGCGTGGCGGGTGCGCGGCCTCCTCGACCGGCTCTCGGGCGGGCCGGGCCTGCGCCGCGGGCGCCGCGACGAACGCACGCTCGTGGTCGACGACGTCCTGGACTTCTGGCGGGTCGAGGCCATCGAGCCCGGCCGGCGCCTGCTGCTGCGCGCCGAGATGCGGCTGCCGGGTCTCGCGTGGCTCGAGCTGCGCGTCGACGAGGCGGCCGAGGAGATCACCGGGCCCGACGACGTCGGTCCCGCTCCCGAGGAAGCGTCCGGTCCGGGCCGGAGCTACTTCGCGCAGCGGGCGCTCTTCCATCCCCACGGCCTCGCCGGGCAGGCCTACTGGTGGTCGGTCAAGCCGTTCCACGGCGTGGTCTTCGGAGGCATGCAGAAGAACATCGCCGAGGCTGCCGAGCAGGCTGCGCGCCGGACGGAGGAGCAGGCCCGGCGGCCCACCGCTACTCCTCGAGCGCGGTGAGCATCCGGTCCACGAGGGCGAACGCGGTCTCGCTGACGACCATCCCGGCGAGCGTGACGTCCGTCAGGTCCGCGTAGTCCTCGATGAGCTCGCGGATGTCCTCGTCGAGCACGCCGGGCCGGTGCACGGCACCACGCGCGGGGACCGCGCCCGAGACCAGGTCGAACGTGAGGGACGCGATCGCGGCGAGCAGCGGCTCGTCGGCCGCGACGAGCCGTGCGATCGCGGCACGGCCGGCGGCGGACGTGGCCTCTCCCGTGACGGCCTGGAACGCGAGCAGCGCGACCTGGAGCGTCGCGGGACCGTGGAGGAAGGACGCGTCGAGGCCGGGCAGGACCTCCTGCGCGGCGAGCAGCACCTCGAGCTGGAGGTCCACCTGGTCGGCGGGCTCGCCGGGCAGGTGGGCTGCCCCCATCGTCAGCAGGAGCAGCGCGACCCCGCTGCGCACGTCCTCGGGCTGGTGGTCGTCCCGGACGACGGCCGCGAGCACGCGCAGCGCGGGCACCGAGACCTCGTAGAGCGCTCCCTCGTGGTTCACGACCTGCCACAGCAGGTCCAGTGCCTCGTCCTGCTCGGCACCCGCCGGCCCCACCACGGCGCGTACCAGGGCAGGGATCACGTCGGCCGCGCCGAACGCCCCCTGGTAGGCGGCCCAGTCCACGGCGCCGAGCTCGACCTCGACGTCCGAGACCGACGCCGCGGACCGGGGCAGAACGGGCAGAACGTCTTCGGGTCCGGCATCGACGGCCACGTCGGCGCCCACAACCTCTACGGTGTCCACGCGCGCATCATGACATCAACCAGGGGCATCCGTCACGGTCGTGTTCGTCACCGGACCTGCGGACGTCTCACCGGGGGGTCCGGACGGGGCAGGACGGCGGCGCGGCCGAGCGCCTCAGCGCCCCCGACGACGGAACTCGAGCGGTTCCTCGACGAAGGGCTGCCAGGCGGCGCGCTCGGGCTCGGTGATGCGTCGCGGGGCACCCGTCGCCGCGTCCACGACCACGATGGTCGTCGCTGCCTTGGCGTAGGGCCTGCTGCCGATCGAGGGCCCCGTGCGCTCGGCGCCGTCCGGCCACTCGGTGTGCACCTCGTAGCAGACCTCGAGGCTCGCCCCGCCCAGGTGCCCGAGCCACATCTCGACGCGTACCGGGCTCCGCGTGAACCCCAGGGGCCGCAGGTACTCGATCTCCTGCCGGGCGACCAGGGTGTGCGACGTCGCGTGCGGTCCCGTGTCGAGGACCGCCGTGGGCCAGCTCTCCTCGATCGAGGCCTCGGGGTGGCGCCAGAACGCGGTGATGCGGGCATCCTCCAGGAGCCGCAGCATCTCGACGTTGTTGACGTGCTGATAGGCGTCGAGGTCGGACCAGCGCAGGGCGACGGGGACGTGCAGGCGGGTCATGGAAGTCCTTTCTTCGCGAGGGGCACGCGCCTCTCGTCCGCCGGAGATCGGTGGGGAGGCACCCGGGTCACCTTACGCCCGCCTCAGGTCGCCGCGACCTGGGCGGCCACGCGGCAGGTCGTGAGCGCCGAGAGCTCCTCCGCGACGGGCAGCCAGACGAGGTGCCCCGCGACCTCCCCGATGCTCTCCCGCAGCCTGCGGCGCGCGCGGGCCGCCCGCCGTCGGGCACCGAGCGCTCCCGCGACGCGCGACGCGAGGGCCAGCACGACGCCGACCACCACCCCGCCCAGGGCCAGGAGCGTCGGCCAGGGAATCCCCCGCCACACCGGGGTCGCCGGGGCCGGGAGCTGGAGGTAGGCGAGCACCGCGAGCACCCCCAGCCACGCGAGCCCCGCGACCAGCGCCCCCAGCACGACCCACTGCAGGAAGCTCACGACGCCCCACCAGCGCGGGCGGCGCGTGGCCTCGAGCTCGGTGCCCGCGACGGCCTGGTCGAGCGCGTCCGCCAGGCCCCCCGTGCTGTCGGTCACGCTCGCCCGCGCCGCGAGCACCCAGTCCTGCGGGGCCCCGGCCGTCATGGTCGAGACGTACTCGCGGACCGCGACCTGCGCGCGGGCCGCGACCGTGGGCGAGGTCCGCGGGATCGACGTGCGCGCCAGGTCCGGCCGGTCCGTGCCGCGCGTGAGGCCCAGGCGCCGCAGCGGGTCCACCCGCAGCCGCCCGATCCACCGCGTGGGAGGCCACCCGGTCGCGGCGCGTGCGCGGCGGTTCGCCGATCCCCGCACGGCGTCGACCACGGTGGGCACCCCGGCCGCGGCCTCGAGGGTGTCCACGAGGCGGGCCCGTGCCGCGTCCTGCGAACGCGCGGGCACCGTGTCGCCGCACGCGTCCGCGATCCGCCTCGCGACGCCGCGCACGTCCGCGGCCATGCGCGCGACCGCGGCCTCCCGGCGGGCCGCCGCGCGGTCCAGGAGCGCGTCGAGCTCGTCGATCCCCTGCCCCGTGGTCGCCGAGACGCCCAGCACCCGCGCGGCGGCCAGGCCGTCCTCGGCCACGAGCCGGCGCAGGTCCGCGAGGCACGCGGTCGCCTCCTCGGGCGTCAGCCGGTCGATCTGGTTGAGCACGACCACGACGACGTCCCCGTGCCCGGCGAGCGGGCGCAGGTACCTCTCGTGGAGTGCCGCGTCCGCGTACTTCTGGGGGTCGACGACCCACACCAGCAGGTCGACGCGCTCGACCAGGCGCTCGGCGACCGCCCGGTGCTCGGTCACGACCGAGTCGTGGTCCGGCAGGTCCAGCAGCACGAGCCCGTCGGTGGCCACGGCCGCACGATCCGCGGCATGGTGCCGGTCGCCCACCTCGAGCCAGCTCAGGAGGGGGTCCGCGCCCGGCCCCCAGACGACCGCCAGGGGGCGCGACGTCGTCGGGCGCGTGATGCCCGCACGCGCGAGCGGCGCGCGCGCGATCGCGTTGAACAACGACGACTTGCCGGACCCGGTGGACCCCGCGAGCGCGACGACCGTGTGCTCGGCCGACAGCGCGCTGCGCGCCGCGGTCCGCGCGAGGACGGCGCGCGCGTCGTCGAGAAGGTCGTCGGGCAGGCGCGCCGTGCCGGCCGAGACCGCGGTCTCGAGCGCCGCGACACGCGCCGAGAGGTCGAGGCGGGCCATCAGCGCTCTTCCCCGGTGGTGGTGGCGTCGCCCGGCTCGTCCGTGCGGGCGCCGAACAGGCGGCGCCAGAACCCGGGACGCTCGGTCGCCACCGCGTCGTCCGGGGCCGCTGGTGCGGTCGCAGGACGGGTGTGCGCGCCGCGCAGGGCGCCCGCCTGCCCGACGACGCCGCTCGCCTCTCCCGCCACGCCCGCCCGGTCGCGGCTCTTCTGCTCGCGCCGCGCGGCCTGGCGCACGTCGTACGCCGCGGCACGGAGAGCGGCGCCCGTCGTGTCCCCCGTGCCGAGCGCGTCGAGCTGCGACGTGTAGCGCCGGGCCTCGCCGTCGAGGACTGCCGTGACGCGGTCCACGAGCCGGTCCTGCGCGGTGCGGGTCAGGCGGCGGACCGCGTCGTCCCCGAACACGGCCTCCAGGAGCTTCTGCGCGAGCACCGCGGTCCCGCCCGCGATGCCGATCTCCGCCCCGGTGATGCCGCCCGTCGAGGCGAACACGAGGATCATGAGCGCCACGCCCAGCCCGTTGAGACCGAACGACAGCGCCCTCGCCTTGCCGCGCCGGGCCGCGGCCTGCTCGCCCACGAGCGCCAGGACGTCGGACTGCCAGCCCCGGATCTCCTCCGCGACCCGGGCGCGCAACGAGGCCGAGGCGCGGGACAGGTCGAGCCCGTCGAGCAGTGCGGAGCCGGCCGGGTCGGCACGCCACGCGCGGTACGCACGTTCGGCGGCCTCCTCCGCGGCGTCGAGCACCACGGACTCCAGGCCGTGCGAGATCGCCTCCTCGACACCCGGGACCTTGCGGCCCTTGCCGCGGAAGAACCCGCCGATCGCGTCGCGCACCGAGCCGACCTTCTGCTCGACCGCCCGGAAGAACTCGCCCGTACCCACGAAGTCCTGCCAGCGCGCGAGGACCTCACCGCGCAGCATGGCACCGTCGCTCGTCGCGGCCAGGACCGTGCGCCGCGCGTCGTCGTAGGCCGCGTCGACCGCGGACCTCAGGTGGTCGTCGGCCTCGTGCTGCACGTCGACCGCGCCCGCGAGCCGCAGCGCACGCCGCACCAGGTCGTCGACCACGCCGTCGCGCGTCGCGTCGATCACGGCCGAGCGCGCGCCCGCGTCGCCGCCGAGCGCGGTCAGCCAGCGCGAGATCTCCCCGACCGCGGTCTCGGGCAGCAGACCGTCCGTGAGCGGAGCCTCGGGCACGAGGAAGATCGGCGCGTCGCCCAGACCGTTCTCGGAGGCCAGACGCTGGAGGTCCGCGCCGACGGCCTCCGCCCCCGGGTCGACGCGGTCCAGGACGAGCGCGACCTGCGCGCGCCGGGTCGCCGCCTCGACGAGCAGGTCCCACGGCACCGCGTCGGCGTAGCGCGCGGCCGTGGTCACGAAGAGCCACAGGTCCGCGGCACCCAGGAGCTGCGCCGCGAGCTCGCGGTTCTCGACCACGACCGAGTCGACGTCCGGGGCGTCGAGGAGCGCGAGGCCCTGCGGCAGGACCTCGGACCCGACCAGCCGGACGGACCGGTGCGATCCCTCGGCCGCCCCGTGGTCCGCGGGACCCGTGACGCGTGCGAGCCCCGGCAGGATGCGGTCCGTGCTGAACCAGCGGACGTCGAGCGGGTGGTGCACCAGCACGGGCGAGCGGGTCGTGGGCCGCAGGACCCCCGGGACCGTGACCCTCTCCCCCAGGACCGAGTTCACGAGCGTCGACTTGCCCGCCCCCGTCGAGCCGCCCACCACCACGAGCAGCGGCGCGGACCTCGACCGCAGGCGCGGGAGGAGGTAGTCGTCGAGCTGGTCGACCGCGAGGGCGAGCGTCCGCCGGTCCTCCTCGACCCCCGGCGTCACGAGAGGCAGGCGCTGCGCGGTGAGCTCGCCCCGCAGCACGTCGAGGGCCGCGACGAGCTCGTCGGTACCCTGCGCCGTGCGCGCGGCATGCCCCACGACCGGGTCGTCCTCGGCGACGTGGCGACCGTGACCGGCCTCGTCGAGGCCCCGCCCGACGGAGCCGGCCTCGTCGGAGCGGTCGTCTGCGCCGTCGGGAAGGCCGCCGTCAGGGGCGCCGCCGACGGACGGGGCGACGTCGTCGCTCGGGAGGGTCATGGGCCTCAGTCTGCCGGACGCGGCGCCCGAGCGACCGGTGAGCGCGCCGGGACGCCGAAGGGCCCCGGCGCAGCTCGCCGGGGCCCTTCGGTCGCGGTGCCGTCCGTCAGGGGACGAGCACCGGTCGTGCGCTGGTCAGTCGCGCGTCAGCTTGCGGTACGTGACGCGGTGCGGGCGCGCCGCGTCGGCACCGAGGCGGCCGATCTTGTTCTCCTCGTACGAGGCGAAGTTGCCCTCGAACCAGTACCAGTTCGCCGGGTCCTCCTCGGTGCCCTCGTACGCGAGGATGTGCGTCGCGACGCGGTCGAGGAACCACCGGTCGTGCGAGACCACGACGGCGCAGCCCGGGAACTCGAGCAGTGCGTTCTCGAGCGAGCCCAGCGTCTCGACGTCCAGGTCGTTGGTGGGCTCGTCGAGCAGCAGGAGGTTTCCACCCTGCTTGAGGGTCAGCGCGAGGTTCAGACGGTTGCGCTCACCGCCCGAGAGCACGCCGGCCGGCTTCTGCTGGTCCGGACCCTTGAAGCCGAACGCCGCGACGTACGCGCGCGAAGGCATCTCGACGTTGCCGACCTTGATGAAGTCGAGCCCGTCCGAGACGACCTCGAACAGCGTCTTCTTGGGGTCGATCCCGCCGCGCGACTGGTCGACGTAGGAGATCGACACGGTCTCGCCGACCTTCAGGTCGCCGCCGTCGAGGGGCTCGAGGCCCACGATCGTCTTGAAGAGGGTCGTCTTGCCGACGCCGTTGGGGCCGATCACGCCGACGATGCCGTTGCGCGGCAGCGTGAAGCTGAGCCCGTCGATGAGCCGGCGGCCGTCGAAGCCCTTCTGCAGGTTCTGAGCCTCCAGGACGACCGAGCCCAGGCGCGGGCCCGGCGGGATCTGGATCTCCTCGAAGTCCAGCTTCCTGGTGCGGTCCGCCTCGGCAGCCATCTCCTCGTAGCGCGCCAGACGCGCCTTCGACTTGGTCTGGCGGCCCTTCGCGTTGGAGCGGACCCACTCGAGCTCGTCCTTCAGGCGCTTCGCGAGCTTCTGGTCCTTCTTGCCCTGGATCGCCAGGCGCTCCTGCTTCTTCTCCAGATACGTGGAGTAGTTGCCCTCATAGGGGTACAGGCGACCGCGGTCGACCTCGCAGATCCACTCCGCGACGTGGTCGAGGAAGTAGCGGTCGTGGGTCACGGCGAGGATCGCGCCGGGGTAGGACGCGAGGTGCTGCTCGAGCCACAGGACCGACTCGGCGTCCAGGTGGTTGGTGGGCTCGTCGAGGAGCAGGAGGTCGGGCTTCTCGAGGAGGAGCTTGCACAGTGCCACACGGCGGCGCTCACCGCCCGAGAGCACCGACACGTCGGCGTCCGGCGGCGGGCAGCGCAGCGCGTCCATGGCCTGCTCGAGCTGCGAGTCGAGGTCCCACGCGTCGGCCGCGTCGATGGCCTCCTGCAGGGTGCCCATCTCGGCGAGCAGCGCGTCGAAGTCCGCGTCCGGCTCGGCCATGAGCGCCGAGATCTCGTTGAAGCGGTCGAGCTTGCCCTTGATCTCGGCCACGCCCTCCTCGACGTTGCCGAGGACCGTCTTCTCCTCGTTCAGCGGCGGCTCCTGCAGCAGGATGCCGACCGAGTAGCCCGGCGAGAGCCGGGCGTCGCCGTTCGAGGGCTGCTCGAGGCCGGCCATGATCTTCAGGATCGTGGACTTGCCGGCACCGTTGGGGCCGACCACACCGATCTTGGCCCCGGGAAGGAAGTTCAGGGTGACGTCGTCGAGGATGACCTTGTCACCGTGCGCCTTGCGCGCCTTGTACATGGAGTAGATGAACTCAGCCACTGGCTCTGTTCCACCGTTCGATCGCTCGCGGGATGCTGTGCGCCCGCCCCGGACCCGGGGTGGCCCCCGGTGGGGCGGGCGTCTTCGACCCCCCAGCCTACGCGGTCGGGCCTCAGCGCGTCGCCAGGAGCTCGCCGGTCAGCAGGCCCTCGCCGTCGTCGTCGGCCTCGGCCTTCTCGTCGGTGAGGCCCGCGTGGTCGGCACCCGAGCCTCGCTCCCCCAGCGCGTCGTCCACCAGGCCGTGCTCGGCGTCGTCGTCCTCGGGGAACGGCTCCCCCGGCCGGCCCAGGTCCCACGCGGTGCCGTCGCCCGGTCCCTCGTCCAGACCGCCCGAGCGCCCACCGGCCCCCGTGGCCCCCGAGCCCGGAGCGCCCCCGGGCGACCCGGACGCCGGGGCGTCGGTGACGCCGTCGGGCTGGGCCGTGCGATGGACCGTGTGCTGGAACTGCGCACGACCGCGCGTCAGGTCCGGGCCGAGCGCGCTCGCCTCGATCACGAGGTTGGTGCGCGGACCCTCGGGGCTGGTCCACTCGTCGACCGCGAGGCGGCCCGTGACCACGACCGCGTCGCCCTTGCGCAGCGACGCCGCGACGTTCTGCGCCATGGCCCGCCACGCCTTGACCGTGAACCAGATGGTCCGCCCGTCGACCCACTCGCCGCGCGAGCGGTCGAGGTAGCGCGTGGTGCTCGCGATGCGAAAGCTCGTGAAGTCGTTGCCGGTCGGGGACGTGAAGAGCTTGGGAGTCGTGCCCATGAAGCCTGCCAGCGTCACCGTGACGTCGTTGCCCATCGTTCCTCCTGGGTGCGGGGTCGGCCTGGTGCCGACCGCGCACTCAGGCTGACGGTTCGCGCGTCGCGGTGTCCTGGGCCGAGGGGGCTCCTGTGGACGCGTCGCCCAGATCCTTGCCTGTGGGCAACGTCAGAGGCCCGGTGAGCGGCAGCTCCTTGCCCGTCTCGCGCGCCGACTGCGCCAGCTCGCGGACCCTGCGGTGCTCGTCGAGGAGCTTCTGCGTGGGCTTGCCCATGGTCTCCTGGACCACGCGTTCGACGGCGCCGCGCCCCGACGCCAGCACCGTCGCCTCGCGGCGGCGCGCCAGCGTGCGGCGGATCTGGACCCCCGCGAGGAAGAACCCCAGGGCGACCAGGACCGCGGCCCCGGCCACGATCGCGGACGTCGCGACGATCGCCCTGTCCAGGTCCAGCACCCCCAGCGAGCTGAGGATCGCGAGAGCTCCCGTGACCACCGCGACGCCGATCGCCACGAGCGCCGTGACCCGCGTCGCCCGAGCCGAGGACGGCCCGCGGGTGTCGAGCGAGACCTTCGACAGCGCGCGCTGGGTGTCCTCGACGAGCCGGTCCGCAGGCGCCACGGCCTCGTCCAGCGCACGCTTCCAGCCCGGGCGCAGCGCCTTGCCCGCGCGCGCGATCCACCGGCTGCGTGACAGCGCGACGGCGTCGGCCTGCGGCGGGGCGAACTCGGGGCGCCCGTACCCGTTGCGCACCGCTGCCGCGACCTGCCCCGCGACGGCCGCCAGGCCCGTGGCCTCGCCGATGGCGACGACCTCCTCCTCGACCGCGGTGCTCATCGTCCACGGCACCTCGCCCGGGGTCTCCTCGAGCAGCAGCGCGCCGGCGCGGTCGAGCTCGCCCGCGACACGGCTCGCGGCCACGCTCCGGCGCGCCACAGCCTGCTCCAGGAGCTCGCGCACCTGCCCCAGGCCCTCGCCCGTGCGTGCCGAGACCATGGTCACGTACACACCCGAGAGGCCGTCCTCCTCCAGGA
This sequence comes from Oerskovia gallyi, assembly GCF_014836745.1. Lineage (NCBI taxonomy): Bacteria > Bacillati > Actinomycetota > Actinomycetes > Micrococcales > Cellulomonadaceae > Oerskovia > Oerskovia gallyi. The sequence continues at coordinate 44,166 of NZ_JACSQE010000002.1, forward strand.
GGCGGCCCATGTCCGCGACCAGGTTCCCGCGCTGCGTCGTGGGCACCGTGTCGATCTGGTTGAGCGCCACGACCATCGACGCCTCGAGCCCGACCGACTTCTGCAGGTAGCCCGAGTGCAGCGCGTCGTCGGCGTACTTCTGCGGGTCCACGACCCACACGAGCAGGTCCACGAGCGGCAGGACGCGGTTGACGACCTCCTGGTGCGCGGGCTCGATCGAGTCGTGGTCCGGCAGGTCCAGCAGGACCAGGCCCTCCAGACCCTGCTCGGCGTCGCCGTCGAGCTCGCTGCCGCGCGTGATCCGGCGCTCGGGGTCGACCTCCAGCCAGTCCAGCAACGCCGTCGCCTGGTCGCTCCACGAGCACGCCGTGATGCGGGCCGTCGTGGGCCGCTTGGCACCCACGTCCGCGAAGTTGAGGCGCGAGATGCGGTTGAACAGGCTCGACTTGCCGGAGCCCGTGCCGCCCGCGAGCGCCACGACCGTATGGTCCACGCCGAGCGCCAGACGCTCGCGCACCCCGTCGATCGCGGTCCGGATCCGAGCCGCGACCTCGGGGTCGAGCCGGTCGCCCGCGAGGTCCAGGGCCTTGGCGAGGTCGTCCGTGCGGGACCTGAGCTGGGTGTCGTGGGACGTCATGAGAGCCTCCTGAGCTCGGCGAGGCGCAGGCGCAGCCCGACGGCGGCATCCGGTGCGAGGGCGGGGACGTCGAGGCGTTCGTGCAGGTCGAGGGACTCGCGGGCCACCATGGTCGCGGCGCGGTCCGCGAGGTCCGACGCGAGGGTCGCGACCGACGCGTCCCCCGCGTCGCCGAGCAGGCTGCGCACGAGGCGCGCGGCGTCGTCGGACCCTGCGGCGGCCGTGAGGAGGAGAGCCGCCAGGCCCGTGGGCCCGAACGCCTTGCCCGCGGCCTCGGCCCGGCGCGTCTCGGCGGTCTCCTGCGGCGCGATGCCGGGCTCGTCGATGCCGCGCAGGGCCTCGACGGCACGGTCGGCGACCGCGACCCACTCGTGGACCTGCGTCGCCGCGGCCTGCTCACGTGCTGCCTCACGGACCGGGTCACCGTGCTCGGGCGCGAAGGCCGGGCCACCGGGAGGGGCCGTAGGTCCCGAGAGCGCGACCCGCAGGGCGTCGTCCGCGGTCGCGCCCGCGGCGACGAGAGTACGGGTCGCTGCGGCGCGCACCTCGTCGAGCAGCGGTTCGAGCGCGACCTCGCGCGAGCGCCCCCGACGCTTGGTCGAACGGGCCAGGCCGTGGCGGACCTTGACGCGGTCGATCTTCTCCGCACCCGCGAGCTGGGCCCAGCGCGAGGCGACCGACCCCTCCGCCACGACGCCCGAGGCGACGGACGCACGGGCCGAGGCCTCGGCACCCGGCAGGGCACGGTCGATCGTCTCGCGCAGGACCTCCGCGGCCTCGACCTGCTCCTGCACGGCGCCCGCGATGCCCGTGACCCATGCGGGCAGCGCCGCGAGCGACCCCTTGAGCGTGCGCACGATCACGGCGCGCGAACGGTCCGGGCCCGCGAGCATCGTCAACCAGCGCGCGATGGGCGCGACCGTCGCAGGGTCGAGCATGCCCTCGTGCGGACCCACGTCAGGGATCACGAACAGCGGGACGCCCTCCATGCCGTGCTCGCGCAGGCGGGCCAGCAGGTCGCCACGGATCGTCGTCAGGTTGTGCTGCGGGACGCGGTTGAGCACCATCGCGACGCTCGCGCCGCGCTCCATGGCCTGACCCAGCGCGACCCAGGGCAGGGCGTCGCCGTAGCGGGCCGCCGTGGTCACGAACAGCCACAGGTCCGCGGCCTCGAGCAGCTGCGCAGCGGTCGACCGGTTCTCCGCGAGGAGCGAGTCCAGGTCCGGGGCGTCCAGCAGCGCCGTGCCGCGCGGCACGCCGTCGTGCTCGACGACGCGCGACATGGCCGTCGTCGGGCTGTGGACCAGGACGTCGACGTCGAGCGGGTTGTAGGCGAAGACGGGCTCACGGGTCGTCGGGCGCAGGACCCCCGCCGTGGAGACCTCCTCGCCCAGCAGCGAGTTGTACAGGGTCGACTTGCCCGCGCCCGTCGACCCGGCGATCACGACCACCGCAGGCGAGGACAGCTCCTTGAGCCGGGGCAGCAGGTGCTCGTCGAGCTGGTTCAGGAGGCGCTTGCGAGCCTCCTCCGCGTCTGCGGCCCCGTCGAGGTCCAGCGGCAGGCGGGCGTCGGCGACGTCACGACGTAGGTCCCGGCCCACGTCGTAGACGGTCGTCCCGATCTCCTCGGGGGCGTTGCCAGGCGTGTTGCCGGGCGTCCTGCCCGAGGCGGAAAGGGCCCGCGAGGCAGGGTCGGCAGCATGTCGGGTCGTCACCCGTTCATCTTCTGTGGTTACCGAGGCGATGCCAAACGCGCGCGCCGATGACCGGGTGACGGACTGCGGCCGGGGCGGGTGAGTTGGCTGGCCGGGGACGCGCGGCCGAGAGGAGGTGGTGTGCGACACGTCGTCCTCGCGCGCGTGCGCGCAGGTCACGGCCGGTTCCCACTACGATGGTCCCCGCGCCCCGATAGCTCAATGGATAGAGCAACGGCCTTCTAATCCGTAGGTTGCAGGTTCGAGTCCTGCTCGGGGCACCCCTGCGCCTCCCCGAGGAGCCCCACCAGCTCCGCCCCGCTCGCGACCACCCGCGCCTCGTCCGCGAGGCCCTCGGGCAGGTCGTCCAGCAGGCTGGGGTCGGCAACGACCACGAGCCCACCGAGCATGATCGTGAGCCCGCAGGTGCTCGCCGCCGCCACGAGGAAGTCCCAGGCGGCCCTGCCCCCGACGTGGTTGACCATGAATCCACGGCTCAGGTCCCGCACTCCGTACAGGTCCGCCCGGCCGTCGGGGAACGAGAGCTCGACGTACCCCGCCTCGAGCTCCTGGCGAGAGACCAGAGGCTCGATCAGTGCGGCGAGCGCCCCGACGTCGACCTGTCCTGCGTCACCGTCGACGAACCGTTGGACGAAGATGTCGAAGCTCATGTGCAGAGCATGCCCGACGGGGCGGACACCCCAAGGGGGCCGGTCCTCGCTCGTCGGTGGCGTGGCCGTGCGGGCCCAGCGGTGGACGCCTCCCCGAGCCGTCCGCTCTCCTGACCACGACCTCACGTCCCGGTGGCCCGCTCCGTCTTCAGGACGAGCCCGTCCACCCGTCGCGGAGGTACTCCCATGCTGGCCGTCCAGAGCACCGAGCACGTCACGATCGACCCGTCCATCCTCTACTTCGGGACCCCGGTGGTCCTCGTCAGCACCGTCGGCGACGACGGACGGCCCAACCTCGCCCCGCTGTCGTCGATCTTCTGGTTGGGCCACACCGCGGTGATCGGGGTGGGGGCCAGGTCGCAGACGGCGATCAACCTTCGGGAGACGGGCGAGGTCGTCCTCAACCTCCCCTCGGTCGAGCAGGTCTCGGCGGTCGACCGGATCGCGCTCACGACGGGCCGCGACCCGGTCTCGGCGCGCAAGTCGTCCGTGGGGTACCGGTACGAGCCGGACAAGTTCGGGCGCGCGGGCCTGACGCCCGTCGCGTCGGACACGGTGTCGGCGCCGAGGGCGGGCGAGTGCCCGGTGCAGCTCGAGGGTCACGTGGTGGACGCTCATCCGTTGCGCGGCGACGACCCGGTCGCGGCGGGGAGCATCCTCGCGGTCGAGATCGCGGTCACGCGGGTGCACGTGCACGAGTCGATCCGGCTCGCGGGCTCGGCCCACCGGATCGACCCCGACCGGTGGCGCCCGCTCATCATGAGCTTCCAGCAGTTCTACGGGCTGGGTGACCGGGTGCTGCCGTCGAGGCTCTCGTCGATCGACGAGGAGTGGTACCGCTAGCCGTCGTCGCCCAGGCGATCTCCGCCGTCGGGACCGCGGTGCCGACCGCTCCGCTGTGGGCGGCGTCCCGGCCCGTCGTGGCGGTCCGGTGACGGGCAGCGCTTCCGTGGTCGGCTGAGCGTGAACTGTTCGGGTCGGGGGCCGTGCCCATAACTGACAACAATTGTTGGCACTCTGCGGCAACACCACCCCGCCCCCAGCCCCTGGTGCCCCCCAGGAGAGGGTGCGCCCCCGGCGGAAGGAGGCGTCAGCCCCCGAGCCCGGCGCCTTCGAGCACCCCGTCCAGGAACACCGACACGTCGGCGAGCTCCTCGGCGCTGATCGAGTGCGGCAGCCCCGAGTACTCGACGTCGGTCACGGCGGTGAACCGCGGCAGCCAGGCCGAGGTCCGCGCCGTCGCGTCGGCCGAGATGACCCGGTCCGCGTCGCCGTGCCCGAAGAAGACGGCCGGCCGCCGTTCCGCGAGCGCCTCGTCACCGGGCAGCACCGCGTCGAGCACGAAGCCCGAGAGCACGACCCCCGCGGCGAAGCGCTCGGGTGCGGTGCGCAGGAGCTGGGTTGCCATCAGGCCGCCCTGCGAGAAGCCCACGGGCACGACGACCGTCCCGGGGGTCACGTTCGCGTCGAGCCACGCGAGCACCGCCTCGGTGGACTCCGCGACGGGTGCCGGGTCGGGGCGTCCCGGCACGCCCAGCGGGAACCACGAGAACCCGCCGTTGCCCGCGTCGAGGGGCGCGCGCAGCGACGCCCAGTCCCAGACCGGGTGAAGATGACCGGCGATCGCGGGCAGGTCGTGCTCGTGCGAGCCGAACCCGTGGAGCAGCAGCAGGAGGGGGCGGCCCGCCTGGTTGCTGCCGCGGACGTGGACCGTGATCGGGGTGCTCATGCCGAGAATCCTGGCATGGGGAGTTCTCTCCTCTCCCGGGGCGTGAAAGAGTAAAGAACCGGCCACCTGTCGCGGATATACTCCCCGGACCGGCCGGTCGACCGGCTTGCCCGGTTCGCCGGGTTCCAGGGGTGGTCTCGCACCGACCCCGGTCCAAGACGAGCGAAGGATCACGATGACCGAGGCAGCACCGCTCCAGCCCCCCGCCGCGACCGAGCACCTGGTGCTCTCCGCGCCCGAGCCCGTGAAGCCCGTCGCGACCACGCAGGCCCCCGCGATGGCTCCGCGCGTCGACGAGGCCGCGATCCCCGGTCTGGACCAGAAGGTCACGTCCTACCTCGACGCGCTCATGGCCTCCGACGCGCGCTCGCCCGAGTTCGCGGCCAAGGCGAACGACGTGCGCACCATGGGCGACCAGGACATCCGCACCGCCGCCGACGCCTCGAACCGCCTGCTGGCCACGCCCGTGCGCGCGCTCAAGGAGGGCGGGCTGTCGGAGGGCTCCAAGGTGGGCAGCACGCTCCTGGAGCTGCGCCGCACGGTCGAGAACCTCGACCCGTCCGAGGCGAGCATGGGCCGCAAGCTCCTCGGCTTCATCCCCTTCGGTGACAAGCTGACGGACTACTTCCGCCGGTACGAGAGCGCGCAGGGCCACCTCAACGCGATCATCCGCGCGCTCTACGACGGCCAGGACGAGCTCCGCAAGGACAACGCCGCGCTCAATCTCGAGAAGCAGCACCTGTGGGACACCATGGCGCGCCTCAACCAGTACATCTACGTGGCCGAGCGCCTCGACGCGCAGCTCTCCGCGAAGACCGCCGAGCTCGACGCGACGGACCCGGAGAAGGCCAAGGCGCTGCGCGAGGACGTGCTGTTCTACGTGCGCCAGAAGCACCAGGACCTCCTGACGCAGCTCGCCGTGTCCATCCAGGGGTACCTCGCGATCGACATCGTCATCAAGAACAACGTCGAGCTCATCAAGGGCGTCGACCGCGCGACCACCACGACCGTCTCGGCGCTGCGCACGGCCGTCATCGTGGCCCAGGCGCTCGCCAACCAGAAGCTCGTCCTGGACCAGATCACGGCGCTCAACACGACGACGTCGAACATGATCGCCTCGACGTCGAAGATGCTCGCGGACCAGTCGGCGACCATCCAGGCGCAGGCTGCGAGCGCCACGGTCGGCCTCCCCCAGCTCCAGGCCGCGTTCCAGAACATCTACGCGACCATGGACTCGATCTCGACGTTCAAGGTCCAGGCGCTGGACTCGATGGCGCAGACCATCGGCGTCCTGGAGACCGAGACGACCAAGGCCCGCGAGTACCTGGACCGTGTGGCCCAGGGTGACCAGTCGGGTGCGGCCTCGGGCGCGCTCGACCTCGGGAAGGTCTGACCCGGACGCCATGGGCTGGTTCCAGAACCTGTTCGGCGGCGGGCGCAGTCGCCCGCCGGAGGTCCCCGTGCTGCCGCCGGCACCCACGAGCGCGGACATCCTCGCCTCGGTCGACGCCGTGCAGGCGCAGATCGACGGCCGGGTCCCGCCCGCGGTCACGGCGCGCGTGAACCGGATCGCGAGGACGGTCGACGACATGGCCCCGCGCCTGGACCGCCTGGGTGGCGGCAGCGCGCAGGCGCACACGGTCGTCGCGACGGCCACGAGCTACCTGCCGGAGGCCGTGGGCGGCTACCTGCGCCTGCCGCGCGACTTCGCGGACACCCGCGCGGTCAACCGCGGCAAGACGTCGCTCATGATCCTGTGCGACCAGCTCGACCTGCTGGGCGTGACGCTCGACAAGATCTCGGACGCGGTCTCGCGCGCGGACGCCGCGGCCCTCGTGGCGCACGGTCAGTTCCTCGCGGAGAAGTTCCAGTCCTCCTCGATCGCGCTCGCGCCCGACGCCGGGACGGGCACGGCCCAGCCTCAGGCACCGGGCAGCCCGGGCGGGTTGGAACGGCCGTGAGCGCCGCGCGCCAGGGGGCGCTCGCACGGAGCATCGAGGCGCTCGTCGCAGTGGGTCGCGGTGCGGGCCTCGTGCCCGACGACGTCGCGCACGAGGGCGAGCGGCTCGCCGCCGCGGTGGCCGAGTCGTCCACGGGCGCGGCTCCCGCGTGGCTCGAGGCCGTGGGGCGTGACCCGGGCGACTTCACGGCGTTCTTCGAGGCCGCGCAGCGGGGCCGGCGGTGGCGCTCGGCCCCGACCGACCAGCTCACGGCCCTCGTCGTCGCGGGCTCGGAGCATGCCGCCGCGTATGCAGAGGCCCTCGCGGCCGTGATCTCCGCGGCCGGTGCGCTGGGCTCCCCCGGGCTCTCGTCCTCGGCGAACGCCGCGTCCACGACGGCCGTGCAGCGCGCCGCGGCCCAGCCGCACACGGCCCCACCGCGCGCCGCCCGGCCGCAGGGCACTCCTGTCCACTTCCCGACGCCGTCGTTCGACCCGACCCTCCCGAGCGCGTCGAACCCGTTCGACCTGGGCTCTCTCGTCGGCGCGGGCGGCCTGCGTCCTCCGGCGCAGGACGTCGTCCCGACGGTCGACGCGATCCTCGACGCGCTGGGGGCGCGTACCCCGGGCGACGCAGGCCCCGCGACGCACGCGACGCCGTCGGGCAGCGTGGACGGTGCGACCACCGGCGGCGCGCAGAGCGCGACCACGGGCGACTCCCCCGCCGAGAAGGAGACCGAGACCGAGCCGCCCCGCTCGCTCGAGGAGCTCCTGGCCGAGCTCGACGCGCTGATCGGGCTCGACCGGGTCAAGCACGAGATCCGCCAGCAGACCGAGCTCCTGCGCGTCGAGAAGCTGCGCACGGCCGCGGGCCTGACCACGCCCACGCTCACGCGCCACCTCGTGTTCCTCGGCAACCCGGGCACGGGCAAGACGACCGTCGGACGCCTCGTCGCGGGCATCTACCGCGCGCTCGGGCTGCTCAGCAAGGGGCACCTGGTCGAGGTCGACCGCTCCGAGCTCGTCGCCGGCTACCTGGGGCAGACGGCCGTCAAGACGTCCGAGGTCGTGGCGACCGCGATCGGCGGCGTGCTGTTCATCGACGAGGCGTACGGCCTCGCGGAGGACCAGTACGGCGCCGAGGCCGTCAACACGCTCGTCAAGGACATGGAGGACCACCGCGACGACCTCGTGGTGATCGTCGCGGGGTACCCCGGCCCCATGGCCGGGTTCATCGCGACCAACCCCGGCCTCGAGTCACGCTTCTCCACGACCATCACGTTCGACGACTACTCGGACGGCGAGCTGCGCGGCATCTTCGAGCGCATGGCGACCTCTGCGGACTTCGAGGCGCTGCCCGAGACCCTCGACCGGTTCGAGGAGTTGGTCTCGCTCGTGCCGCGCACCGAGGGGTTCGGCAACGGTCGCCACGCGCGCAACGTCCTGGACGCGGCCATCGCGCGCCACGCGTGGCGCCTCAAGGACACCCCGGAGCCCACGCTCGACGAGCTGCGCCGGCTCCTGCCCGAGGACCTGCTGCCCGAGGACGGGACCGCCGCCGAGGGCTCGGCCGGCATCCTGGCCGAGCCCGAAGACCTGCCGGAAGACCTGCCGGAAGACCTGCCCGAGAACCCGACCGTCTCCCCTCAGGAGGAGCCTGCATGAGCCAGACCCTGACGCCGCCGCCCGGGTCCGCCCCGGCGCCCGGTCGGGCCGTCCAGCCCTCCTACCCCGGGCAGCCCGCCACGCCCCCGGGCGCACCCGCCGCCACGCAGGCCGAGGAGCGGGCCGCCCGCCGCGCGGGGGTGCGCAGCGCGCTGCGTCGATCGCCGGGCAAGCTGCGGATCGCGCTCGCGCTGTGCGTGCTCGCGGCGGTCGTCTTCGGCGCGCTCGGCTTCCAGGCCGCGCGTGTCCAGGGGATCGCGCTCGACGACGCCCGCGCGGACACGAGCCAGCTCCTGGGGGTCCAGGACGTGCGCAACAACCTGGTCGTGGCGGACGCCGCGGCGACCAACGCGTTCCTGGTCGGCGGCCTCGAGCCCGTGGACCAGCGCGAGCGCTACGACGACGCGATCGCGAACGCCTCGATCCGCATCGCCGAGCTCGCGGGGTCCAACAGCGCGGACGCGACCGAGCTCGGCCGGGTCGCCTCGCAGGTCGCGGTCTACACGGGCCTGATCGAGCAGGCGCGCGCGAACAACCGCCAGGGCTTCCCGGTGGGGTCGGCCTACCTGGACCAGGCCTCGACGCTGCTGCGCGACGAGATCCTGCCGACGCTCACGACGCTCGTGGACGACAACGCCGACCGTGTGGCGTCCGACCTGTCGATGGTGCGCAACGCGCTGTGGATCCTCGCGGCAGGCGTCCTGTGCCTGGCGCTGCTCGTCGCGACGCAGGTGTGGCTGGCCAAGCGCACGCACCGCGTGCTCAACGTGGGGCTGCTCGCGGCGAGCGCGGTCGTGCTGGTCGTCGGGGTCGTGGGTGCGGTCCTGCTGAGCCAGACCAACGGCGCGGCCGCCGCGGTCCGCGACGGACCGTACGCGGCGACGCTCGCGGCGTCGACCGCGTACTCGGAGGCGAACGACGCCAAGGCCATGGAGAGCTTCACGCTCATCAAGCGCGGCTCGGGCCAGGCGTACGAGGAGTCGTTCGTCGAGCTCACGGCCGACGCGACGCAGCGCCTCGACGACGCGGGGGCTGCCGGGGTCCTCGACGGGACCGCGGCCGGACACCTGGGCGACTGGGTCACGCAGCACCAGGCGATCCGCGCGCTCGACGACGCGGGCGACTGGGACGGGGCGGTCGCGCTCGCGACGAGCTCTGCCGAGGGCAGCCCGAACGCCGCGTTCGCGGCCTTCTCCCAGTCCGTCACGAACGACATCACCGACAACATCAGGGCCACGCAGGCCGACCTCGCCTCGGCAGGCACGAAGTCCGCCCTCGCGGGCTGGCTGCTGCTGGCCGCGGGCCTCGTCGCGGCGGTCCTCGCCTGGCGCGGCCTGAACGTCCGACTGGAGGAGTACCGGTGATCACCACGACCTTCCGCAAGAGCGGGCGCCTGGGCGCCCTGGTGGCGCTGGGGGTCTCGGGCGCCCTGGTCCTGGCCGGCTGCGCCACGCCCGACGCCGGACCGTCCGCGGGTGCGTCCGTGGCCTCGGTCGTCGGCACCGCGGGCAGCGCAGCGGCCGGCAGCGGCCCGGCCGGCAGCACCGTCTCGGCTGCCGCGGCGTGCGAGAACCCGGTCGCGTCCTACGCGCCCGACGGCCCGCTGCCGGGACCCGGTGCGCTACCCGCAGGCAGCACCATGGCGGCGATCCGCGACCGCGGCTCGCTCGTCGTGGGCGTCTCCGCCGACACCCTCCAGCTCGGTGCCCGCAACCCCCTGACGGGGCAGATCGAGGGCTTCGACATCGACGTGCTGCACCAGGTGTCGACCGCGCTCTTCGGCGACCCGAACCGGCTCCAGTTCCGTGTCATCACGTCCGGTCAGCGGCTCGAGGCCCTGGAGAACGGCGAGGTGGACATCGTCGCCCGGGCGTTCACGATCAACTGCGAGCGCTGGGAGACCATCGCGTTCTCCTCGGAGTACTACCACGCGGGCCAGAAGGTGCTCGTGACCAGGGACTCCGAGGCGCAGGGCATCGCGGACCTCGCGGGCCAGCGGGTCTGCGCCCCGGACGGCACCACGACGCTCGAACGCCTCCAGGAGTACCCCGACATCGAGGCCGTGCCCGCGACGACCCACACGGGCTGCCTCGCCCTGTTCCAGCAGGGCAAGGTCGACGCGATCACGGGCGACGACACGATCCTCGCGGGCTTCGCAGCACAGGACCCGTACGCGAAGGTCGTCGGACAGGCGATCTCCGACGAGCCGTACGGCCTGGGCATCCCGGCCGCGAACGTCGACATGGTCAAGTTCGTCAACGGCGTGCTGGAGCAGATGCGCACCGACGGCACCTGGACCGCGCTGTACGACGAGTGGCTCGGCGTCCTCGGCCCGGCCCCGGCCCCGCCGGTCGCCGTGTACGGCCGCACGCCGTGACCCCAGGCTCCTCGCCCTCCCCTGCCGCTGCTGGGCCGCCCGTGGCCCCGCGCACGCAGCAGGCACCGAGCGCGCCCGGACGTCTGGGCGAGGCGAGCCCGGCCGCTGAGCTCTTCACGTACCTCGCGGCGCTCGAGGAGTGGTTGCGGGCTCGGCGGACCGAGCTCGACCGCCTCGACGCCGCAGCACAGGCCGCGGCGTCCCCCGAGACGTACACCGCCGACATGCTGCTCGCCATGACCCTGTGGCAGGCGGCCCGCACGCGCGCCGACGAGATGGCCGTGGTCTGGGACTCGGGGCGCGCGGACACGGTCGCGCGCGAGAAGATCTCACAGCTGATCTGGGGGCGCCTGAGCTCGCCCGACGGCTCGTCGCTCGTGTCGTTGGTCGAGGCGACGCGGCTGTGCGACGCGATCGTGGCCGCGCTGCGCACGCGCCTGTCCTTCGACCCGAACGCCGCCGACGAGGTCGCCCGGTTCCGTGGGCTGCGCGCCGAGCTGGCCCGGTGCGACGAGCTCGCCGGCTCCGACACCGAGGCCCGTGGCCGGGTGGAGAAGCTCCGTGAGCGCTGGACGCGGCTACGCGACAAGGCGTCGCACGGCGCCGACGTGACCGGCCCCCTGACCGAGCTCGAGGCCGAGGTCGCCCGCACCGAGCGCGACCTCATCGTGGGTGCGTCCGAGCGTCGCGAGCTGGCCCGCGACCGCAAGCAGGCCGTCGAGCGCTACGCGGCCCTGGAGGCGCGCGAGCCCTCGCTGCGCGAGCTCGCTGCCCGTGCCCGTCGCGAGATCGCCGCTCCCCCGCGCCTCGCGGTGCCCGACGTGTCGCGCCTGGGCGAGGTCCCGCACGACCGCGCGGGACTCGACGGGTTCCTGACGCGGCTCGCGACCGTCGCGCGCGCGTTCGACACGGTCGAGTCCGCGTACACCGCGCCGCTGCGCGAGCGGGCAGAGCTCCGCTACCGGCTCGACGCCTACCGCGTGAAGGCCGACGCCAACGGCCGCAGCGCCTCCCCCACGGTCCGCTCCGGGCTGGCCGAGGCCCGCGCGGCGGGCGAGGCCGTGCCCTGTGACGTCGTCCTGCTGCGCTTCCTCGTCGAGCAGTACCAGTTCCTGTCCCGTCCGCTCCCGGCGCACCTCGCGTCGCCCGGATCGTCACCCGCACCGCCGCCCGCACCGGGCCAGGAAGGATCGTCCCGATGACCACGACCGCTCAGGAGCCCTGCTCCCAGCCGGGCTGCACCGGCTTCATCGAGGACGGCTACTGCAACGTGTGCGGCTCGCCCGCCGCGCCCTCGGCCGGGGCTCCCGGCCCGGCAGGGTCGTCGACGACCGCGACCGCAGCCGCCGCGTCGCCGTCGGCCATGCTCGGCACGGGCATCGCGCAGGCCGCCCCGGACTACGCGGCCGGCCCGGGCCCCGAGGGCGAGGCCGTCTCGACCCGCACGGGGCGCACGAGCTCGACCCAGCTCGCGAGCGCCGCGCTCGGCTCGGCCCGCTCGGCCGTGACGGGCACCAAGTCCACGCGGCGCGTGGGGACGTCCTCGACGCGTCTGCGCGGCCACCGCCTGGGCGCGGGCCTGACGACCGTGCCGAGCGCGCCGGTCCGCGACCCGCTCCAGGCCATCATGGCCGTGCCCGAGCTCGCGGAGTCCAAGCGGTTCTGCCCCACGTGCGGCGCCAAGGTCGGCCGGTCGCGCGACGGCGTCCCGGGCCGCACCTCGGGCTTCTGCCCGCAGTGCCGCACCGCGTTCTCGTTCGACCCGCAGCTCTCGCCGGGCGACGTCGTGGGCGGCCAGTACGAGGTCGTGGGCTGCCTGGCGCACGGCGGCCTCGGCTGGATCTACCTGGCCCGCGACCAGAACGTGTCGGGCCGGTGGGTCGTGCTCAAGGGTCTGCTCAACTCGGGCGACCCCGACGCGTTCGCGGCCGCGATCTCCGAGCGCCAGTTCCTGGCCGAGGTCGAGCACCCGCTGATCGTCGAGATCTACAACTTCGTGATGCACGACGGCGCGGGCTACACCGTCATGGAGTACGTGGGCGGCAAGTCGCTCAAGGAGATCCTCAAGGACCGCCGCGACGACAACGGCGGCGTGGTGAACCCTCTACCCGTGGACCAGGCGCTCGCGTTCGTCCTGGAGATCCTCCCGGCGTTCGCGTACCTGCACGACCTGGGCCTGATCTTCTGCGACTTCAAGCCCGACAACATGATCCAGCAGGGCGACGGCGTCAAGCTCATCGACCTGGGCGGCGTGCGGCGCCTGGACGACATGACGTCCGCGATCTTCGGCACGGTCGGCTACCAGGCTCCCGAGGTCGCGGAGATCGGGACGTCGGTCGCGTCCGACATCTACACGATCGGGCGCACGCTCGCCACGCTCGTGCTGGACTTCCGCGGGAACCAGACGACGTACGTCGCGTCCCTGCCGCCGGTCGCCGAGACCCCGGTCTTCCAGCAGTACGACTCGTTCTACCGCCTGCTCGCCAAGGCCTGCGCGCTCGACCCGTCGGACCGCTTCGCGACGGTCGACGAGATGCGCGCCCAGCTCATCGGCGTGCTGCGCGAGGTCGTCGCGACCGACCGCGGCCCGGGCAGCGGCGCGCTGCACTCGGCGGCCTCCGTCCTGTTCGAGGCGCCCGTGTCCGACGACGCCGACCACCCGCTGACGTGGGACGCCCTGCCGACGCTCAAGATCGACGAGTCCGACCCCATGGCGAGCTGGCTCGCGGGCGTCAACATCGCCGACCCCGCGGCTCGCATGGCGGCCCTCGCTGCGGCCCCCGAGTCGACGGTCGAGGTGCGGCTCGCGTACGCCAAGGCCGCGATCGAGCACCGCCGGTTCGCCGAGGTCGACAAGACCATCGTCGAGATCCTCGCCGACGACCCGTGGGAGTGGCGGGCGGCCTGGATCGGGGGGCTGGCCGAGCTCGCGCGCGGCGAGGCCGCGGACGCCCGCGCCTCGTTCAACGCGGTCTACGGCCAGGTCCCCGGCGAGCTCGCGCCCAAGCTCGCGCTCGCCGTCGCGTGCGAGGTCAGCGGTGAACCGGACATCGCCGAGTCGCTGTACGTGATCTGCGCCCGGTCGGACGCCAACTACACCGCGCCCGCGGCGTTCGGGCTCGCCCGCATCCGGCAGGCGCGCGGCGACCTCGACGGGGCGCTGCACGCGCTGGACCTCGTGACCCCGACGCGCAGCTCGTACACCGACGCGCGCATGCGCCGCGCACGGCTCCTTGCCGGGTCCGACCGGGGGCTCACGGCCCTGGCCGAGGCGCTCGCGAGCGTCGAGTCGGTCGCGATCCCCCAGCGCGACCGCGTCGCCCTCTCGATCGACGTCCTGAGCTCCGCGCTCGAGGAGGTCACGGTCAAGAAGCAGGTCGGCACGGCGCGCCTCGGCGGGGTCGAGCCCAAGGAGCCACCGCTGCGCGACGCCCTCGAGGGGGCCTACCGCGAGATGGCGACGCTCACCGAGGACCGGGTCGCGAAGATCGACCTCGTCGACCGGGCGAACGCCGTGCGCCGCTGGACGACGACGTGAGCGCGCAGGAGAGCTCGCCCGGCCTGCTCGCGCCGTGCGCCACGTGCGGTGAGGTGCCCGCACCCGGGGCGAGGTTCTGCGAGAACTGCGGCTCCGACGTCGGGCCGGCGGTGGCCGCCGGGGACGGGCCGCCCATCCTGGCGCGCCCGCCCGTGCCCGCGCTGCCTCCCCTGACCCTCCCGACGCCTCCGCCGGACCTCAAGCCCACGGACCCCGACTCGGGCGCCGTGCCGCCGCCCCCTCCGCCGCCGCCCACAGCCCGACGTCCCTGCACGAGCTGCGGCGGGACGGTCGCGGACGACGGCTACTGCGAGCAGTGCGGCGAGAAGGCCCAGGTCGAGCGCGACCACTGGGCCGAGCAACCCGCCCCCTGGGTCGCGGGCGTGTGCGACCGCGGCATCCGGCACTCGCGCAACGAGGACGCCATGGCGCTCGCCGCGTCCGGTGACCCGGCCACGGCCGGGCGGTTCGCGGCGCTCGTGGTGTGCGACGGCGTCTCGGCCGCGCCGGACTCGGACGTCGCGAGCCTCGCGGCGGCGCGAGCGGCCCGCGACGTGCTCGCGTCCGGCGGGCCCGACGGCGCCGCGCCCGTCACGGGGGACGTCACCGAGCGCATCCAGGCGTGGCAGGCCCTCATGGTCGCCGCGTCGACGACCGCGAACGACGCGGTCCTGGTCGCGGTGGGCGACAAGGCCGAGCGGGCCGAGCCGCCGTCGTGCACGTTCGTCGCGGCCGTCGTCGACGGTCCGCTGGTCGTCGCGGGCTGGGTGGGCGACTCGCGCGCCTACTGGATCCCCGACGCCGGGACGGCCCGCCAGCTCAGCGTCGACGACTCGTGGGCGCACGAGCTCATGGCCATGGGCACCCCGCGCCACGTCGCCGAGAACGCGCCGCAGGCGCACGCGATCACGCGCTGGCTCGGGCCCGACTCGACCGACCCGGCGGCCCGCTGCGCCCCGACCGTCCCCGACTCGTCGGGCTGGTTGCTGGTCTGCTCGGACGGCCTGTGGAACTACTGCTCGGCGGCCGACGACCTCGCGGACCTCGTGCGCTCGACCGAGGCCACGACGGGGCGCGAGCCCCGCACCCTGGCCGCCGAGCTGGTCCGCTGGGCCAACGCCCAGGGCGGCCGGGACAACATCACCGCGACTCTCGCGCGTTTCGAGGCGCTCGCCGCCCCGGACACCTCCGATAACCTGCACACAGACGCGTTCTCGGGCGACGAGCCCGCGACGCGCGCCCTCTGATCCACGAAGGAGCCCAGAACCCATGGCCGAGTTCTCCGCCGAGGTCTTCCAGAACGAGTTCCTGTCCGAGGGCGCCACGGATGTGCACGCCATCGTGACGGTGACCGCCCGAGGGGCAGGTCAGGCGGGGGCCGCGACCTCGGGCGGCGGCGTCGCCGAGATCATCATGGTCGACACGTCCGGCTCGATGTCCGGGCGCAACATGGAGTCCGCCAAGTACGCCGCGCAGGTCGCGGTCGACCAGATCCTCGACGGGACCTGGTTCGCGATCGTCGGCGGCAGCCACGTCGCGCAGCGCGCGTTCCCCTACCCCAACGCGCGCGTCGCGATGGTGCAGATGGAGCCCGCGGCCCGTGAGGAGGCCAAGCGGGCCATCGCCATGATGAGCCCGTCGGGCGGCACCGCGATGAGCACGTGGCTCCAGCTCGCGGCCCAGCTCTTCGACACCGTGCCCCAGGCCGCCCAGCGCCACGCGATCCTCCTGACCGACGGCAAGAACGAGTCGGAGCCGCGCGAGAACCTGTCGCAGGTCGTGCGCGCCGTGACCGGGAAGTTCCAGTGCGACGCGCGCGGCGTCGGTTCGCGCTGGCAGGTCGACGAGCTGCGCGAGATCTCGACGGCCCTGCTCGGCACGGTCGACCTCATCGCCGACCCGAGCGAGATCGCTGCCGACTTCTCCTCGCTCGTCCAGAAGTCCATGTCGCGTGGCGTTGCCTCCGCGGACCTGCGCGTGTGGGCCCCGCAGGGCGCCCAGGTGCTGTTCGTGCGCCAGGTCGCCCCGACGGTCGAGGACCTCACGACGCGCCGCGCCGTGGTCAACCCGCTCACGGGCTCCTACCCCACGGGGTCGTGGGGCGACGAGACGCGCGACTACCACGTGGCCGTGCGCGTGGCCTCGAAGCCCGTGGGCTCCGAGCAGCTCGCGGCGCGCGTCCAGCTCGCTGTGAACGGCGAGGTGGTCTCGTCGGGGCTCGTGAAGGCCAAGTGGTCCGACGACGGCGCGCTCACCACGCGCATCAACCCGGAGGTCGCGCACTACACGGGTCAGGCCGAGCTCGCGTCCGCGATCCAGGAGGGCCTCGCGGCCAAGGCGGCCGGCGACGAGGCGACCGCCACGGTCAAGCTCGGCCGCGCCGTGCAGCTCGCGGCCGAGACCGGCAACGACGAGGCGACCTCGCGCCTGCGCAAGGTCGTCGAGATCGAGAGCGAGGAGCAGGGCACCGTGCGCCTCAAGCGCAACACCGACAAGCTCGACGAGATGGCCCTCGACACCGCCTCGACCAAGACCACGCGGGTCAAGCGATGAGCGCGATCTGCCCCAACGGGCACGCGTCCGAGTCGACCGACTACTGCGACGTGTGCGGCGAGCCCATGGGCGCCGCGTCGAGCGGTGCGTCGGCGGCGGTGGCCTCCGGGTCCGTCGGGGCCGCGGCCGGTGCTGCCGTCAGTGGTGGCGCGGCTGCGGGTGGCGAGCCCATCGCGTGCCCGCACTGCTCCTTCCCGGCTGCGGCCGGGGCGCTGTTCTGCGAGAACTGCGGCTACGACTTCACGACGGGCTCGCTGCCCGAGCCCGCGGGGGCGCCCTCGGCCGCGACCCCGGTGTCGGCGGGTGCGCCCGCCGGGTCGCAGGGGCCGCTCGATCCCTCGGCGTCGTCGCTCGACCTCGACCCGGTCGCGCCCCCTGCGGGGTCGCCCGCGGCCGCGCCGTCGGCGGACCCGTTGTCGGCCCCGGCGGCGCTCACGCCGCCGGTCGGCGACCCGGAGTCGGGTGATCCGTCGTCCACGCCTGTCGCTGCTCCCGCCGACCCGGCCGAGGGCGAGGCGACGTCCACGCGGACGGGCGCGACGCCGTCGGGGACGGGGACGCACCTGCCCACCCCGCCCGTGCCGGGTGAGGACCAATGGGTCGTCGAGGTGTGGATCGACCCCGACTGGTACCAGGCGCAGAAGGCCGAGGACCCGCTGCCGTCGGCCGGGCTGCCCGGGCTCGTGGTCCTGCGCGAGCGCAGCGTGCTCGTGGGACGCCCCTCGGTGTCGCGCAACATCCACCCGCAGATCGACTGCGGCGCCGACACCGGCGTCTCGCGACGGCACTGCCAGCTCAACACCGACGGGCAGCGCTGGTGGGTCGAGGACCTCCAGTCCTCCAACGGGACGTACCTGAGCCCCGCGGGCGGCGAGCTGCCCATCGACCCGATCCCGGCCGGTCAGCGCCGCGAGGTCGCCGACGGCGACCGCATCTACCTCGGCGGCTGGACGCGGCTCGTGATC
Organism: Oerskovia gallyi; assembly: GCF_014836745.1. Lineage (NCBI taxonomy): Bacteria > Bacillati > Actinomycetota > Actinomycetes > Micrococcales > Cellulomonadaceae > Oerskovia > Oerskovia gallyi. The sequence goes on from NZ_JACSQE010000002.1 coordinate 61,934, forward strand.
CGCAAGGCGCTGCCTGGGGAGGTCTGAGCCTCGTGGCGTGACGGACGATGGCGACGAGGCCGCCGTGGTTCAACTCCGCTGGGGCGGGGTGTGGTGTTCGTGGATCACCCACAATTGTGGGTGATCCACGAACACCACACAGCGGCTGAGGCCGGAGCCGCGCCATCTCCACGTCGCTACGCGGGTCCCCGACCGGCGTCGGCCTTCGCCACCCAATCCCGCGCGACGAAGAACTCTGCGGTGACGACGAGAACCCCGAGCCGACTGCCCTGGCTTCGAGCCCGGAACGCCGTCGATCGCCTCACTATCGCGCAGTGAGTCACCAGCCCACCCGGGATGCCGGCCGCCAGCCCCATGAGCACCACACTCCACACGTCGAAGGCGATCCCTATGCCGATCATCGCGAACGACAGCACGTAGTTCCCGATCCAACCGATCTGGTTCACCCGGTCGAGAAAGACAGCACCTCGAGCAACGTCACGATCCATCGAGTCTCACCCCACCGTTCTGACCGTCCACGCAGGCGACATCCTCGCCGCCCACCACTGGAACAGACACGCCTCCTTCAACGAACCCGACGCCCTGATCGGACAACGGAGCCACCACGCGATCCAGGAATCGGGCCCCGGGATCGACGAGCAGCACCCGGACCACCTCGACCACGTCGGCACCCAGACCTCCCGGGGCAGCACGGGACGGGGCCCAGGGGCCCGCCGAGGCTGAGACTCAGCGCGCGAAGGCCGTCCGCTGCGAGCCGTCTCATCACGCCGTCGTCGGCCGTTTGGTCAGTTCCTCCATCAGGCAGCCAGGACCCCCTGCTGTTCTTGGTGGTTTCCTCCAACCGGTTGTCGACTTCCGCCAACGCACCCTGCTCTACCTGATTCGTGCCGCCGACGCACCGGCCTCCCGCCTCCGACCAGAGTGGACACGTGCCACCCGGCACCTCACGCCCTTCCCGAGGAGACCCCGTGGCCCGCGCAGTGCGCTCCGACCTGCCCGCAGACGTCCCCACCGACGTGCCCAACGTGCCGACCGCGCCGGACCCGTCGGCCGCGCCCCCGGACCCTGCGACCTCCCGCTGGAGCATCAGTGCGGCCGACGCGGCCCGCATCGCGACCTTCGCCGCGCTCACCGCGGTCCTCGGCATGCCGGGGAGCCTGGCCCTGTTCGGCAACGCCGTCCCGATCACGCTCCAGACCCTGGGCGTCATGCTCGCCGGTGCACTCCTCGGCGCGTGGCGCGGCGCGCTCGCGATGCTCACGTTCCTGGCCCTGGTCGCCGCAGGCCTCCCGCTCCTGTCGGGCGGCCGCGGCGGCCCGGGGGTCTTCGTGGGCCCGTCGGCCGGCTACCTGATCGGGTTCGTGGTCGGTGCAGCGGTCGTCGGACTGATCGTCGAGCGCTTCCGCACCCTGACGTTCTGGCGCGTCCTGGCCGCGTGCGTCGTCGGCGGCATGCTCGTCATGTACGCCCTGGGCATCCCGCTCCAGGCGCTCGTCACGGGCTTCTCGCTCCAGACGGTCGCGACCGGCTCGCTCGTGTACCTCCCGGGCGACCTCCTCAAGGCCGTGATCGCGGCCTCGGTCACGGTGGGTGTGGTCCGTGCCTACCCCGCCGCGTCCCCCCTGCGCCGCACCGAACACGCGACCGAGCGCCAGCCCGCCCCGAGCCCCGCGGCCTGATCGCCCTACGATCCCCTCATGCCCGTCGCCCACGCCGTCATCGCGCACGCCCGCAGCTCCGCAGGGGGTCGCTGCGCGCTGCGCTCACCGGAACGCTCTCGCACCTACCGAGCCCTCGCCGCGGACGTCGCGGCGGGAGCGGAGTTCCTGCGGGCGACCGGGACGGTCGTGGGCGACGTCGTCGCGATCTCCCTGCCCGACCCGGTCGATCTCCTCACGGCCCTCCTCGCGGTCGACCTCGCGGGCGCCACGCCTCTCGTCTGCGACCACACGTGGTCGCGCGCCCAGCGCGCCGAGGTCCTGCGGACGATCGCCCCGGCGGGCTTCGTCGAGGTACCGCTCCCGCGGGGCGGCGCGGCGGACGCGCTCGTCCCGCTCAGCGGCCCGGTCGTGGGCAGCGCGCCCGACGACGTCTCTCCCGTCGAGCCGACGGCGTCGGATCTCGCGTGGTCCGGGTTCTCGTCGGGCAGCACGGGTCGCCCCCGCGCGGTCGTGCGCACGCGCGGTTCCTGGACGGGGTCGTTCCCTGCGGCCGCACGGCTCACGGGCACCCGGTCCGAGGACACCGTGCTGGTGCCCGGCCCGCTCGCGTCGTCGCTGTACTGCTTCGCGGCCGTGCACGCGCTCGCGACGGGGGCGTGCGTCCAGCTCGCCAAGGGCGACGCCGCGATCACGACGGCCCTGGCGACCTCCGACGTCGTGCACCTCGTGCCCTCCGCGCTCGAACCGATCCTCGACGCGGTCGAGGCGGGCGCCCCGAGCCGCCTGCGGACCGCCGTGGTCGGCGGCGCCTCGCTGCCGGACGACGTGCGCGAGCGCGCGGCCCGCGCCGGGGTGGGCGTCGTGACCTACTACGGGGCCGTCGAGCTGTCGTTCGTCGCGATCGACACCGACGGCACGGGACTGCGCCCCTTCCCAGGCGTCGAGGTCGAGGTGCGCGAGCTGCCGGGGGCGACGCTCGGCGAGGTCTGGGTGCGGTCGCCGTGGGTCGCGCAGGGGTACCTCGCCCGCGCGACGGGACCGTTCCGCCGCGACGGCGAGTGGTGCACCGTGGGCGACCTCGCAGAGGTCCCCACCCCGAGGAGCGAGGGCGGCGTCCCGCTCGTCCTGCGCGGCCGGGGCGACGGCGCGATCCTCACGGGCGGCGCGACCGTGGTTCCCGAGGACGTCGAGGTCGTGCTGCGCGCGATCCCCGGTGTCGAGGACGTCGTGGTCGTGGGGACCCCGCACCGCCGCCTCGGCGCGGTCGTGACGGCCGTGGTGCAGTGCGCGGACCGGCCGGGGCTGCGCGCGCACCTCGAACGCGTGGCCCGGGCCTCGTTGTCCTCGGCCCAGCGCCCGCGCCACTGGTACGGCGTGCGCGAGCTGCCGCGGACGCCGTCGGGCAAGGCCGCGCGCGGCGCGATCAGCGAGGCGCTGCTGTCCGGGGAGCCCGCGTACGAGGCGCTGCGGTGAGCGCGTCGCCCGGCTCCCCCGTGGTCGTCGCCGCGCGGCGGACCTGGATCGGCACGGCGGGCCACGGGCACGCGGACCTCTCGGCGACCGACCTCGCCGCGCCGGTCCTGGGCGCGACGCTCGCCGACCTCCCGGCGGGCCACGGCCTGGGCGTCGAGGACGTCGTGCTCGGGAACTGCACGGGACCCGGCGGGAACCTCGCACGGCTCGCGGTGCTCGCGGCCTCGCTGCGCGACCCGGACGGGCCGTTGACCGAGCACGTCCCCGGGGTCACGGTCGACCGGCAGTGCGGCAGCGGGCTGGCCGCGATCCTGCTCGCGGCCCAGGGTGTCCGCGCCGGGGACGCCGACCTGGTGCTGGCCGGCGGCGTCGAGAGCGCCTCGACCGCCCCGCAGCGCGCCCACCGCCCGCCGCGCGGATCGAAGACCCTGCCCGTCCTCTACGACCGCGCCCCCTTCACGCCGCCCGAGCTCGGCGACCCCGACATGGGCGCCGCCGCCGACGCCCTGGCCCGCGAGCGGGGCATCGACCGCGAGCGCCAGGACGCCTACGCCGCACGCTCGCACGCGCTCGCCCTCGCGGCCCACGCGGCGGGCCGCTTCGCCGACGAGACGGTCCCGGTCGGGCCGCTCGCCCGCGACGAGCGCGCTCGCCGGCTCGACCCGGCGCTGCTCGCACGCCTCCCGGCCGCGTTCACCCCGGGCGGGACCGTGACCGCGGGCAACGCGAGCCCCATCAGCGACGGGGCCGCCGCCGTCGTGATCGTCCCGGAGCGCGTGCGCGCCCGGCTCGGGGTGCCCGGCCTGCGGCTCGTGGGCGGATTGACGCGCGGCTGCGACCCGCGCCTGCCGGGCTGGGGACCCGTCCCGGCGGTGCGCGAGCTCGTCGCCCGGACGGGCCAGACCCTCGACGACCTCGCCGCGATCGAGCTCGTCGAGGCCTTCGCGGCGCAGGTCCTGACGTTCACCGACGCGCTCGGTCTGCCCGACGACGACGCCCGCCTGTGCGCGGACGGCGGCGCCCTGGCGCTGGGTCACCCGTGGGGGGCGAGCGGAGCCGTGTCGGTCGTGCGGCTGTTCAGCAGGCTCGTGCGCGCGGGGGCCCCGGCGGGCTCGCTCGGTCTCGCGGCCGCAGCCGTGGGCGGCGGCCTGGGTGTGGCCGGGATGTTCGAGGTGGTCCGATGAGAGGGGCACGCATGCACAGGTCGACCGTCGAGAACCCGGCCCGGGATCCGGCGACCGCGACACCCGAGGTGGGCTGCGTCGTCGGGCTCGAGGACGTGCACGTGCGCCTGGGCGAGCGCGACGTCCTGCGCGGGGTCACCACGGAGCTGCGCGAGCGGCGCATCGGGATCGTCGGCGCGAACGGCTCGGGAAAGAGCACCCTCGCGCGGCTGCTCAACGGGCTCGTGCTGCCCACGCGCGGCACCGTGCGGGTCGACGGCCTCGACACACGACGCTCGGGGGCCCAGGTCAGGCGACGCGTCGGCTTCGTGTTCTCCGACCCCGACGCGCAGATCATCATGCCGACCGTCGCCGAGGACGTCGCCTACTCGCTCCAACGCAGCGACCACGACCGCGCCGGCCGCGACCGGCTCGTCGCGGACTGGCTCGCGCGCCACGGCCTCGACGGCCACGCCGACCACCCCGCGCACCTGCTCTCGGGCGGCCAGAAGCAGCTCCTCGCGCTCACGTCGGTCCTCGTGACCTCGCCGCGCCTCGTCGTCGCCGACGAGCCCACGACCCTGCTCGACCTGCGCAACACGCGACGCGTCGCGGCGCTGCTGGCCGAGATCCCGCAGCAGGTCGTGCTCGTCTCGCACGACCTCGACCTCATGACGGGCTACGACCGCGTGCTCGTGATCGACGAGGGCCGGGTCGTGGCCGACGACGAGCCCGCACCCGCCGTCGCGTACTACCGCCGTCTCCTGGACGAGCGGCCGTGACCCCTGTGAGCGCGGCCCGGCCGAGCACGGCGGCGGGCACTTCGGCGGGCACGGCGACGGGCACGGCCGGTGCCTACGTCGTCGGGCGCTCGCCGCTGCACCGCGCCCCCGCCGGGCCCAAGCTCGCCGCGCTCATGGCGTGCTCGCTGGCCCTGCTGCTCGTGCGTGACGCCGTGGGCGTGGGCCTCGCCGCTCTCGCGGTCGCAGGGCTCTACGCGGTCGCGGGCCTCGGGTGGCGGGCCGCGTGGGGCCAGGTGCGACCCCTGCGCCTGTTCCTGCCCGTGGTGTTCGCGCTCCAGTGGTGGCTCATGGACCTCACGTCCGCCGCGGTCCTCAGCACGCGCCTCCTGGTGCTCGTGGCGCTCGCGGGCCTCGTGACCTGCACGACGCGGGCCTCCGACCTGCTCGCGGCCATCGAGCGCGGGCTCTCCCCGCTCGCGCGCGTCGGTGTGGACGTCGGGCGCATCGCGCTCGTGCTTGCCCTCGCGCTGCGCAGCGTGCCCGTGATCGCAGACCTGGCGGGACGGGTCCGTGACGCGCAACGGGCCCGCGGTCACGAGCGCGACGTGCGGGCCTTCGCCGTCCCGCTCGTCGTGGGCGCGATGCGGCAGGCCGACGCGCTCGGCGAGGCCCTGCGGGCGCGCGGCTTCGACGACTGAGCCCGGGTCAGCGGGCAGGGTCAGCGGCCCGGGTCGCCGGAGGTGGCCGTCCGGGCGAAGCGTTCGGCGAGCTCCCCGAACGCGGCTCGGAGCTCCGGTGGCTCGACGACGTGCACGTCCGCCCCGAAGCGTCCGAGCAGTGCGGCCAGGGCCGTCCACGACCACGACCCGACCTCGACGCCGCAACGCTCGGCCCCCAGGTCCTCGACGACTCCGTCGTCGACGAACGGCGCGACGGCCCGTGCCGGGAGGTCGACGACGACCTTCCCGCGGCACGGCCAGTCGTTCGAGGGTCCTCCCTTGAACCGGGCCGCGACGAACTGCTGGACGTCCTCGCCCGGCACGGTGCGCGGCGTGAACCGCGGGCCGGTGTGCGCGCGGGGGACCATGCGGTCGACGCGGAAGATCCGCCACTCCGCGGCACCCAGGTCCCATGCGACCAGGTACCAGCGGCCGCGGGCAGCCACGAGATGGTGCGGTTCGGCCTGCCGCGGCGGCCGAGGGTGCTCCTGGGGTGTCCGCGTGCTCCCGAGATAGTCGAAGCGGACGACCTCGCGGGTGCGGATCGCGGTCGACAGCAAGGCCAGGTCGTCGGTCGCCACCTCGCGCACCGAGGCGTCGTCGGCGAGCGTCGTGAACTGCACCGCGTCGACCCGGGTGCGCAACCGGGTCGGCATGACGCGGCGGATCGTGGAGAGCGCCCGTCCCGCGGCGTCCTCGACGCCGGCCGCCGCGAGGGGCACCGCCTGCAGGGCCACGGCGATGGCCGTGACCTGGTCGTCGTCGAGCAGCAACGGCGGCAGCTCGGCGCCGGCGTCCAGGCGGTACCCGCCCACGGACCCGCGACCGGCACGGATCTCGTAGCCCATGTCGCGCAGGCGGTCCACGTCCCGGCGCACGGTCCGGAGGCTGACGCCCAGGCGCTCGGCGAGCACCGGGCCGGGCCAGTCCCGGCGCGCCTGGAGCAGCGACAGCAGTGCGAGCAGTCGTGGGGCCGTACCGGCGGGCTGGCTCATGTCCTCCATGCTACGAACCATGAGGACAGAACCTGACCTCATGGCTCGGCACAGTGGTCCTCGACGGGGCGCCCGCCCCGGCACGGACCGACCGAGGAGCCGACATGACCGTCGCCACCACCACGCACCTGAACTTCCGCGGGACCGCCCGCGACGCGCTGACCTTCTACCAGGAGGTCTTCGGCGGGCACCTCGCCGCCGTGACCTATGCCGACGCGCACGCCGTGACCGAGCCCACCGAGGCCGACCAGGTCATGTGGGGCCAGGTCGCCTCCGACGCCGGCTTCCGGGTCATGGCCTACGACGTGCCTTCGCACACGAGCCACGAGCCGGGGGTCATCCCGGTCTTCGTGTCCATCCGCGGCACGGACACCGACGAGCTCCGCCGCTACTGGGGCGGGCTCTGCGACGGTGCCACGGTCCTCGTCCCCCTCGCCCAGGCCCCGTGGTCGCCCCTCTACGGCATGCTCACGGACCGCTTCGGCGTCACCTGGGTGCTCGACGTCGAGGTCCCTTGGAACGGCTGACCCCTGCCCCTCGCGTTGCCCCCGTCGCCCGGGGCCCGCCCCGTCCCGCTGTTCAGGCCCTCCGCTGCTCGAGCCACTCGATCGCGACGACGCCCTGCCGTCGCTGGAACGCGCGCAGGGTCGGCATGTTCAGCGGGGCGGGGTGACGTGCCGCGTCGAAGAAGTACCCGGCGAGGCCCGCGAGGAACGCGTCGACGTCCTCCCGCGTGGCCCCCCGGAACAGCGGGTGGGTCGCCGTGATCCGGTCGACGTCGACCGTGCTGCCGTTGACCCGCGCGTCGAGCAGCAGGGTCACACCGTCGATCCAGCGCGCGCCCGTCCCGGCCCACGGCCAGTCGACGACCCACACGCGCGCGGACGTGTCGACCAGCAGGTTGTCGAACCGGAGGTCGAGGTGGACGAGCCGGTCGCCGTGCGCAGCGCGGGCCGCCCCGGCCGCGAGCGCCTCGAGCTCGTCGAGGTGGCTGGCGGCCCAGGCCGGGAGCGCCGACAGGTCACCGTCGGAGCGCAGCCGCATCCAGCCGCCGAACGACGGGGCGAGCTCGGCCGTCGCGTCGGGGAACGGCGAGGAGCCCGAGGGGTCCCGGACCACGGGCTGCTCGAGGAGCGCACCGAGGAGCGCGATGAGCTCGCGGCGCTCGGGCGGTAGGCCGGGGTGGCGGCCGTCGACGTCCTCGATCACGAGTGCGACCCACTCGTCGGACTCGTGCGCGCCCAGGAGCCGGGGGGCGGGCGCGGCGCCCGGCAGGCGGCGCAGCACGTCGAGCTCGCGGCGGTGGATGTCGTACGCGTCGGCGTTGCGCGAGCGGCTCACGGCCTTGACGAAGGCCCGGTCGCCCGCAGCGGTGCGCACGCGGTCGGCGCTGCCCGGGGAGTACCCGTGCGCCTGGCTCTCGGCCAGGACCACCTCGCCGCCCAGGATCTCCTCGACGTCCGCGCGCACCTGCGGTGCGAGCTCCTGCCAGGTCGTGCGCCGCGTCGAGACGGTGCGTCGTGTCGAGTCCATCCGGGTGACAGTAGTCGGCGCGCGGGGCGGGACCGCTGAGCGCGCGCCCGCGAGTCCTGTCGTGTTCTCGCAGGTCACCGCATCTCACCCGCACCCGACCTGCAGCCGGCCCTACGTCGCCGCCGGGGTCGGCTGCTGCTCGATCTCGACCCTCGTGAGCTCGGGCGTGAACGCGTACACGTCCTCGCCGTCCGCGGAGGTCCACCACTTGCCGCACATCACGGTGCTCGCCCTCTCCTGCCCGTCGGGCCACCACGTGGCCAGCAGCGTGGCGTCCGTCCGGTAGTCCTCGGCCGTGAACCCTTCGCGCTCGGGTTGCGGGGTGAGAGGGTTCTCGGCCGAGACGGTCGTGCAGTCGGCCGGCAAGCCGTCGAGGCTCCCCCGGTACGTGAGCAGGCGCTCCGTGCCCGTGGTGCGGAAGATCCCCTGGACGGTCGCGGCGTCGTCGGGCACCCAGGCCGGGACGACCTCGTCGGCCTTGCCCTCCTTGCCGGTGTCGAACGCGTAGGTCTTGGTGTGGCCGTCGTTGCGCTCCGAGAGGCTCTCGGAGAGGCCCCCGCACGCGCTGAGCGCGAGGGCTGCGAGGCCTCCGAGGGCGACGACGGCGAGGGTGCGGGAACGGCGGGCGAGGGACGGGGACGTGGTGTTCGTGGTCATGGCATCGACGCTACGGAGGCTCCCTGGGCCGACGCGTCGGGTCCTGGTCGGGTCCTGCGCGCGCCCGCCTGCGCCGCTCGCGGGACCTCGCGACCGACGGCCTCCACCTCTCGTCGCAGGCTCACGGTCGGCGCCCCAGGGTCATCCCCTAGGCGCCGGGATGCCGGATTCGTCGCGTACGCCCCATCGGTCATCCGGCGGCCCTCGTCCCGTCGGCCGCCGTTCACCGGCTCGACACCGGCCGGGCCTAGGTTCCGAGCGTCTGCCCTGCACCCTGCAGGGCCATCGGAACGAGGAGCACGGAATGCGCGTGGTTCACCAGTCCCGCCTGCCGTACCCGAAGGCGGTCGGCATCGTGGCCGCCGGCCTCGCGGTCGCGGTCGCCGCCGGGACGTTCGGGGGCGTCGGCACGGCCGTCGCGGCCCCCGACCCGTCCGTCCCCCCTGCCGTCACGCTCTCGCCGCTCGGCACGTACTCGACGGGCCAGCTCGACGAGTCCGCAGCGGAGATCGTCGCGTTCCACGCGGCCTCGAAGCGCCTGTTCGTCGTCAACGCGCAGTCCGGCAAGGTCGACGTGCTCGACGCCCAGGACCCCTCGGCACCGACCAGGCTGTTCGAGCTCGCGGTCGGCGGCACGGCCTCCGCGGACGGCTCGGTCGTCGCGGCGGACGCCGTCGTGAACTCGGTCGCGATCCGCCCCGACGGCCTCGCGGTGGCCGCGGTCGAGTCGAGCACCAAGACCGACGACGGATGGCTCGTCCTCTTCGACGCCGCCGCGCCCGTGACCACGCCGGGTGCCGCCCCCGCGAACGCGATCCTCGGCGCCGTGCGCGTGGGCGCGCTGCCCGACATGGTGACGTTCTCGCCCGACGGCTCGCGCATCGCGGTCGCGAACGAGGGCGAGCCCGCGGACGACTACGGCGTCGACCCCGAGGGCTCGATCTCGATCGTCGCGGCGCCCGCGAGCCTCGCGAGCGCCGCCCAGGCGGACGTCCGTACGGCGACGTTCCACGCGTTCGAGGCGGGTGGCGCCAAGCCGCTCCCGGCCGGGGTCCGCGTGTTCGGCGGTCGGGAGGCCGCGGGCACCGGCACGCCCGATCGCCCGGTGTCGGAGAACCTCGAGCCCGAGTACATCGCGTGGGACGCGACCGGCACCCTCGCCTACGCGAGCGTCCAGGAGGCGAACGCGCTCGCGGTCGTCGACGTCGCGAGCGCGACCGTGACGGACCTGCTGCCGCTCGGGACGCAGGACCACCTCGCCGCGGGCAAGGGCCTCGACGCGTCCGACAAGGACGGGAAGATCGACATCCGCGCGTGGCCGGTCAAGGGCCTCTACCAGCCCGACACGATCGCCTCCTACCAGGCGGGCGGCGCGACGTACCTCGTCACGGCCAACGAGGGCGACTCGCGCGACTGGGCCGGGTACTCCGAGGTCGCGCGCGTCAAGGACCTCGGCAAGAAGGGTGTCCCGGGTCTGTGCGCCGACGCGTTCTCGACGTTCGTCGGCGCGCCCGGCAACCCGGCGACGCTCGCCGACCTCACCGCGGACGCCCACCTGGGCCGGCTCAACGTCAGCACCGCGAGCGGGCTGCGCGCCGACGGCTCGTGCTACGACGAGCTGTACTCCTACGGGTCGCGGTCGTTCTCGATCTGGTCGACCGACGGCCGTCAGGTCTTCGACTCGGGCGACGCGTTCGAGCAGCTCGTGGCCTCGGTCAACCCCGACTTCTTCAACTCGAACCACACCGCGTCCGGGTTCGACGGGCGCAGCGACGACAAGGGCCCCGAGCCCGAGGGGCTCGCGCTGGGCGCGGTCGGCGGTCGCACCTACGCGTTCATCGGCTTCGAGCGCGTGGGCGGCATCGCGGTCTTCGACGTCACCGACCCCGCGCGCGCGACCTACGTGTCCTACGTCAACCACCGCGACTTCTCGGTGAGCGCCGAGGCGACGCCCGATCGGCTCGCCGAGGCGGGCGACCTGGGTCCCGAGGGCCTCACGTTCGTCCCCGCGAGCGACTCGCCCACGGGCACCCCGCTGCTCGCGGTCGGGAACGAGATCTCGGGCACCACGACGTTCTACGGCGTCGACGTGCCCGGTGCCGAGCCCCACGACGGCCGGATCGACCTCACGGTCACCGTCCCCGCCGCGCCCGTCGAGCCGGGCGAGTTCGTGTGGACGGTCGACGGCGGCAGCCGCGTCGTGGACCTCGGAACCGCACGGCTCGCGGGCGACCACCTCGCGGCCGCCGGGCGGCTGAGCGCCGTGACGGTCACCGACACCCGGGCGACGGCGCCCGCATGGTCCGTCTCGGCCCAGGTCGACGACTTCACGAGCGGTTCCGGCGCGGGCGCGGGCGCGCTGCCCGGCAAGCACCTCGGCTGGACCCCGGCGCTCGTGACGCCGGGCGGCGGGACGCTCGCGGGCGCCCCCGTGGCCTCGGGCCTCGTGAGCGGCAACGGCCTCGCCGACTCGGCCCTCCTGGGTTCGGCCGCGGCGGGGCACGAGCCGGGCAGCGCGGTGCTCGGGGCCGACCTCGACCTGCGCTTCCCGGTCGACGCCGCCGCGGGCACGTACACCGCGACGCTCACGCTGACCGCGATCGGCTGACCGGCCGTGGACCGTCGCACCGCGTCCTCCCGTCGTCGTCGCGGTGCGGCGGCCGTCCTCGCCGGGGTGGTCGCAGCGCTGCTGTCGACCACCCCGGCCGGGGCCCTCGAAGCGCCCGACGGCGCGGCACCGGGCAGCACACCTGTGACCTGGGGCGTGGCCCCCGCCTCGGCCCCGACGTTCGACCTCGCCCTCGACCCCGGGGCCACGATCACGGACGAGCTCGTCGTGACCAACCGCGGCGACGTGCCGCTCGACCTCGCGGTCTACGCGGCCGACGCCTTCACCTCGCCCACGGGTGCGCTCGACGTCCTGCCCGCGGGCGCGACGTCCGTGGACCTGGGCGCCTGGATCTCGACCGACGTCCCGCAGGTCGCGGTCGCCCCCGGCGAGCGCGCGACGGTCCCCTTCACGCTGAGCGTCCCGGCCGACGCCACGCCCGGCGACCACACGGCCGCGATCGTGACCTCGCTCGTGACGGGCGCCGGCGAGGGCGGGGTCGCGGTCGACCGACGCCTCGGCACGCGCGTCCTGGTCCGGGTCGCAGGAGACCTCGCTCCGTCGGCGACCGTCACGGCCGTGCACGCCGACTACGCCGGGTCGTGGAACCCCGTGGGCACCGGGGACGTGCAGGTCTCGTTCACGGTGACCAACACGGGCAACGTGCGCCTGGCGGGTCCGCTCTCGGCGTCGGTCGCGGGCGGTGTCGGCAGCGTGGTGGTCCCGCTGGGCGACCTGCCTGAGCTCCTGCCGGGCGACGCGCTCACCCTCACGGGGACGGTGAGCGGCGTCGCGCCCCTCGGGCGGCTCGGGGCGTCGGTGACCCTCGCGCCCGTCGTCGCCACGACGGCGAGCACCACCCTGCCCGACGGCGCCGCCTCCTCCCGCGTGGCCCCCGCCACGGGCGAGGGCCGGCTGTGGGCGGTGCCGTGGTCGGCTCTCGCCCTGGCGACCCTGCTGGTGGGTGCGGTGCTGGGCTGGCGGGCGCTGCGTCGTCGGGCACGCGTGCGGTTCGAGGCCGCGGTCGACGCGGCGCTCGCGGCCCGCTGAGTGCGTGGTTCGGCGGCGGCTCGCCGGGCGTGTCGCGGCCGCACCACGCCCTCAACGGCCGGCGGCCTGCGCGGGCTCCGCGGCCTCCTCTGCCGCCGACGCGCGCGAGCCCTTGAGCGAGAGCAGCATCGAGACCGCGAGCCCCGCCGCGGTGACCCCGACGAGCAGGCGGTAGTCGACGGCCCCGACGACGGCCGCGGCGACCACGGTCATGACGAGCTGCGGCACGTTGAGCAGCATGTTCGTCGCGGCCGACGTGCGCCCCTGGAGCGTCGACGGGGTCTTGAGCTGGCGCTCGGTCACGAAGCCCACGATCGCCCACGTGACGCCCAGCCCGATCGCGCCCATCCCCACGATGATCGCGACGAGGTTCGTACCCAGGGCTGGCAGGATGCCGAGCGTCACGATCCCGAGCGCGAGCGCGACCAGGCGCTGCGACCCGATCCGCTTGATCATGCGCGCGGCCGTGAGGCCCGCGACGATCGCGGTGACGCCCTGGACGCTCGAGATCGGACCGAGCATCTCCGGACCCAGCCCCAGGCCGTTCTCGATGACCGCGAAGCTCACCGCGTTGAGGACGCCCACGGCCCCGAACGCGACCGCGAGCGCGACGGTCAGGACCCCGAGCGGGGCCGTGCGGATCAGGTGCCGGAAGCCCGCGGTGATCTCGGCGAGGAACGGTTCGCGCTCGTCCTGCGGCGTCGGCGGGGTCTCGATGAGCACGATCCGGGACACGACGAACGCCGCGACGGCGAACGCGACGACGGCCGAGACCACGAGCGGCAGCGGGCCGACCGCGACGTACACGCCCGCACCGATGACGGGCATGACGAGACGGAAGGTCTGGTCGATCGTCGTGAGCCGGCCGTTGGCGGACCCGAGCGCCTCGTCGGGCAGCAGGTCGCGGATCAGGCCGGACTGGGCCGCGGCCGTCGCGAACCCGATCCCTGAGTACAGCACCGTGACGACGAAGATCAGCCACACCTGGTCCGGACCGCGGACCGCAAACAGCGAGAGCAGAGAGACCGCGCCGACGAGGTAGGCGACGATCATCATGCGGCGGCGCGAGACGCGGTCGGCGACCTGGCCGAGCAGCGGCGAGACGAGCGCCGGGAGGCCCAGCGCCGCGAACACGAGGCCCGCGGTGCCGTTCGATCCCGTGAGGTCCTTGACCCACACCGCGAAGATGACCGCGAGGACCGAGTCCGCGAAGTTCGTGAAGCCCCACGCGACCGTCAGGAGACGGAAGGGGCGCGTGCGCAGCGCCTGCTTGACCAGAGCCGCGGTGTCGGTGTCCGTGGTCATGCGCCGGCCTCCTCGCCGGTCGGCAGCTCGATCGTGACCGAGCCGGGGGTGGACGTGCCCGCCCCGGGAGCGGGCGGGGCTGCGGCGGACGCCGGGACGTCGGGGTCGAACGGGTCCGCGTTGACGACGCCGAAGAGCCGGGCGGGCCGCGAGCCCTCGGGGCGCAGCTCGGGGTGCGCCCAGCGGCCCTCGAAGCGGTCGGTGATCGCCTGGAGCTCGCGCGAGAGCTCGGTGAGCTCGGCGGGCGTCGCCCAGAACGAGCTCTTGGTCATGACCGAGGCGAGCAGCCACTCGTGGGGCTGGCGAGGCGCGCCGTCGATCCAGTGCGCGATCCGCGCGGCCTCCTGGTCGACGACGATCCGTGCGAGCTCGCCCGCGGCGCGCAGCGACTCGGGCTGCTCGGGGTCGTAGCGGCTGGTGCGCCCCGTGCCCACGGGCTTCCACGGCTTCTCGCGCCCGACCCGCTCGGCGGGCTCGACGAACCCGTACTTGGCGAGCATGCGCAGGTGGAACGAGCAGCTCGCGACCGACTCCCCCGTGACCTGCGCGCAGCGCGTGGCGGTGGCCTGGCCCTCGTCGTCGAGCAGGTCGAGGATCGCGAGGCGCAGCGGGTGCGCCAGGGCGCGGATGCGCTCCGGGTCGGAAGTCGTGACGGCCTCGTCGCGCTGCGCCGGAGCCGGGGGCTGCGCGGGCTGGTGAGCGGCGTCGTCGGGCGGGGTGGTCTGCGGCATGGCAGCCACGCTACAACTCTAAAGAAGTCTTGCGCAAGACTTCTTTAGAGTGTGCAGCGGCTCCGGACGTCGCTACCGACGCGCCCGGCTACTCGCAGCCCACCCCGTCCTTGTCACGGTCGAACTTGCCCTGGAACCCCGGGTCGCCGGCATAGATCGGGGCCGCACCCGCGGCCCGCACGGCGTCGCAGTTCTGGTAGAAGACGTCGGCCGGTGCGGGCTCGGGCACCGGGGCGGGTGCCGGAGCAGGCGCTGGAGCGGGCGCGGGTGCAGGCGCCGGAGCCGGAGCCGGAGCCGGGACCACCGGCGCGGGGGCGGGGACCGGCACGACGGGTGCAGGCTCGACGACCGCCGCGACGACCCCCTGCGCGGCGTACGCGCTGTCCCCGGTCGGCAAGAGCTGCCCGGGGCACGACGACAGGACGCGGGCGATCGCGTCGCGCTCGGCCTGCGTGACCCACAGGCCGTAGCCGACCTTGACCGCGACCTGCCGGGCGACGTACTCGCACCGGTAGGCGGTGTTCGGCGGCAGCCAGGTCGCGGCATCACCCGCGCCCTTGGCCTGGTTGGACGGTCCGTCGACGGCGAGCAGGTTGAGCGGGTCGTTCGCGAACCTCTTGCGCGTGTCGGCGTCGAGCTGCTGGGCGCCCTTCTGCCAGGCGTCGGACAGGGCGACGACGTGGTCGATCTGCACGGCGCTCGACGTGGCGTTGCCCCGCTGGAAGGCGATGGTCGTGGCCGTGTACGGGTCGGCGAGGGATCCGGTGAGCACGACGCAGTCCTTCGTGCCGGGCTTGAAGGTCTCGTCGACCAGGTCCCGCGCCAGCATGTCGTTGCGGGTGTCGCAGCCGTTGCGGTCGGTGTCGGCCCACGCGGGGCCGAACTGGTCGCGGTCGTACCCGGTCTTGGGGGCACGCCCCTTGACCTCGAGCGTCCCGAGCGCGGCGAGCGCGGTCTCGGCACCCGCGGTGGTCACGGCGTCGTCGAAGCGGACGAGCTCGGCCGGGTCGGCCGTCGCGGCGTCCCCCGCGGCGACCACCTCGGGGTCGGCCTCGACGAGCCCGGTCTCGGGGGCGTCGACGAGGTCGACCGGCGCGGCGCCGTCGGCCGCGGCGACCGTCTGCGGCACGGAGGGCGCGACCTTGATCCCGACCGCCACGGCCCCCGTGGACACGAGCGCGGTCGCGGCCACGGCGGCGACGCCGATCCCGACGAGACGCCCCGGCACGGGCCTGGTCCGGGCACCGGCCGGCGAGCGGCGCGCCGTGAGCCAGCGGACCGCGACGACGGCGAGCACCGCGAGGTACAGGACCTCGAAGACCCACCCCAGGACGGATCGCTGCGTCGACGGGAGCCCGGCCCCCATCTGGACCGCGAGCCAGGTCCCCACGAGGTAGGGCCAGGCCACCGCGTAGTACGCGACCGCGACCCCGATGATCAGGGCGATCACGCCCGGGGCTCCACCGGCAGACTTCTTCGCCATCGCTCAGTCCTTCTGTTCGTGCCGAGCGGTGCGGTGAAACCGGCGCGCGGGGTCGGGGTGTGCGCGCTCAAGGTAGTGGACGACGCACGGGCCCTTCAGCGCCGCTCGGCTCGGAACCCAGGCGGCACAAGGAAACAGGCCGGTCCACAGGCGCCCTGGCCCACGGAATTCACCCGCGAGGGGGCCTCAGGCGATGCTCCGGGCACGCGGCTGGTCGTCCCGCAGGTCGTGCAGCCGGTCGATCACGACCACGCCTCCGAGCACCGCCACGGCCAGGCTCGCCCCCGCCAGGACGTCCGTCACGAAGTGGTAGCCGAGGTAGAGCCGACTGCCGCCCACGACGACGATGACGACGACGCTCACCACGACCCACAGCGCGAACACGATCCGGCGCTGGCGCCCTTCCTTCCACTGACGCCACACGAGGTATCCCCCGACGAGCACGAGGGTCGCCGCGCCGATCGTGTGCCCCGACGGGAACGAGAAGCTGCGCTCGACGCCCGCCACGACCATCGCGGACTCGTCGGGTCGTGGCCGGGCGACGACCGCCTTGAGGACCGTCGAGACGATCGTCGAGGTGATCATGGCCCCGACGAGCAGCCCCGGCTCCCACCAGCGCTTGGTCGCGAGCCCCCACCACAGGCAGCCCACCGCGACGAGGATCGGCAGCACCACGGGCCCGAACATGTTGGTGATGAACGTCAGCACGGTCGTCGCGCTCGCGCTCCGGTGCGCGACCATCCACTCCAGCACCACGTCGTCGGTGAACCAGAGGTCGTCGCGCTCGCGCACGGAGTCGTAGACGACCAGGAAGCCCAGGACGCCGATCACGATCAGGACCAGGCCGGGCAGCGCGGCGACGAGCCGCGAGCGCCACACCTCCCGCGCGCCCGACGGCGTCCCCTCCCCCGCACTCAGGTCACCTCGGGCGTCGCGCGCCTCGTCGTCAGGGTTCATCCCGAGAGCCTAGGGAGAAAAAGGGGTGCGCCGCTCGGCGAGGAGGTGGAAGTGTGGCACCCATCACCGCGGTGGCGTCCGTCCGGTCAGTACTGGGCGGTGGAGGGCCCGGCCAGGTCCACGAATCCGACGTCACGAGAGACACCACCATGCATCCCCAGCTCATGTACGACGTCGCCGACCTCGGTCGGCGCGAACAGCTCCAGGAGCAGACCCGCCGCCGCAGTTCGCTGCGCCGGACGACGACGCGCCTCCCGGAGCACACCCGGCGATCCCGCCGACCCCGTCACACCGCATGACGCGGCTCGACCCCCCGGCGCCGCCCGCCGACCGGGTCCCCGCACGCCGAAGGCCCTGACTCCCCACGGGAGCCAGGGCCTTCGTGCTGTCCGCGGACTCGCGTCAGGCGCGCTCGGCGCGCTCGGCCAGGACGGCGTCGATCTCGCGCAGGAAGTCGGGGAGGTCGCCCGGGTCGCGGGACGTCACGAGCGTCCACCCGCCCGCGTCGTCCCGGACCACCGGCCTGTCCTCCCAGGTGCCGCCCGCGTTGCGCACGTCGGTCTGCAGGGACGCGTACGTCGTCAGGGTCTTGTCCGTGAGCACGCCCGCCTCGACGAGCACCCAGGGACCGTGGCAGATGGCCGCGACCGGTCGGCCGGTCGTGGTGAAGGACGTCACCGCGTCGACGGCCGCGCTCTCGAGCCGCAGCGAGTCGGCGTTGAGCGTGCCGCCGGGGACGAGCAGCAGGTCGTAGCCCGCGGGGTCGACGTCCTGCAGCCGAAGCGTGGGCGGGACGGTGGTGCCGGGGTCTTTGTCCCCCACGAGGGTCTCGACGGGGTCGATCGTCACGGCGGCGACGTCGACGTCCACCCCTGCCGAGCGCAGGTGCTCGAGCGGCACCACCAGCTCGTCCTGCTCGACGCCGTAGTTCGTCACGATCGCCAGGACGCGGCGGCCCGCCAGGTCCGTGTCAGCCATGGTTGTCTCCTTCTCGTCGTCGTGGGAGCACCCGGGCGCGTCGCGTCCGGGTCCTCCTCGACCGTAGGTCGGGCCCGTCCGGCTCGCAGCACGGGCGTCCCGGGCACCGGCCCCGGCCCCCACGGCCTAGGCTGTGGGCGTGAGCCCCGTGAACACCAACGACCGCATCGTGTGGATCGACTGCGAGATGACCGGCCTCGACCTGGGCGCCGACGCGCTCATCGAGGTCGCCGCCGTCGTCACCGACTCCGAGCTGAACGTCCTGGGCGAGGGGGTCGACGTCCTCATCACCCCGCCGGACGAGGCGATCGAGCAGATGGGTGACTTCGTCCGCGAGATGCACACCACCTCGGGGCTGCTCGAGGAGCTGCCGGGCGGCACGACCATGGCCGACGCGCAGGCCCGCGTGCTGGAGTACGTCCGCACCTGGGTGCCCGAGCCCGGCAAGGCCCCGCTCGCGGGGAACTCGGTCGGCACCGACAAGACGTTCCTCGAGCGGGACATGCCGGACCTGGTCGGGCACCTGCACTACCGGATCGTCGACGTCTCCTCGATCAAGGAGCTCGCGCGTCGCTGGTACCCGCGCGTCTACTTCGCGTCCCCGGCCAAGACGGGCGGCCACCGTGCGCTGGGCGACATCCTCGACAGCATCGACGAGCTGCGGTACTACCGTGAGGCCCTGTTCGTGCCCCAGCCCGGGACGGACTCGCGGACCGCGAAGGCGATCGCCGAACGGATCAAGGCGACGAGCGTCGGTACGACCCTCGGGACGATCGTCGCGCCCCTGCCAGGAGCCGCCGCGGGAGACACCCCGACCCCCGGTTCGGCGCCCACCGGGGCCGACGCCGAAAACCTGTCCTGAGACCCCTCAGAAACCAGGTACACTTTTCGACGGCTGCTAGAACGGTTCCTCGGAACCCGAGCAGGCCGTGGTGGGTATAGCTCAGCTGGTAGAGCACCTGGTTGTGGTCCAGGGGGTCGCGGGTTCAAGTCCCGTTACTCACCCCACGGGAAGAGGCTCCTCGCGTTCGCACGGGGGCCTCTTCTGCTTTTCGCACCGCCGCATCACCCCCGCGAGGCGCCCGACGGCGACTGTGATTCCGCTCACCGGTGGCGGCTCCGCCAGCCTTCCCTACAGTGGGTGAGGTGTCAGCCCCCGCGAACACCGTTGTCCGTGGCGAGCACCAGCACGCGCAGGCCGTGGCCACGTTGGTGCGCTCCGCCGCTGCCGTCGACCCCGGCCGCCCGTTGCGCCTGGCGAAGCGGACGACGAACCTGTTCCGCCCCCGACGCCCGTCCGCCGGCCCCGGCCTCGACGCGTCGGGACTGACCGGGGTGATCTCGGTCGACGACGCCGCGGGCACGGCCGACGTGCAGGGTATGTGCACGTACGAGGACCTGGTCGCCGTGACGCTGCCGCACGGGCTGGTCCCCACCGTCGTCCCGCAGCTGCGGACCATCACGGTCGGTGGCGCCCTGGCGGGGCTCGGCATCGAGTCGAGCTCGTTGCGCAACGGCCTGCCGCACGAGGCCGTCCTCGAGATCGACGTCCTGACGCCGGCCGGCGAGCTCGTCACGGCCAGGCCCACGGGCGAGCACGCCGACCTCTTCCACGCGTTCCCCAACTCGTACGGGACCCTCGGGTACGCGACGCGCGTGCGGCTGCGCCTCGACCGGAGCGAGCCGTTCGTCGCGGTCCGCAACGTGCGCTTCGGTGCGGTCGCGGAGGTCGCCGCGGCGGTCGGCAAGATCGCGGCGGACGGTTCGTGGGAGGGGCAGCGGGTCGACTTCTGCGACGGTGTCCTGTTCGCCCCGGGCGAGGTGTACCTGTGCCTGGGCCGGTTCGCGTCGCGCGAGGAGGCACGGTCGCTCGCGCCCGCACCGAGCGACTACACGGGCCAGCGCATCTACTACCTCTCGGTGCGCGAGCGCCCGCTCGACGTGCTGAGCACGCACGACTACCTGTGGCGCTGGGACACGGACTGGTTCTGGTGCTCGCGCGCGTTCGGGGTGCAGAACCCGGTGGTGCGCAGGCTGTGGCCGCGGCGGTGGCGACGCTCGGACGTCTACCGCCGGATCGTGGGCCTCGACGAGCGCCTGGACCTCACGGGCCGGCTCGCCGACCTTCGCCGTCGGCCCCGCAACGAGCGGGTGGTCCAGGACGTCGAGGTGCCGCTCGACCAGCTCGAGAGCTTCATGGCGTGGTTCACGGGCCACGTCCCCATGACGCCGGTGTGGTTGTGCCCGCTGCGCCTCGCGTCGCCCGAGCCGTGGCCCCTGTACCCGCTCGAACCGCACCGCGTGTACGTCAACGTGGGCTTCTGGGGTGGCGTGCCGATCGCCGAGGGCGGGCGCGACGGCGACGTGAACCGCCTGATCGAGATGGCGGTCGCGGTGCGGCACGGCCACAAGTCGCTCTACTCGACCTCGACGTACGGGCGCGAGACGTTCGACACCTTGTACGGCGGCATCGACTACGCGGCGGTCAAGGACCGGTACGACCCGGCGGGACGCACGCCGACGCTCTACGAGAAGGCGGTGCAGGGAGCATGACGCAGATCGCGGTGGCCGAGGTCCTCGACGAGCTGGCGGACGGCCCGCTGCCGTTCGGCTTCAGCGCGTACGACGGGTCCAGCGCAGGTCCGGCCGACGCCCCGTTCCACGTGCACCTGGCGAACGAGCGGGGCCTGCGGTACGTCGCGACGTCGCCCGGGGGGCTGGGGCTCGGCCGCGCGTACGTCGCGGGCGACCTGCAGGTGGACGGGGTGCCGGGCGGGGACCCGTACCCGTTGCTCCGGGCTGCCGCCGACGGGCTGCGGCTGCGCCGTCCGAGCCCGGTCGAGGTGGCCCGGTGGGCGCGCGGTCTGGGCCTGGGCGTCCTGCGGCCTCCCGAGCCACCGCCCGAGGAGCACCTGTCGCGCCTGCGCCGGCTCACCGAGGGGCTGCGGCACTCTCGGCAGCGCGACGCCGAGGCGATCAGCCACCACTACGACGTCTCGAACACGTTCTACGAGCACGTCCTGGGGCCGTCGATGACGTACACGTGCGCGTGCTTCCCCACGTCGCAGGCGACGCTCGAGGAGGCGCAGGAGCACAAGTACGCGCTGGTCGCGGGCAAGCTGGGCCTGCGCAGGGGCATGCGCCTGCTCGACGTCGGGTGCGGATGGGGCGGCATGGTCCGGCACGCGGCGCGTGCAGGGGTGCGCGCGCTGGGGGTCACGCTGTCCCGGCAGCAGGCCGAGTGGGGGCAGGCCCGGATCGAGGCAGAGGGGCTGGGCGACCTCGCGGAGGTCCGGTACGGCGACTACCGCGACGTGACCGACAGCGGCTTCGACGCCGTGAGCTCGATCGGGCTGACCGAGCACATCGGGGTCGCGAACTACCGCGCGTACTTCACGTTCCTCCAGGGTCGTCTGCGCGACGGCGGTCGGTTGCTCAACCACTCGATCACGCGCCCGACCAACACGGCCCGTCCCCGCGCGGGCGGCTTCATCGACCGGTACGTCTTCCCGGACGGCGAGCTCACGGGCTCGGGCCGGATCATCTCGACCATGCAGGACGTGGGTCTCGAGGTGCGGCACGAGGAGAACCTGCGCGAGCACTACGCGATGACGCTGCGCGAGTGGGGCGCGAACCTCACGCGGCACTGGGAGGAGTGCGTGGCCGACGTCGGGATCGGCACGGCCCGCGTGTGGGGCCTGTACATGGCGGGGTCGCGGCTCGCGTTCGAGCGCAACGAGATCCAGCTCCACCAGGTGCTCGCGGTGCGCCCCGAGCCGGGTGGGGCGTCGGGCTTCCCGCTGCGCCCGGACTGGACCCCGTAGCCCGACGGCGCCGCGCCCACTCTCGAGGTCGTCTCGGGTCGGGCACGGATCGCCAGGCCTGGTCACGAGCCGAGACTCGACGAGATGCTGCCCGTTGCCGCTTCGAGCACGGGAGCCGCGGCAACCGGCAGCATCTCGGCAAGCGCCACGAAACCGGTCAGGGACATCCAGCGGCTCAGGACGCGCCGCGGGCCGCCGTGAGGTGCGTGTGGGCGCACCGCCACCCGTCGGCACCCCGGACGAACACGTCGGTGATCCACTCGTCGGAGCTGAACGCCTGGCCCTGGTAGTGGCCGGTGTTGGTGCCGCGCCCGACGAGCACGGCGACGTCACCGAGCGAGCGCACGCTCCCGGTGATCTTGCCCATCGACTCGTGCGTGAGGTCCCCCGAGCGGACGAGGGCCAGGAAGTCCTCGCGGGCCGTGGCGCCGTCCTCGCCGACGATCTGCCAGTCGTCGGTCATGAACCGGCCGATCGCGTCGGCGTCGTTGGCGACGATGGCCCGCCCCCAGGCCGCCTCGACGGCTTCCAGCTCGTCCCGCAGGGCGCTGGTGTCGCGTCCCATGCCGTTCTCCCGGTGCTCGTGGGCCGATTCCGGGGCCGCTCGGGACCTTCGTCCCGGGGGTGGGGAACCTTCGGCCCTACGCTCGCGATCAGCCCGTCCGACCACTTTTCTCGACATTGACACTCTGTCATCTCCGCGTGACGGAGGCCACAGAAACTCGCTTGTGAAGACGTTCACAAGGTCTGTAGGGTCGACTTATCGAAGCGCTCCCAGCATAGGGATCGCAACGAAGTTCGATCCTTTCGCACCTCATCTCAGGTCGCCTCGACCTCTTCTTCTGGGAGTCACACCATGAGCACCAGCACCGCTGGTCCCGCCCGCTCCGTCCGCCTCATCGGCCTCGTCACGATGATCGCAGGCCTCGTGCTGCTGCTCGCCGGCGCAGCCACCTGGGCCACCATCACCTCGCAGCTGGCCGCCGAGAAGATCACGGTCTCCGAGGACGCCTCGATGCTCGCCGGCTCGCCGGTCCGCGGCCCCTTCAGCGCCTACGCCCAGGCCGAGATCATCAACGAGCACGCGCTCAAGATGAGCGACGGCAAGACCTACGCCGAGCTCGACAAGGAAGACCCGACCCGCGCGACGGTCATGAACGGCTCGTTCCTCCGCGCCTCGCTCTTCACCTCGGTCGTCTCCTACGGCGTCAGCGCACTGGTCATGGGCCTCGGTGTCCTGTTCGGCCTCCTCGGCTACGCCCTGCGCCGCATCGGAGCAGCCCCCGCACTGAGCGTCGGCACCGCGAACCCCACGCCTGAGGTCGTCAACGCCTGACGCAGCAGCACCAGCACGACCAGCTCGGCAGATCACCCGGCAAGAATCTCCCGGCGTGGTGAGGGCCCGACGGGCACCCGCTCGTCGGGCCTTCATCACGTCCGGGGCCGCGGGCCCGGCAGCGCCTGTCGGTCGCGCCCGGGGCCGGGCTCGGGGGGGTCAGGCCTCGGGGCTCGCCACGAGCCGCCGCGCCACCGCGTCCGCGAAGCGGTCGAGCGATCCCTTGCCGAGCGAGAAGAAGAGCGAGGGCTCGGTGAGCTCGGCCTCGATGACCATGGGGGCGCCGTCGTCGCCGTTCACGAGGTCGACGCGTGCGTAGAGGTTCGGCTCCTGCCCGGGGACGGCCTGCGCGGCGACCGCGAGCGCCTGCTCGGCGACCGCGAGCTGCTCGGGGCTGGCCTCGAAGCGGCTCATCTCCTCCTGCTTGTACAGGCCCTGGGTGGGACGGTGCGGGCCGGTGAGCAGCGCGTTCTTGCGCACGGCGTGCGAGAACTCGCCGTCGATGAAGACGAGCCCGGTCTCCCCCGCGGTGTCGACGCTGCGGACGTACGGCTGGACCATGACCTGACGCCCGGAGGCGAGGAGGTTCTTGGCGTGCTGGATCGCGAGGCCGCGCGAGTGCGCCTCCCCCGACTGGTAGCGGCCCGTGTCCTTGGCCCCGGCGCTCACGACGGGCTTGATGACGAAGTCGCCCTGCGCGGGCAGGCGCGTGTGGATGGCGCGCGAGGACAGGTTCTGGCTCGGGTCGAGCCAGAGCGTCGGGATGACCGGGACGCCCTGCTCCTCGAGCTCCTTGAGGTAGCGCTTGTCGGTGTTCCAGCTGATGACCGCAGCGGGGTTGAGCACGCGGCCCGCACGCTCGGCCCAGGCGACGAACTCGTCGCGGCGAGGGGCGTAGTCCCAGGCCGAGCGCACGACGACCGCGTCGAACGAGGCCCAGTCGACCGACTCGTCGTCCCACACCGACGGCACGGCTTCGATCCCCCGGGCGGCGAGCGCTCCCACGAGGGGGGCGTCGTCGGGATCGAGGCGGGGCAGGACGGAGCAGGTGGCGAGGGCGATGCGCGCTGTGGTGGTCACGCGTACGAGCCTAGACGCCCCGCGCGCGCCGTACACGCGCGGGCGATGAGATCTCCGTCGCGCCCGCTAGACCGCGGCGGCGTCCGCGGTGCGCCGCAGGGCGGCGAGGATCCCGTCCGCGGTCAGGGACCCGACGACGTCGCCCGCCTCGTCCGCGACGGGCACCCGGCCCATCGCGGCCCCGGGCAGCGCCGCGATCGCCTCGAAGGCGACGGACAGCGGCGCGCCCAGGCGGATCGCGTCGGGGGCGGGCGCGGAGATGAGGTCCACGCCCTCGAGGTCCGCGCGCTGCACCATGGCCAGCCCGAGCATGCGGACCGGCGCGCCCTCCCCGATGAACTCCCGGACGGCGTCGCTCGCGGGGTGCGCCAGGACGGTCAGGGGCTCGGCGAGCTGTTCGAGGTGCCCGCCGAAGCTGAAGACCGCGATGCGGTCGGCAAGATGGACGGCCTCGTCGATGTCATGGGTCACGAACAGCACGGTGGTCCCGAGCTCGCGCTGGATGCGCCGGAACTCGGTCTGGAGCCGACGCCGCCCTGCGGGGTCGACGGCACCGAAGGGCTCGTCCATGAGCAGGACCGGCGGGTCGGTGGCGAGCGCCCGGGCCACGCCGACGCGCTGGCGCTCGCCGCCCGACAGCTCGTGCGGGTATCGCTTGGCGTAGGTGTCGGGGGCCAGGCCGACGAGCTCGAGCAGCTCGCCGACACGGGAGCGCGTGCGCGCCTTGTCCCAGCCGAGCAGCCCGGGGACTGTCGCGATGTTCTGGGCGACGGTGCGGTGCGGGAAGAGGCCGACGTTCTGGATCACGTACCCGATCCGCCGCCGCAGGGCCACGGGGTCGCCCTGCGTGATGTCCTCGCCGCTCAGCAGGATGCGCCCGGCAGAGGGTTCGACGAGGCGGTTGGTCATGCGCAGCGTCGTGGACTTCCCGCAGCCCGAGGGCCCGACGAGCGCGAGCATCTCGTGCTCGCGCACGCTCAGGGACAGGTCGCCCACGGCGACGGTCCCGTTGGGGTACTCCTTGCGGACGCCGTCGAACACGATGGCCGCCTCGTCGGTGATCGTCGGGAACGCTCTGGTGGCCTCGGTGGTGCCGGTCGGGGTGCTCGCCATGCCTCGACGCTACCTGGCGCGCCACCCCGTCGCGCGAGCGGTGGGTGGCTCGGGATAGGTTCGACGGCATGCCGCCCAACCCGTGGTTCTCGTGGAGCTACGTCCAGAACAACTGGGGAGAGATCTCCCAGGCGCTCGTCGAGCACACGACGATCACCATCCAGGCCGTGCTCATCGCGCTCGTCATCGCCCTGCCGCTCGCGGCCCTCGCGCACCGCGTGCGCTGGCTCGCGGTCCCCGTGCTCGGCACGACGGGCGTCATGTACACGATCCCCTCGCTCGCACTGTTCTCGATCCTCGTCCCGTTCACGGGGATCGGTCGGACGCCCGTGCTCATCGGTCTCGTGATGTACGCCCTGCTCATCCTGGTGCGCAACATCCTGGTGGGCCTGCAGGGCGTCGACCCGGACGTGCGCGACGCGGCCAAGGGCCTGGGCTACGGTCCCACGCGGCTGCTGACCTCGGTCGAGATCCCCAACGCGCTGCCGAGCATCATGACCGGGGTACGGCTCGCGACGGTCTCGACCGTGGCGCTCGTCACGGTCGGGTTCGTGGCGGGGTACGGCGGGCTGGGCACCCTGATGTTCCGCGGCTTCCGGTCGAGCTACAACGCCCAGATCATGACGGCGACGCTGCTGTGCCTGCTGCTGGCGGTCGTGCTCGACCTGCTCCTCCTGCTCCTGGGCCGGGCCCTGACCCCGTGGTCACGGACCCGTGCGCCGGGCTCGACGGACCGCTCGACGGGACGCGTCGCGAGCGAGGCGGCCGTCGCGCAGGCGGCCGGAGCGGCGAGCGAGCGGACCGCATGAACGTCGTCCAGGAAGCCCTGACGTGGCTCAACGACCCGCTCAACTGGACCGGCCCCGACGGGCTGCTCGTGCGCACGGGCGAGCACCTGGAGATGACCGCGATCGCGGTCCTGCTGGCGGCACTCATCGCTCTGCCCGCGGGGATCTGGCTCGGCCACTCGGGCAAGGGCGCGGGTCCGACGATCGTGGTCGTGAACACCTCGCGCGCCCTGCCGACGTTCGGGATCCTGCTGATCCTCGCGGCAGGCGGGCTGTTCGGGGATCGCGCTGCAGTCATCTCGGCCGTGATCTTCGCGATCCCGCTCATCCTCGCCAACGCCTACACGGGCGTCGCCGAGGTCGACCCCGACGTCAAGGACGCTGCCCGTGGCATGGGCATGAGCTCGCAGCGCTCGCTGTGGCTCGTCGAGGTGCCGCTCGCGGTGCCGTTGATCGCCGCCGGGCTGCGGACCGCGATCGTGCAGGTCATCGCGGTGCTCACGCTCGCCGCGTTCGTCGGCGGCGGGGGGCTCGGCGTCCCCCTGCGGGTCGGCTTCTCCAACCAGCGCTACGGGCAGGTCCTCGCGGTGGGCGTCGTGATCGCGGTGCTGTGCCTCGTCGTCGACGCGGTCCTCGCGCTCGTCCAGCGGGCCGTGACCCCCGCACCGCTGCGCGTCAAGGCAGGCACCGTCCGCTGAGGCACCCCTCGGGTTGCCGGTGCCCTCCCCCGGGGGTGGAATGGGTTGTCCGTGCGAGACGACGACCCGAGAGGCACCTGACACCCATGTCACGGCGATCCACCACCTTCCGCACCCTGACCGCTTCCGCCCTCCTCGTCGTCGCTCTCGCGGCGTGCGGCGAGGCCGGATCCTCCGGCACCGAGGCGTCCGGGGGCTCCACGTCCACCGCGAGCGGCACCGTGTGCGAGCCCGTCGCGGGCGACGCGCTCGTCGTCCTCGAGGACGACAAGCACCTGCAGACCGTCGACAACATCATCCCGGCGGCCAACGCGGCGGCGGTCGCGAACCAGCCCGCCGTCCTGGAGCTGCTCGACACCGTGTCCGCAGCGCTCGACACGGACAAGCTCATCGCGCTCAACAAGGCCGTCGACGTGGACCGGCAGACGTCCTCGCAGGTCGCGCAGAAGTTCGTCGAGGACGAGGGCCTCGCGGCGACGTCGACCCCGGGCACCGGGACGTCGCTCGTCGTGGGCGCGGCCAACTTCTCCGAGAGCACCACGCTCGCCGAGATCTACGCGGCGGTCCTGCGCTCGGGCGGCTACGACGTCACGGTCCAGACGGTCGACGCGCGCGAGACGTACCTGCCGGCGCTCGAGTCGGGCCAGCTCAGCGTGTTCCCCGAGTACGTGGGGACGCTCACCGAGTTCCTCAACAAGGAGATCAACGGCCCCGACGCCGAGCCCCTCGCGAGCGGGGACCTCGACACCACGGTGACCGCGCTGCGCGACCTGGGCACCCAGAAGGGCCTGACGTTCGGCGAGCCGTCGGCAGCCCAGGACCAGAACGCGTTCGCCGTCACGACGGCCTTCGCCGAGGAGCACGACGTGTCGACGCTCAGCGAGCTGGCCGAGGCCTGCCCCGGCGGCATCACGCTGGGCGCCGGACCGGAGTGCCCCGAGCGCGCCTTCTGCCAGCCGGGGCTCGAGGAGACCTACGGCCTCAACATCACCAACTTCGTGAACCTCGACGTGGGCGGGCCGCTGACCAAGTCGGCGCTCCTCCAGGGCGAGATCGTGCTCGGCCTCGTGTTCTCCTCGGACGGCCAGCTCGGCTGACCGAGCAGGCGGCTGCTCGGGGCCTTCGCGGCTACAGGCCGTAGGTCTCGAGCAGCCGTAGCCAGACCTCGCTGATCGTCGGGTAGGCGGGCACAGCGTGCCACAAGCGTGCAAGCGGCACCTGCCCGACGATCGCGATGGTCGCGGCGTGCAGCATCTCCGCCGCGTCCGGACCGACGAACGTCGCGCCCACGATCACCTGCCGGTCGGTGTCGACCACGATCTGCGCGGTCCCCTCGTACCCCTCGGCGACGAGCACGGCCCCGGACACCGACCCGAGCTTGTACGACACCGCCTTGACCGTGAGCCCTGCCTTCCTGGCCTCGGCCTCGGTCAGCCCCACCGACGCGACCTCGGGGCGGGAGAACACGACCTGCGTCTTCGCACCGTGGTCGGCGGTCGCGGCGTAGCGGCTCCACGGCTCGGGGGTCTCACCGGCCGCCCCGGCCGCCGCAGCCTCACCCGGCTTTGCGCTCCCGAACCTCGCCGCGACCACGTCGCCCACGACCCGCCCCTGGTACTTCCCCTGGTGCGTGGTCGCCACACGACCCGTCACGTCGCCGCACGCGAACAGCCAGCCGCCGTCCACGCCCTGGACCTCGAGCTGGTCGTCCACCGCGAGCGCCTTCCCGGGCTCGAGCCCGACGACGTCGACCCCCAGGTCCGCGGTGCGCGGCACGCGGCCCGTCGCGACGAGCACCTGCGCCGCCGCGACCGACCCCTTGCCCTGCGGACCGTCGTACGCGAGGCGCGCGCCGCCGTCGGGCAGGGACGTCGCTCCCGTGACGCTCACGCCCAGGCGCACGTCCACGCCGATCTTCTTCAGGCCGGCCGCGACGGCCTCGCTCGCGAAGGGCTCCGAGCGTCCGAGCAGGCGTCCGCGCGAGAGCAGCGTGACCTCCGAACCCAGGTCGCGGAACGCCGTCGCCATCTCGACGCCCACGACTCCCCCGCCCAGGATCACGATCGAGGTCGGGACGTCCTGGACGCTCGTGGCCTCGCGGCTGCTCCACGGGTCGGTCTCGGCCAGCCCCGGGGTGTCGGGCAGGACGGGCACGCTGCCTGTCGCGACGATCACGGCGTGCCGGGCGGCGAGCAGGCGGGTCTCGGGGAGGTCGTCGACGTCGGCGTCGGGATCCTCGGGGCTGACCTCGACGAGCTTCGACCCGACGAGCCGGCCCAGGCCGCGCACGAGCGAGATCCCGGCGCCGTCGAGCCACTGGACCTGCCCCGAGTCGTCCCAGTGCGAGACCATCTCGTCGCGGCGCGCGAGGATCGGTGCCGGGTCGAGCACCGGGTCGGCCGCGACTCCCGGGACCGCGCGGGCGGCCGCGAGGGCGGCGCCGGGGCGCAGCAACGCCTTGGACGGCATGCACGCCCAGTAGGAGCACTCCCCTCCGACGAGCTCGGCCTCGACCACGGCGACGCTCAGCCCGGTGCGGCTCGCGCGGTCGGCGGCGTTCTCGCCGACGGGCCCACCACCGATCACGATCACGTCGTAGGTCTCGTCCGGGGTGGCCTGGGTGCGTGGGTCGGTGCTCATGCCTCCCATCGTGACCCGGACCTCGCGCGGTTGCCTGCCGGGGCGCGGGGGCGGTTGCCCAGAGCGCAGAGCCCGGGCCCCTAGCGGCGCGCGGCGTGCCCCGTGACCAGCTCACGCAGCAGGGCGACCAGCACGTCGCGGTCCTTGCCCGGCAGCGACGAGAGGAGGGCGTCCTGCGCGTCGCCGAGCGCTGCGCCGAGCTCGTCGAGCCGTCGCACCCCCCTGGGGGTCAGCGTGACGACGTTGCGGCGCCGGTCGGACGGGTCGGGGCGGCGCTCGACGTCACCGTCGGCCGCCAGTCTGTCGAGCAGCGCGACCATGTCGCTCCGGTCGATCCCGCACCGGCGCCCGAGCGCGGCCTGGCTCGCCGGGCCGAACTCCTCCAGGGCGGCGAGCACGGCGTAGTGGGACCGGTGCGCCCCCACGGCGGACAGGTGCTCCGAGACGGTCCGGGCCGCCTCCAGCGCCGCCTGGGAGAGCAGCCAGCTGGGAAGCTCCCGGAGGCGTTCAGGGGCGGTCTCGGTCTCCATCCCCAGATCCTACGCTTTGTTGGCTCAACCTATTGTGGGCGCCACCAACAATGGTTAACGTTGGGGGCTCCAACGATTCGCCGTGGTATCCACCTCCCGGAGGCTCTCATGCCCGTGCACGACGACGCCCACCTTCCCGCCACGCACCACGACGCCCTGCGCGGGCTGCTCGACCGCGAGGACGTCGCACGCCTCGTCTCCCGGCTCACGGCCGCGCTCGACGACGGCGACACCGACCGGCTCCGAGACCTGCTCGTCCCGGACGCGCACGCCAGCACCCCCGGTGGAACCGCGCAGGGGATCGACGCCGTCGTCGCCCAGGCCGCGCGCAACCACCGGCCGGAGGACGGAGTCCAGCACCTCGTCGGCAACGTCCTGGTCGATCTCGCACCCGACCACGCAGAGGTCCGGGCGAACGTGGTCGCCACGTTCGCCCGACGCGAGCCGCAGGCGGACAGACCCGTCACCCTCGGAGCGGTCTACCGGCTCGGGGCGCGCCGGACCGACGCCGGCTGGCGACTGACGCACATCACGACGGAGCCGATCTGGACGTCGACCACACCCGTCACGCGCGCTGGACCGGCCTAGCGGCACCTCGCGCGGTCGCCTGCCGGGCGGGGTGGCGCTCGCCTCAGGCCGCGTCGTCGACGCGGGCCTCGTCGAGGCGGTCGAGGATCTGCGCGACCGTCTCCGCGACGGTCCACCCGGTCGTGTCGAGGTGCAGGCCGCCCGGGGTCTCGCGCGCGTACGCGGCGAACTCGTCGGGCGTCCACGCGCCGTACGCCTGCTTGTGCCGGGCGGCGTCCCGGGCGGCGAGGGCCGCGGCGCTGGGCGCCAGCACGACGGCGTAGCACGGCCGGGTGCGCAGGCTCGCCGTGAAGCGGGCCAGGTCGGGCCCCAGCAGGATGTCCTGGACCACGGCCGTGATCCCCGCGGCAGCGTAGGTGTCGGCGGCGTGGGCCGCGAGCGCGTGCCGCAGGTCGAGCTGGGCGCGGGCGCGGGCGGAGAGCGGCGGGTCCATCGACGCCTGCCCGCTCACGACGAAACGGCGG
The DNA here is from genome assembly GCF_014836745.1 of Oerskovia gallyi. Lineage (NCBI taxonomy): Bacteria > Bacillati > Actinomycetota > Actinomycetes > Micrococcales > Cellulomonadaceae > Oerskovia > Oerskovia gallyi. The sequence goes on from NZ_JACSQE010000002.1 coordinate 93,051, forward strand.
AACATGTCACCGCGCACGTGCGCAGCGAGGGGGAAGGACGCCGCCAGAGCCTGCGCGACCGTCGACTTCCCGGAGGCCATGGCGCCGGTGACGACGAGGACGGGAGCGGACGCGCCGAGGTGAGCGGCGCCGTCGGGCAGGGACGTCTCAGGGAGCATGCCACGGACCCTAGGACGCGCGGCAGGCCGGACGCGAGCGGAGTGTCGCGCGCTCGCCGCGTGCGCGGCCTAGTGGACGACCGCCTTCTCGGAGCCCGCTCCCGTGAGCGACAACGAGAAGACGGAGCCTAGGAGCGCGGTTCCATATGTGCACGATGAACGCGGACAGCGCCCGAACCCACCGGCGTCACACCAGATCAGATTGCTCAAGCCGCCGCAGCTCACACTAAGTCACTCGTGAACCCTGCCTCACTACACCGCTCGCTACACGATCACCATCCCAGCAGGGTCGGAAGATGCCAAAAATCACATGGAAGAGGACTAGTCTGAATCAGCAGCGGTCGCAGCAGGTACATCCGATAGTGGAAGCCTCACGTCAACCCGCGCCATAAACTCATGCTCCACCCGAACCATCTCCGCAAGTCTGGCATTCAAGAAACCTGACGCGTCCGGAATCTCCAACAGCTCGGCATCACGCACCGGCAATGCGTGACTCCGCCAGATCGCGTTTCGAGCCTCGCCCCGCAATTCACCTAGCCAGTTTCGAGCTTGCCCCCGATCTTGCGGATCATCGCGAAGGATCCGATTTGCCGGGCTCCTAGCAACGTCCCGCATTCCAACATTGCTGGCGAGATACCCCAATGCCTCGGGCCCAAACCGAGCGACAAGCGCCGCAGGATCAGCCACAGGACGACCATCGCGCGCCTTGGGATTGAGACTGAAGAGCACCAACAAGAGCACGCGCGTTCGGGCGCTCCGCATATCAAAGGAAAGCGGCAGAGGCGACGCCGGGACATCTAGATCGAAGTCCGAAAACTCCGGATTGTTACGCTCAAGCGATACATTATCAATCACGTCTCGCACCAGCGCATTTACGCGAGAAGGATTCGCTCCGCCGAACCATTGCGAAAACGACGTGGTCCAGAACCACCTCGAAATTAGCCTTCTCTGCGCCACGGAAGGATCAGGCGTCCCGTAAAAGAGCGACGAAATGATCACTAACTGCATCGCATAGGGAAGCAAGCGATCCGTCGTGACGTTCAGCTCCTCACGGAGGAATTTTGCTGCGCTCTCCAGACTTGCGTTGACTGCTGGCAGAACGCGTTGGAGGCGCGATAGCAATTCCTCCCTGCGAGTCTGCGCAATCCGTGTCCAGTCGGTTCGATAGATGTCCTCACCCGCCGCGGCCAAGACCGCACGCAGGACCAGAGTTCGGTCAACCCCCCCGAAACCGTACGAAGTGAGGATCTCCATGGACGCAGTGATCTCCGAAGCTAGATCAAAATCACGAGAACCTCCCTGCCGATACAAGAGAGCGGAGACCATCTGGTCCGCCGTCATCGACTGACCCTTCGAGTTCAAGCGCGCAAAGATCTCAACAGCCTCAGTAAGACCAGTCTGTTTGATCTGAATTACCGGAATCTTGTAGTTCTGAAACGCCCTGGCTACGTCCTGAATCTTCTGAAGATAGGATTTCCCATCTTCTCCGCCAGTTTCGAGAATCCGCTGACTTTCTGCAAGGAACTCGAATGTGTCCAGAAGCCGCGCCATGGGAAACTGGTACGGCAACGGATCCTGACCGAGTTCAAGATGCTCGAAAAGCCCGTCCCGCGCGTTAAAGAATATGTGCCACAGGGCCGGGTCGTCGCCAGTCGTGTCGCGCCGAGAGCGGTCAGCACTTGATACAAGCGCACCAGCAATCGTCGAGAGTCTCTGATGTCCGTCCAGAAGATATGCCGCGCTCCCCTCGCCCGAGCGAGCCGCGAGGTCTACTGGCCCGATGTGGTCAAGGCTTAGGATGTCCGTATCAGTCTCCCACGTAAGGAGACTTCCGATCGGGTACTGATTGTAGATACTATCGAGCAAATCGAGCATCTGCTGACGACGCCAAACAAACGGGCGCTGAAATCTCGGGATCCGCACCCTCCCCTCAACCAACTGCCGAACAAGATCGAAGAGAAAAACAATCTCTGGTCGAAGTTCAGGGCTACGGCTCTGAGCAGCCATCAAATCTCCTCATCTAGTTTTTCGGCAATGAGCGCGAACTCGTCATAGCTATCACGTGCTGTTAGGTGAGCGGAAGTGAAGGCGGGTCGCTGTGAGAGTACGAACTCCATGACACGCTTGAGCTTCGGGCTGAAATCTGACGGCCATACGACTCCTGCGTAAAGCTGACGTTCCTCGTCCGAGATGTCCGTGGGAACCCCTTGACGCACGGCGATACCACTCTTCACCGGGAAATAGTCCCTTTGGGTCGAATCTAGTCCCACAAGGAAGTTCACCGATCCTCGAACATCGGGAAACCGGGTCGCATACTCTTGAAGTTGAGCGTTGCTTACATAGTTCTCGATGGAACGCTTCCGAAGCAAGAATAGAGGGACTTCAAACTTCTCGCAGACTCTCTGCAAGTCCTGCGATTCCGCTGTTAAGTGTCCGGAGAAACGCGAATCGCTATCCACGATAATAAACAGCCTGGGCGGAACGCTACTTCCTTCGAGAGCTGCAGAGAAGCGGCTTTCGATCAATCTTAGAACTTCAGCCTTTCCGCCTCCGTGGCCAAATCGGACACCTGGCCGCACGCCGCCGAACCGTGCAGCTACCGCCGGCATTGTCGCCTCAAAGACGGAAAGAAAGAACACACCGTCGTTACGCTCGTTCTCCACCAACACTTCAAGCGGCTGCGCCAGATAGGCGAGAGCGGTACGGAGAGTCCAGGCGCCGCTCGACGAGGCGTCGGGATCTGCCTCCCTCACTGAGATTGGAATCTTCCGAGCAGAGAGACGGCCGTACGCGAAAGCGGACATGTACGACTTTTCCAGTAGTTCCCGGTGGGTCGGATTCTGTTGAAAGTAGGGCTCGAAACGTACATCCGCTGGGTCAGGGGCGACAAGCTCATGCCACCCATCCTCGACTCCTCCGACCACACGGGCGATGCCTGCAATCTCGTGGTCACTCAGTACCGTGAAGTCGTCTCCAAAATAGAATTCGATTCTCAACGGCGCGCCACTCGCGCAATCGCGCGAACCTCATTAAGGTCCTCGGAGAAGACGCCGTCCGGCCACTCAGAAACGGATCCGTCGCGTCTTATGTCAATTTGCAATGCACTGGCACCATCTGAATCTCCATCGAACCAAAGTATATTAACCATCGAAGGATCTAGGTTTCCCTCGGCAACATGCCGTCGGACCCTCAGTACAAGATTCTCCGAGTGGGTCTCGACGATCACTTGTCCTGCCGCGCCATTTCGCGTCACGGCTCCGACTGCCAAATCGGCAATTCCTCCGTGTACCGCCGGATGGAGGTGCAGTTCGGGCTCTTCAATAACCAGAGTGTCGACCGGGAGCAGACCGGTCTTCATACCGGATAGGTATACAACCACAGGCAGCACCTGCTGGAGTCCTTGTCCGGCGCGTGCGAGATTTGCACCTGTGCGGTCGGTCGAGATTTCGAGACTAAAAGAACTCGCCTCCGATGCGATCTCAACACGAACTCCAAGGTAGCGATGGTACCAGTTTGACACCGCCGTCAGAAGCATGTCTCGGTCTGAAAGCAGGTACGCTGCCTCCGCGCCGGTGGCCTCGCCTTGCCAGTCTATTTCGCGCTTCTCATAGACAGCGGCTAGCGGCGTTCGAATTGAAGACAGATGCATCAAGTCGACATACGTTTGTTCAAGCCGGTCTCGCAGCAGACCAACCATTGCGGACATGCTGCTGTCAGAGAACTCGGGGTAGATTCCCGAGAAGGCTCTCACTCGGTCGTCTGTGTATTGTTCGTGCGGCGCGCCAGGGCCACTATTCCACTCGATGGGATTCACATATGGGAGAGCGGAGAACTTAGAGACGAAACTGTGAACGCCCTCGCGAAGAGTCTGCGCGAGTTGCGCACGCAGGTCGAGTGTGATCGGCGTGTCGCGCGAGTTTTCAATTGTTAGTCCAAGTTCGAAGGCGCCATGCGCAAGACCTCCGTGGAGTAGATCAACGCTGCTCGATCCATAGGTCAATCCTCGAGATCTCAATGGAATCGGTTCGGGTGAGCGCGTTCTTCTCGCGGCTGCGCTCAGGAGCAAGAGCGGCAGCCGGGCAGCCGCAGTTTTTCCACTGCTGTTCTTGCCGAGCAGGATCGTGAGGGGACGAAGCGGGAATGTGCTCGGAGTACTGAATGGCTTGTATCCGGCGGCTCGCAACTCTGTGATCACCCGCGAATAATACCGGATGATTGCGGCCGGGGATAGCCCTGACAGAAGTTCTCTCCGTAACGTCCGGGTGAATCCCGTGCGCAGATGGCCGCCCCAGGGGGGTACAGCCCGGTCTATGGTGTCCTGCCGCGTGCCGCTTGTTCTTTTCGTCAAACGGGCGATCCCGTTGGAGCGTGCGCTACGCGGCCGGCATGTTGGGCGACGGCCTTGGTGCTCGATCCGGGCAGCAAGTGTGTCGTTTGGGCTGTCCGCCGGCGTCCGCGACGACCAAAAGTGCACGCTCAACAACGTGCCCACGGCCTGCAGCGCCAGCGGGCCGACGAGGGCGCGGCGGCGCGACGCTGCGCGCGAGGCGATCAGAAAGCGCCGTCGGCCCGACGGCGGCGCCCCGCAGCGTGCTCAAACCCGGCGGAGCTCCAGGTCCGTGATGACCCGGCCCGCCGCACGGCCCTTGTTCTCGAAGCTCGTGAGCACACGCCCCTCGAAGCGCGGCGCGACCGCACCGACCCCGTGGACGTTCACGAACGATGGGTTCGCCCCGACGACCTCGAGCATCTGGTCCGCGTACTCGGCCCAGTCCGTCGCGAGCCGCCACGTCCCCCCGGGACGGATCACGCGTGCGGCGAGCTCCGCGAGCTCGGGTGTCACGAGACGGCGCTTGTGGTGGCGGGCCTTGTGCCACGGGTCGGGGAAGAAGACCCAGAGCTCGTCGACCGACCCCTCGGGCAGGGCCGTCGTGAGCACCTCGGCCGCGTTGGCCTGCACCAGGCGCAGGTTCGTCAGCCCGCGCTGCGTCGCACGGAGCACCGTCTGCGCGAGTCCCGGCGTGTAGACCTCGACGGCCAGGAAGTCACGCTCGGGCGTGGCCTCGGCGGCGGTGACCACGGCCTCCCCCAGCCCCGACCCGACCTCCACCACGAGGGGAGCCGAGCGCCCGAACGTCGCTGCGACGTCGAGCACGTACGCCGGGTCGACCGAGGTGCGGGCCACGGCCCGAGGCACGTCCAGGACGAACTGCTCGGCGTGGTCGTCCCAGGCGCGCTGCTGGCGGGTGTTGAGGCGACCGCTGCGGCGGACGAAGGACACGATGTCGGTACGGAAGCCCTGCTCGCGGGCCTCGGAGAGGGTCTCGGGCACCCGCCCAGTCTAGGCGGGCACCCGAGCCCCTCTCCCACGGAGCGTCAGACGTACTGCGCGTACGCCGGCAGGTCGAGCTGCCCGTTGCCGGACAGACCGATGACCACGACCTCGGGCTCGGTGACCGTGCGCGCGTACGCCATGGCTGCCGCGACCGCGTGCGTCGACTCGGGCGCCGGGAGGATGCCCTCCGACCGGGCGAACTCGAGCCCCGCCCGGAACGCCTCGTCCTGGTCGATCGCGACCGCGTCCATGAGGCCCAGGTTCACGGCGTGCGACACCATGGGCGACATGCCGTGGTAGCGCAGGCCACCCGCGTGGATCGCCGGCGGGACGAAGTCCTTGCCCAACGTGTGCATCTTGAGCAGCGGCGTGAGCCCCGCGACGTCACCGTGGTCGTAGCGGTACTCGCCCTGCGTGAGCGACGGGCACGCCGCGGGCTCGCACGCGACGAGCCGGGTCGACGTTCCCTCGCGCAGGTTGCGCCCCAGGAACGGGAACGTGAGCCCCGCGAGGTTCGACCCGCCGCCCGCACAGCCGAACACGACGTCCGCGCTCGTCTCCCCCGCCTCCTCGAGCTGGACCAGGGCCTCCTGACCGATGACCGTCTGGTGCAGCATCACGTGGTTGAGCACGCTGCCCAGCGAGTAGTGCGCCTGCGGGTCCTGCGCCGCGACCTCGACGGCCTCGCTGATCGCCATGCCGAGCGAGCCCGTGGTGTCCGGGTCGCTCGCGAGGATCGCGCGCCCCGACGCCGTCAGCTCCGAGGGCGACGAGTGGCACACGCCCCCGTAGGCCTCCATCTGGAAGCGCCGGTACGGCTTGGACTCGTACGACGCACGCACCTGCCACACCTCGCACGTGAGCCCGAGCAGCGCCGCCGCCATCGAGAGCGACGCCCCCCACTGCCCGGCGCCCGTCTCGGTCGTGAGCCGCGTCGTGCCCTCCATCGCGTTGTAGTACGCCTGCGCGATCGCCGTGTTGGGCTTGTGCGACCCGACAGGGCTCACGCCCTCGTACTTGTAGTAGATGCGGGCGGGCGTGCCGAGAGCGCGCTCGAGGCGGTGCGCGCGGATGAGCGGCGCCGGCCTCCACATCGCGTAGATCTCACGGATCGTCTGCGGGATCTCGATGTAGCGCTCGGTGCTCACCTCCTGCTCGATCAGCGCCAGGGGGAACAGCGGCGCCAGGTCGGCGGGCACGAGCGGCTCGAGCGTTCCCGGGTGCAGGTGCGGCGGGACAGGCTCCGGCAGGTCCGCGTTCAGGTTGTACCAGTGCGTCGGGACGGTGGAGGGGACCTCGACGCCGAGCGGCTCGAGCGAGCGAGCGGTCGGGGCGGCGGGCGCCGGGGGCGCCGAGGCGGGGAGGGGGGACGTCGACAAGGAACTCTCTCCTTCGTGGATGGGCACGTGCAGGGGGCACGTTCCGGGCGATCCACTCCGGGAGACCTGCTGGACCGCCCGTCGTCGGGCTCGGTCAGCACGCCACAGCGTCCGACCGTCAGCGGTCGGGCCACCAGGTGTGTGCGGTGAGCAGGTTCACACGGGCGACCATAGCCCCTGGGGCGGTGGGTTGTGAAGCGCGTCTCGCGGGTCGTGCGCCGGGGACGGCGAAGGCCCCTCCCCCGCGTCTGCGCAGGTGAGGGGCCTTCGTGGTGGTGCGCCATCATGGACTCGAACCATGAACCCGCTGATTAAGAGTCAGCTGCTCTGCCAATTGAGCTAATGGCGCGTGGTGGAGCTGGTCGTGCGGTACCGCCCGCCCGCCGGTGCGGACGTCACGACGGCCCCGTCTCCGGGGCCGCGATCGTGGTGCGCCATCATGGACTCGAACCATGAACCCGCTGATTAAGAGTCAGCTGCTCTGCCAATTGAGCTAATGGCGC
>NZ_JACSQE010000002.1:100525-139591 GCF_014836745.1 Oerskovia gallyi
GCGAGAAGAAACACTACTGAACCGGCCCCCCGGAGACAAATCAGGGGGCCGGACGAGGCTGTGACCTGCACGACAAGCTGCCTGAGGTCGGCGCTACAGGTACAGCCCGGTCTTGCCGCTCGTCTCCTCGGGCTGCGAGACCGCGCTGACGTCCTTCTCGCGCAGCAGCACGAAGCTCTTGCCGTTCAGCTCGACCTCTGCGCGCTCCTCGGGGTCGAACAGCACGCGGTCGCCCCGGCTCACGTGCCGCACGTTCTCGCCCGTCGCGACGACCTGGGCCCACGCGAGCCGCTTGGGCCCGACGGCCGTCGCGGGGATCACGAGCCCTGCCGACGACTGCCGCTCGGACGAGTCGACCTCGGGCAGGACCAGGAGGCGGTCGTGCAGCATGCGCAGCGGCAGGCGCTCGGGCTCGCTGCCCGACGGCGTCGCGCGCGTCGCGGAGGACTTCTTCCGGGAGGCGATGGCCGGGCCTGCGGCCGGCTCGGGCCGTGCGGGCGGAGAAGGGGCGTCGTGCGGGGTGGGGGGTGTCGTGCTCACGGTCCCCACGCTACCGGTGTCCTCTAGGCTCGGTGTGAACCGCGAACGCACCACGAGGAGTTCCATGAGCACGCGACTTGCCGTCGGCGACGACGCCCCCGACTTCACCCTCCCGACCGCCGACGGCGGCTCGGTGACGCTGTCCGACCTGCGCGGCAGCTCGGTCATCGTCTACTTCTACCCCGCAGCCTCGACGCCCGGCTGCACCAAGGAGGCGTGCGACTTCCGCGACTCGCTCGCGTCGCTCCAGGGCGCGGGCTACAAGGTCGTCGGCATCTCGCCCGACGCGCTGCCCAAGCTCGTGAAGTTCGCCGAGGAGGAGTCGCTGACGTTCCCGCTCGCGTCCGACGAGTCCAGGCAGACGCTCGAGGCCTACGGGGCGTGGGGCGAGAAGAAGCTCTACGGCAAGACCGTGACGGGCGTGATCCGCTCGACCGTCGTCGTCGACCCCGACGGCAAGGTCGCGCTCGCGCAGTACAACGTCAAGGCGACGGGCCACGTGGCCAAGCTGCGCCGCGACCTGGGGATCGACCCCAAGAAGTAGGTCGCCCGGCCTGCGAGCCGCCGACCGGTGCACCCCTCGCGCGCCCGTAGACTGTGCGGGCGCGCGAGTGGCGTAATTGGCAGCCGCGCCAGGTTTAGGTCCTGGTGTCTTCGGACGTGCGGGTTCGAGTCCCGCCTCGCGCACCCCTCTCGTCCCGGTCAGCCGACCGGAACCTCGATCGCCCCGGGCACCAGTCCCGGCTTCGTCTCGGTGCAGTCGGCGTCGGCCGCCAGGTTCCACCCCTTGACCTGGACCGCGTCCCCGGCGCACCCGACGAGCTCCCGGTCTCCGAGCGGCTCGTCGAGCGCGACCGTCGTGGGCCGGACCCCGAAGTCCTCGCTGCACGCTCCCCTGGTCCGCTGGACGAAGGCTCGCACCTCGACGGTCTCCGTGCTCTCGTCCACCTCGACCTCGTCGACGTCGATGCACGTGCTGCCCCCGGCGAAGACCGCGACCTCCAGGTCGGTCCCGTCCTGCGCGAGGAGCACCCACTCGACCCGCACCCGCTGCGGTTCCCCCAGCCCGCAGCCCGCGAGGACGGCCACGGCCGCCGCCCCCACCGCGACCGCACGCGCGAGGGTCCGCACGCCGCCCGCGGTCGCCGTGGACCGCTCCGTCCGTCTCGTCATGCGCCGGACCCTACGCCACGCGGGTGCCTCGCGCAGGTCCCCGATCACGCGGCGGCCCGCACGCGCCCGTCCTACTCTGGGAGGAGGTCCCGAGGAGGCGATCCCCAGTGCCGAACGGTCGGAGAACCCAGGCCATCTACGCGCACGAGGTCTCGGCGGCGATGTCGGCGATCGACCGGCGGCGCTTCCTGCCACGCAACCAGCGCCCGTACGCCCGTGACGACCGGCCGCTGCCGATCGGTCACGGCCAGACGAACTCGCAGCCCCGGACGGTCGCCGACACGCTGCGCCTCCTCCAGGTGCCGCGGGGCGCGCGCGTCCTGGACGTAGGGTCCGGCTCGGGGTGGACGACGGCGCTGCTCGCCCACCTGGTCGGGTCGAGCGGGAGCGTCGTGGGGGTCGAGATCGACCCGGACCTCGCGGAGTGGGGGGCGGCGAACCTCGCGACCTACCCCATGTCGTGGGCCCGGATCGAGGTCGCCGAGCGGGGCGTGCTCGGCCGTCCGACCATGGGCGGCTACGACCGCATCCTGGTCTCCGCGGCGGCCCAGGTCCTGCCGCAGGAGCTCGTCGACCAGCTCTCGATCGGCGGGCGGCTGGTGATCCCGGTGCAGCACGTCCTGGTCCTCGTGGAGCAGCACCTGACGGGCACCGTGACGAGCAGGCACGGGACCTACAGCTTCGTGCCCCTCATCGGGTCGTGACCTCGGCGCCCGCCCGCCAGCGCGCCGCCGAGAAGTGGACCCGGCACCGCGCCTGGTAGGACTCGACGCCGCCGACGTGCTCGGCCCCCGCCGTGAGGGCGTCGCCACGTACGTCGTCGCCACGTCCGACGACGACGCGCTCGTGGAAGGGGGCGTCCTCGCCGCAGACCGTGCAGACGGCCGTGAGCCGGTCGGCACGCTCGGCCAGCGCACCGAGCGCCGGGATCGGGTCGAAGGGCCGCCCGTCGAACGTCACGTCGAGCCCCGCGACGATCATCACGAGACCCGCGTCGGCCGCGTGCTGCACGACGTCGAGCAGGTCGGGACCGAAGAACTGCGCCTCGTCGACCGCGACGAGCTCCACGGCGGGGTCGATCAGGTCGAGGATCTCCGTGGCGGACGTCGCGGCGCGCGAGGGGAGGTCGAGGCCCGAGTGCGAGCTGACGACGCCCTCGCCGCGCCGGTCGTCGAGCGCATGGTGCACGACCTCGACACGGCGTCCCGCGATCTGCGCCCGGCGCACGCGCCGTAGCAGCTCCTCGGTCTTGCCTGCGAACATCGGCCCGCTGATGACCTCGACCCGGCCTCGCCTCACGTCGTCCACGCAGCCAGTAGACCATGCGCCGAGGACCGCGGAGGGTCCGCACGGAGCGTCCCGGGCTCAGTCGCGCGCGTCCCACTCGGCGCGCAGCACGCCCATGACGACCGCGTCGTACCGCAGCCCACGCACGACGCGCGCGTCGCGGAAGCGGCCCTCCTCGACGAAGCCGAGGCGTCGGCCGACGCCCAGCATCGGTGCGTTGCCGGACCAGGTCGCGAAGTCCAGCCGCGCCCAGTCGGTGACCGAGAACAGGTACGTGGTCCACAGCGCGAGCGCTTCGCGACCGATCCCCCGTCCGCGCACGGCCGGGTCGTAGACGCCGATGCCCATGCGGGCCCACGCGGTCTCCTGCGACTCCCAGTACCAGGAGACGGTCCCGACGAGCTGGTCGTCGACGTCCGCGATCACGGCCGAGCGGGGTGGCAGGCCGTCCACGACGCCGGGCGGCGTCCGTGCGAGGGCGGCGACGCGCGCGTCGGCCTGCGCGTCGTCGGGCACGGGATAGTACGGCCCGTCCCACTCGTGCCACTCGTGGTGGGGGCGCAGCCACTCACGGAAGACGGCGAGGTCCGCGGGACGCCAGCCCCGGAGCCGGGCAGCATGCCCGACGCCGTAGACCGGCACCTGCGGATCCCTCGCCGTCATCGGTGGTCCAGGGGCGTCAGTCGACGTCCTGGTCGGAGCCCTCGGGGGCCGCCTCGTCGGTCACGTCAGCCGACGGCGCAGCCTCCCCAGCAGCCGCCTCGTCAGCGGCGGCCTGCTCGACCGGAAACGAGTCCTGGTCGTCGGCGACCTCCGGGGCGCCCTCCGTGGACTCGACGTCCGTCAGCGTGGTCTCGATGCCGACGGCCTCGGTGTCGGCCGCCTCGGCGGTCGCGTTCGCGGTGGTCGCAGTCTCGGTGGTCTCGGTGGTCTCGGTGACCGACGCCTCGGCGACGACGGACTCCTCGACCGGCACGACGCCGTCGTGCTCGTGGTCGTGGGCGTGGGCCGCCGCGGCCGCGATCGTGGCGAGCGTGGCCTTGACGGCCTCACGCGCCTCCGACGTGACCTCGGGCAGCACCGGGACCGCGGGAGCCGCAGCCGGAGCCGTCTCCTTGGTCGCGCGCTTGCGGCGCGACCGGGAGCGCGAGCCCTCCGACTCGGCGGGCTCCTCCGGCGCTGCGGCAGGAGCCGGGGCGTGCTGGTGACCACCGCCGTTGTTCGAGCCGCCCGACTTCTCGATCGGGTCGGTGTGCACGATGAAGCCACGACCGTTGCAGTGGTCGCACGTCTCGCTGAACGCCTCGACCAGGCCCTGGCCCACACGCTTGCGGGTCATCTGGACCAGGCCGAGCGAGGTGACCTCGGCGACCTGGTGCTTGGTGCGGTCACGGCCCAGGCACTCGACCAGGCGACGCAGCACCAGGTCACGGTTGGACTCGAGCACCATGTCGATGAAGTCGATGACGATGATGCCGCCGATGTCGCGCAGGCGCAGCTGGCGGACGATCTCCTCGGCGGCCTCGAGGTTGTTGCGCGTCACGGTCTCCTCGAGCGTGCCACCGGAACCGGTGAACTTGCCCGTGTTGACGTCGACGACCGTCATGGCCTCGGTGCGGTCGATCACGAGCGAACCACCCGAGGGCAGCCAGACCTTGCGGTCCATGCCCTTGGCGAGCTGCTCGTCGACGCGGTGCGCCGAGAAGGCGTCCTTCTCCGACGTCCAGCGCGAGACGCGCTCCTTGAGGTCGGGCGCGAGCTCGGCGACGTAGCTCGAGATCTCGTTCCAGGCGTTGTCGCCCGAGACGACGAGCGAGCTGAAGTCGTCGTTGAAGATGTCGCGGACGACGCGGATCGCGAGGTCCGGCTCGCCCTGGAGCAGCGCCGGGGCGGAGACCGACTTCGCCTTCTTCTCGATCGCCTCCCACTGGCTCTGCAGACGCTCGACGTCGGCGCGCAGCTCGTCCTCGCTCGCACCCTCGGCGGCCGTGCGCACGATCACGCCCGAGCCCTCGGGGACGACCTCGCGCAGGATCTTCTTGAGCCGGGCACGCTCGGTGTCCGGGAGCTTGCGCGAGATGCCGGTCATGCCGCCGCCGGGGACGAACACGAGGTAGCGGCCCGCGAGCGTGATCTGCGACGTCAGGCGCGCACCCTTGTGGCCGATCGGGTCCTTGGTGACCTGGACCAGCACGGAGTCGCCCGACTTGAGCGCCTGCTCGATGCGACGCGGCTGCCCGTCGAGGCCCACGGCGTCCCAGTTGACCTCGCCGGCGTACAGGACGGCGTTGCGACCCTTGCCGACGTCGATGAACGCGGCCTCCATGGACGGCAGGACGTTCTGGACGCGGCCCAGGTAGACGTTCCCGGCCATCGAGACCTGCGACTGCTGCGAGACGTAGTGCTCGACGAGCACGCCGTCCTCGAGCACCGCGATCTGCGTGCGGCCGTTCTTCTCGCGCACGATCATGGAGCGCTCGACGGACTCGCGGCGTGCGAGGAACTCTGCCTCGGTGATGATCTGGCGGCGGCGACCGGCGTCACGGCCCTCACGGCGGCGCTGACGCTTGGCCTCGAGGCGCGTCGAGCCCTTGAGCGCGGTCACCTCGTCCGAGGACGTGCTGCCGCTGCGCTCGCGCGTACGGGTGCGGGTGGACGACATGGAGGTCGAGACCCCGGCGCTCTCGCCACCCTCGGCCCGTCCGCCACGGCGGCGACGGCGGCGGCGACGGCTCGATCCCGAGCCCTCCTCGCCGTCGTGCTCGTCCGTGTGGTCGTCCTGCTGGTCGGCGACGGTGTCGTCGACGTGGGCGCCTGCCTCGCCCGGCTCGCCCTCGGACGAGACGGTCGAGGACTGCTCCGACCGGTCGTCCGACTCGTCGTCGCCGTACTCGTCGCCGTCGGCGCGCGAGTCTCCGCGCGAGCGGCGGCCACGCCCCCCACGACGCCGACGACGGCGCGGCGCGCCCTGGTCGTCGTCCTCGGCGGAGGCCGGCTCGTCGTCGGTCTCGGTGACGATCTCGAGGTCGTCGAGCTCGAACGCGTCGGCGGGGATCTCGACACCCTCGGCGACGAGCTCGGCCTCGATCAGCTCGATCTCCTCGACCGCGGCGAGGTCCGCACCCGCGAGCACGACGTCGACCTCGACCGCCTGCTGCGGGGCCAGCTCTGCTGCGGGGGCTGCGGGGGCTGCGGGGACCTGGGCAGCGGTCGTCCCGGACGTCGACGGCGCGCCCGCGCCGCGGCGGGCCGACCGGCCACGACCGCCGCGCGTGCGGGCGGGGGCCTCACGCTGCTCGGTCTGCTCGGTCTGGGTCTGCTCGGCAGGTGCCTGCGCGGCGGATGCCTCCGGTGCCCGCTGCGCCTGCGTGGCGGGCGCCTGGGGGGCGGAGGACTCGACGCGCGCGGGCGTCTCCTCGACGGCGCGCGTCCCGGGCGTGGCGAAGCTCGGCATGGCGTCGGTGGGCGACGTGGTGGGGCGCACGACGCGCCGCGAGCGGCGCGGTGCGGCAGCAGGGTCCGGCGCCTGGAACAGGAGCGCGGTCGTCGCCAGTCGCGGGGTCGCGGAACCGCCACCGGTCGATGCGGGCGATGCGCTCGGCGTCTGCTCGGCGGCGGGGGCCTGGGCCTCCACCGCAGCGGCTGCGTCCTTGCTGACCTTGTTCACGCGACGCGAGCGGACCTTGGGCGCGGCGGGCGCGACGGGCTCAGCGGGCGCCTCGACGACGGGAGCGGTCTCCTCGACCGGTGCCTTCGAGGTCGCGCGGCGGCGCTTGGCGGCGGGGGCCTTCTCGACGGGAGCCTCGGCAGGCGCCTCGGTGGTCTCGACCGTGGGCGCGGCGGTCTGCGCCGCGGCGGACCGCGTGGCCCGACGGCGCGTCGTCGCCGGGGCGACCGGCTCTTCTGCGGTGGGGGTCGCCTCGGCGACAGGGGCTGCCGTGGTCGCCTCGACGACCGGTGCGGCGGCGTCCCCTGCTGCGGCGGGCTCGGTGGTCTCCGTCGCTGCCTTGCGGGAACGCCGGGCCCGGACGGGCTTCTCGACCGGGGCGTCCTGCTCGGCGGCGGGCTTGAGCCCGAGCTCGGAGAGCACGTCGAGGACGGGGGCGTCGGCGGCGGCACGTGCTGCTGCGCCGCGCTTCCCGCCGCGTCGGGGTGCCTCGGCCGGGGCGTCCTGGGCGGGCGCCTGGGCGACAGCACCGGTGGATGCCTTGCGCGCGGCGGTGGCGTTCGCGGAGGAGGTGTCGGGCTGGCTCGTCGAGGTGCTCGTGACGGGCGCGGCGTCGGCAGCCGTCGGGGCCGAGGCGGGAGTCGTCGTCGGGCGCACGACACGGCGCGAGCGGCGCGGGGCGGCCTCTGCGGTAGGGAGCTCGATCCCGAGCGAGCCCGTGGGCGCCTCGGGGTTGACGGCCGCGGGCTGGGTGGGAGCCTTCGCGGCGGGGAGGGAGATCTGGACCGCGGCCGCCTGGGCGGCGGCCTCGGCGGAACCGGGCGCTGCCGCGGTCCTGGTGACCCGTCGTCGGGCCGGCTTCTTGGCGGGTGCTGCGTCCTGGCCGGCCGTCGAGCTCGTCGAGTCAGGGGTGTTGTCGAGGGTCACGCGATGCGCTCCTGGTACCCCGAAGGTCCGTCCCACATCGTGCGGCCCGTTCGGGCGGTTGTCGTCGCTCGGGACGTGCGCATCGCAGCGCTGTCGTCCCCGCGACGGAAGTCGGCGGTGGCGGCTCGGGCAAGGGCGGGCGGCGGGGGGCGCTTCGCCGTCCGGGCCATTCATCCCGTTCGGCGGCGCTCCGCGAGCCGCGGACTGCGGTTGCGTCGAGCACGTACTGGGCGCAGGGGAGATGTGGTCCCCCGTGCTGGGTCAAGTATCGCACAGCCGACGTCGATCAGATGGGCATCTACAGGTCCGTCGCCCGTGTCGTCCAGAGGACCAAGGTCCCGACTCGGACCTTGTGAAGGTTCTCACAAACTGTCGTTTCCCGAGAGTTTTGGCGCTTCCTCCCCTCGCCGATGGTGCAGATTGGTCATAGCGTCGGCAGTAGGAACGCTGACCCTGCCCTGAGACACCCCTCAGGATCCCCCGGTAGCCCCCAGGAACCCCCCAGGAGCGTTTGTGGACGTCCTCGATCTCGCGAGGTGGCAGTTCGCCATCACGACCGTCTACCACTTCATCTTCGTGCCGTTGACGATCGGGCTCGCTCCTCTCGTCGCCATCATGCAGACCGCATGGGTGCGCACGGGGAACGAGCGGTGGCTCAAGCTCACCAAGTTCTTCGGCAAGCTCCTCCTGATCAACTTCGCGATCGGCGTGGTGACCGGGATCGTGCAGGAGTTCCAGTTCGGGATGAACTGGAGCGAGTACTCGCGCTTCGTCGGAGACGTCTTCGGTGCCCCGCTCGCCATGGAGGCGCTCGCCGCGTTCTTCATCGAGTCGACGTTCCTGGGTCTGTGGATCTTCGGCTGGGACCGCCTGTCCAAGAAGGTGCACCTCGCGTGCATCTGGGCCGTCGCGATCGCCGTGAACCTCTCCGCGTTCTTCATCCTCGCGGCCAACTCGTGGATGCAGCACCCCGTCGGGACCATCTACAACCCCGAGACGGGCCGCGCCGAGATGAACGACATCGGCGCCGTGCTCACCAACAACACGCTGTGGGCCGCGTTCCCGCACACCATCACCGCGGCCTTCCTCACCGCGGGCACCTTCGTCGCCGGCATCGCGGCCTGGTGGATGGTGCGCCTCGTGCGCACCAAGAAGGCCGAGAACGTCGAGCTCGCCCGCAACGTCTACCGCCCGGCCATCACGCTGGGCGTCATCGCGATGATCGTCGGCGGGCTCGGTGTCGCGGTGAGCGGTGACTTCCAGGCCAAGCTCATGTTCCAGCAGCAGCCCATGAAGATGGCCGCGGCCGAGGCCCTGTGCGAGAGCTCCCCCGACGGCGCGCCGTTCTCGATCCTCGCGATCGGCGACCTGTCCGACTCGTGCGAGGGCGTCAACCACATCCTCGAGATCCCGGGCCTGACCTCCTACCTGGCCGAGGGCAGCTTCAGCGCCCCCCTGCCCGGCGTCGACGAGGTCCAGCAGAACATGACCGAGCGCTACGGCGACGTCACCGCGGACGGCGAGCCCGTCAACTACTCCCCCAACCTGGCGCTGACCTACTGGAGCTTCCGCCTCATGATCGGCTTCGCGGTCGGGTCGATCGCCCTGTCCGTCATGGCGCTGTGGCTGACCCGCAAGGGCCGGGTCACGGACAACAAGTGGTTCGCCCGCGTCGGCATCTGGGCGATCCCCATGCCGTTCATCGCGTCCTCGTTCGGCTGGATCTTCACCGAGACCGGACGCCAGCCCTGGGTGGTCGCCCCGAACCCGTCCGGGATCGACTCGATCCGCCTGCTCACCGAGCGCGGCGTGTCGACCGTCGTGAGCCCCGGCGTCGTCCTGACCTCGATGATCGTCTTCACGCTCGTCTACGGAGCCCTCGCGGTCGTCTGGTTCAAGCTCATCCACCGCTACTCGGTCGAGGGCGTCCCCGAGATCGTGCACGACGACTCCCCCGAGGCGCGCGCCAAGGGCGACCCCGACGACCCGGACTCGGCCGACGAGTCCGACCGCCCCCTGTCCTTCGCGTACTGACGCGCTCTGACGGCTCAAGGAGACCCAGTACTCATGGAACTCACCATTCTCTGGTTCGTGCTCATCGCGATCCTGTGGATCGGCTACCTGGTCCTCGAAGGCTTCGACTTCGGCGTGGGCATGCTCCTGCCGATCCTGTCCCGCAGCAAGGACAAGGCGAAGAAGGACACCGAGCGTCGGCTCATCATCAACACGATCGGCCCGGTCTGGGACGGCAACGAGGTCTGGCTCATCACCGCCGGTGGTGCGACGTTCGCGGCCTTCCCCGAGTGGTACGCCACGCTCTTCTCCGGGTTCTACATCCCGCTCTTCCTGATCCTGCTCGCGCTCATCGTGCGCGGCGTCGCGTTCGAGTACCGCGGCAAGATCAACGACGACCGGTGGCGTGCACGCTGCGACCAGGCGATCGTCTTCGGCTCGTGGATCCCCGCGATCCTGTGGGGAGTCGCGTTCGCCAACCTCGTGCGCGGCGTCGAGCTCGACGCGGCACACCAGTACGTCGGCGGCTTCTGGGCCCTGCTCAGCCCGTTCGCCCTCCTCGGCGGCCTCACGACCGTGCTCCTCTTCCTCATGCACGGCGCCGTGTTCATCGCCCTCAAGACGGACGGCGAGGTCCGGGTCAAGGCCCGCCGCCTGGCCGGCTGGTTCTCGGTCGCCTCGGTGGTCGTGGCCGGCGGCTGGGCCGTGTGGGCCCAGGTCGCCTACTCGGTGCCGTGGACGTGGGCCGTGGTCGTGGTCGCGGCCCTCTCCCTGGTGGGGGTCGTGCTCGCCAACGCCAAGGCCCGCGAGGGCTGGGCGTTCCTGTTCTCCGCGCTCGCGATCCTCTCCGCGACCGTGCTGATCTTCGGGTCGATGTACCCCGACGTGATGCCGGCGCTCGACCCCGCGAACTCGCTGACCATCGAGAACGCGTCCTCGACGCAGTACACCCTGACCGTCATGACCTGGGTCGCCGTGTTCCTGGTCCCGCTCGTGCTGGTCTACCAGTCGTGGACGTACTGGGTGTTCCGCCGTCGCCTGTCGACCAAGGACATCCCGCCGCCCATCGGCCTCTCGCTCAAGAAGCTCAAGGACTCCGCGTTCGGCGGGCCGTCCTCGGGCGGCGCCAAGAACCTGGACCTGACCCCCGCCACGGGGGACAAGGCCTCGGGGACGGACGCGGCGTCGTCGGGCCGGGCGAACGACGGCACCGGCAGCACCTCCGCGTGAAGCCCCTCGATCCACGGCTCCTGCGCCAGGCGCGGGCGGCCCGCGGGTACGTCGTGCTCACGGCGGTTCTCGGCCTCGTCACGGCCGGGCTCGTCGTGGCACAGGCGCTGCTCATCGCGAGCGTCCTCGCCCCCGCGATCCAGGGCAACCTCACGCTGCCCGACGTCGCCACCCCCCTCACGTGGCTCGCCGCGGTCGTCGTGGTGCGCGCCGGGGTCGCGTGGGCGCAGGAACGGTTCGCGCTCAAGGCCGCGACCAAGACCGTCGCGGAGCTCCGCGAGCAGGTCGTCAGCCATGCGGTGGCCCTCGGGCCCCGCTGGCTGGCGACCGGCCGCGGGCCCGCCGTCGCGACGCTCGCGACGCGCGGGCTCGACGACCTCGAGCCCTACATGGTCCGCTATCTCCCCCAGCTCCTGCTCGCGGCGACCGTCACGCCCGCGACGCTCGCCGTGGTGCTGGGTCTCGACTGGATCTCCGCGATCATCATCGCGGTCACGATCCCCCTCGTCCCGCTCTTCATGATCCTCGTCGGGCAGCTCACGGCCGGGACGTCCGAGCGTCGCCTCAAGGTCATGCAGCGGCTCGGGTCGCAGGTCCTCGACCTGCTGGCCGGGCTCCCGACCCTGCGCGCGTTCGGCCGTGAGCACGGGCCCGAGAAGCGCGTCCGGGCGCTCGGCGACGCCAACCGCCGCGCCACCATGGGGACGCTGCGCGTCGCGTTCCTGTCCGGCATGGTCCTCGAGCTGCTCACGACGCTGTCGGTCGCGCTCGTCGCGGTCGGCATCGGGCTGCGGCTCGTGTACGGCGAGGTCGGGCTCGAGCCCGCGATCGCCGTCCTGATCCTCGCCCCCGAGGTCTACCTGCCGCTGCGCCAGGTCGGCATGCACTTCCACGCCTCGACCGACGGCATCGCGGCGGCCAACCAGGCGTTCGAGGTGCTCGACGAGCCGCTGCCGCCCGTCGGGACCGCCCCCGCCCCGGCGCTCGCCGGTGCGCGCCTCACGTTCGACGGGGTGAGCGTGCGTGCGGGAGACCGCGACGTGCTGGCCCCCGCCGCACTCACGGCGACGTTCGGCGCCCGTCCCGAGCCCGCCCGCGCCCACGACGTCTCCGGGCCCCGCGCGACGCCGTCGGGCACCGTGGTCGCCCTGACCGGTCCCAGCGGGTCCGGCAAGACCACCACGGCCCTGGTGCTCCTGGGCCTCCTGGCCCCCGACGCCGGTCGCGTCCTGGTGACCCCGCGGGACGGCGAGCCCGTCGACCTCGCGGACGTCGACCCGACCACCTGGTGGCCGCAGGTCGCCTGGGTGCCGCAGCGCCCCACGCTCGCCCCGGGGACCGTGCGCGAGGTCGTGCTCGACGGCCGCGAGGTCCCCGACGCCGACCTCACGGACGCCGCGAGGCTGTCCGGGCTCGACGCCGTCCTCGACGTCCTGCCCGACGGCTGGCAGACGCCGATCGGGCAGGGAGGCGTGGGTCTCAGCGTGGGCCAGCGCCAGCGCGTGGCCCTCACGGCCGCGCTGCTCGGCGACCCGGACCGCGTCCCCCTCGTGGTGCTCGACGAGCCCACGGCCCACCTCGACGCGCGCGGCGAGCAGGCCGTGCTCGACGCCGTCCGCACGTGGCGCGACCAGGGGCGCACGGTCGTCGTGGTCGCGCACCGCACGAGCCTGGTCGAGCTCGCCGACCAGGTCGTGACGGTGTCCGCGGCGGCGCTCCCACCCTCCGTCCCGGGCGGGGCACCCAGCGGCGACCCCGTCGCGCCCACGCCCTCCGCCTCCTCGTCAGGAGCCGTCGCATGAGCGACCTCGACCAGTCCGCCGGTCCCTCCTCCCCCACCCACGAGGACCCGCGCCGCGGCGCGGCGGCCACGATCGGCACCGACCCGCTCTGGCGCGCGGTCCGGCTGCTCGACGTGAGCTGGGGCCGGGCCGCGAAGGCGATCGGCCTGGGATCGCTGGCCCTGGCGAGCTCGGTCGGCCTCGCGGCCGTCGCGGCGTGGCTCATCGCGCGCGCCTCGCAGATGCCGCCCGTGCTGCAGCTGTCCGTGGCGACCGTCGCGGTGCGCGCGTTCGGCATCTCGCGCGGGGTGTTCCGCTACCTCGAACGCCTGGCCTCGCACGACGTCGCGCTGCGTGGCATGGCCTCGCTCCGCGCCAACGTGTACACCTCGCTGGCTTCCGGACGTACAGCGGCGGTGGCCGGCGTCCGACGCGGCGACCTGCTCGCGCGCGTGGGTGCCGACGTCGACTCCGTGGGTGACGTCGTCGTCAAGGCCGTGATCCCCGCAGGGGTCGCGCTCGTGGTGTCCGCAGGCTCGGTGGTCCTCGTCGGCGCCTTCCTGCCCTCGGCCGGCCTCGCCCTGCTCGCGTGCCTGGTGCTCGCGGGCGTCCTGGGGCCGTGGCTCTCGGCACGCGCCGCCCGGCGCACCGAGGAACGCGGCGCCGCCGCCCGCGCCGAGATGACCTCGACCGTGCTCGAGACGCTCGAGGGCGCGGGACCCCTGGCCGTCTCGGGCCGCCTCGCCCAGCGGATGGACGCGCTGCGTCGCACCGACCGCGAGCTCGCGGCGGTCACCGACTCGGGAGCCAGGACGTCGGGCACGGCCGCGGCCGTCAACAACGCCGCGATCGGCCTCGCCGTGCTCGCCGCGCTGCTGCTCGGGATCCCCGCCGTCGCCGCGGGGACGCTGACCCCGGTCGAGCTCGCCGTCGTCGTGCTCACGCCGCTCGCGGTGTTCGAGGCCGCGGGCGTGCTGCCCGGTGCTGCCGTGCAGATGCACCGCTCGCGCCAGGCCGCCCGCCGCATCATGGAGCTGCTCGACGCCGCCGACGACACCGCCACGGACGAGCCGCCCGCACCGCGCCAGACCGTTCCCCGCGCCGACCCCGACGGTCCGGCAGTCGTCGTGACCGGCGCGACGTGCGGCTGGAACGGTCGCGCGGCCGTCACCGGGGTGGACCTGGCGGTACGGCCCGGGCGCTCGGTCGCGGTCGTCGGCCCCTCGGGCGTCGGCAAGACGACCCTGCTCATGACGGCCGCCGGGCTCATCCCGCAGGTCGCGGGGAGCGTGTCCCTCGACGACGCACCGATCGCGACCTTCCCGCCCGACGACGTCGCGCACCAGGTCGTCTTCGTCGCCGAGGACGGTCACGTCTTCGACACCACGGTGCTCGAGAACCTGCGCGTCGCCCGGGGCGACGTGACCCCTGACGAGGCGTCGGCCGCCCTGGTCGAGGTCGGGCTCGGCGAGTGGCTGTCCGGGCTGCCCGACGGGGTCGAGACGACCCTGGGCCCCGACGCGACCACGATCTCCGGCGGGGAGCGTCGTCGGCTGCTCGTCGCGCGCGCCCTGCTCGCCCCCGCTCCCCTGCTGCTCGTCGACGAGCCAGCCGAGCACCTCGACCCGGCGACCGCCGACGAGCTGCTGACCCACCTCGTGGAGACCAGCCGCCAGGGCGGACGCGGGATCGTGGTCGCGACGCACCGCCTGTCGGCGCTCGCCGCGGTCGACGAGGTGCTGCTCCTGGGACGGCCGGACGACGCATCGACCGACACCCCGGCGACCGTGCTGGCCCGCGGTACCCACGCCGAGCTCGTCGCCCACGACGCGGGCTATCGCTGGGCGCTCGCGCAGGAGGCAGCGGGCGTCTGACCGACCGGCGCGGACGCCGGGCTCACGAACGGACCCGGCTCAGCCCGGCGTCCGCAGGCTCTCCCACCGGCTCACGACCGGGTCCCGCCACTCCGCGAGGTCCTCGGGACCGTTCTCGGCCCACAGCTCGTGGAGCTCCGAGGTGTCGCTCCCCTCGACCGCTCGTTCGAGCGTCGTGAGGACCCAGGCGCGCTGCTGGTCGGTCAACGACGCGGCGAACGCGACGGCGTCGACCCCCTCGAGGTGGTCGTCCGCCGGCCGCAGACCGCGGGCCACGGCGAGCACCTCCGCGATCGCGATCGCGGCCTGTGCGTCGTCGACCTCGAGGTAGTCCTCGTCGAGGTACCCGCTGAAGTCCTCGATCCGGAAGTCGCCCGCACGCAGCGCCGCGAGCAGGTCGCCTGCGCCGTCGTTCTCGAACGGACCTGAGCCCCACGTCCCCATGTCTTCTTCTCCGTCTCCGCGGGCTGCTCCGCCCGTCGGGACGACCCTACGGGGCCCCGCCGACACGGGCGCGCGGGGCCCGCCTCAGGCCCGGGACGCCCCCAGCCGTGACAGGAAGAGCGCCTCTCCCACCGCGAGCTGCTCGATCTCGCTGGGCGCGACCGACTCGTTGGGCGCGTGGATCAGGCACGCGGGCTCCTCGACGCCCAGCAGCACGATCTGCGCGTCGGGGTACCCGGACGCGAGCACGTTGCACAGCGGGATCGACCCGCCCTGGCCGGCGGTCACGGTCTCCTTGCCGAACGCGTCCGCGAGGGCCCGCGAGAGCGTGTCGAAGACCGGGCCGTCGATGCGCGCCTGGAACGGCTGCCCGACGGCGTCGCGCACCGTCGTGACTCTGACCCCCCAGGGTGCGTGGTTCTCCAGGTGGGCCACGAGCTTGTCCTGGAGGTCGCGCGCGTCCGCGCCGGGCGGGATGCGCAGGTTGAGACGGGCGGCCGCGCGCGGTTGGATCGCGGCGGCCGAGCCGACGACGTTCGGCGCGTCGATGCCCAGGATCGTCACCGCCGGACGCGCCCAGAGCTGGTCGGAGACGCGCCCCGACCCGAGGAGACGCGTGCCGTCGAGCATGCCGGCGTCGCTGCGGAACTGGTCGGGGTCGTAGTCGACGCCAGGCCAGGTCGCGTCGGCGATCTCGGGCGGGACGCCGTCGATCGTGGTGTTGCCCTGGTCGTCGCGCAACGAGGACAGGAGGTGGACGAGGGCCGCGAGCGCATCGGGGGCCGCTCCCCCGAACATGCCCGAGTGGATCTCGCCCTCGAGCGCCTCGACCGTCACGACCACGTTGGCCGCGCCGCGCAACGACACGGTGAGAGTCGGCAGGCCCAGGGTGGCGTTGCCCGTGTCCGCGATGAGGATCGCGTCGGCGGAGAGCTCGCCCGGGTGGGCCTCGACGTACTGGTCGAGCCCCGCGGTGCCCTGCTCCTCGGAGCCCTCGATGACGATGCGGATCCCGACCGGGTAGTCGTCACCGCCGAGCGCGCGCAGGGCCCGCAGCGCCGTGAGGTGCGTGACGATGTTGCCCTTGCAGTCCGCGGAACCCCGCCCGTAGAGGCGCCCGTCCCGCTCGGTCAGCTCGAACGGGGGCGTGCGCCACGCCGCGTCGTCGAGCGGCGGCTGCACGTCGTAGTGCGAGTAGAGGAGCACCGTGGGGGCTCCGGGTGGGCCGGGGCGGTAGCCCAGGACCACGTGCGACCCGTCGGGGGTCTCGACCAGGCGGGCGTCGTCGATCCCCTCGGCCCGGAACGCGTCCGCGACCCAGTGGGCCGCCCGCTCGCAGTTCTCCTTCGGGAACAGCCGCTCGTCGGCGACCGACGGGATCGCGACGAGCGTCCGCAGGTCGTCGAGCGCCCGCGGCAGCAGCGACGCCACCTGCTCCTTGACGGGGGTGAGGTCTACCGGTGTGCTGCTCACGAGTCCTCCTGGGTGGTCGTGTTCTCGTCGAGGTTGAGGGAGTCGACGTAGGCGTCGAAGTCGTCGAGCTGCTCGGGGCAGTACACCTCGATCACGAGGCGGTCCCCGGCGAGTCGTCGCTCGTCGACGAGCGAGGGCCTGCTGCCCGGCCCCGTGGCCCCGTTCGTGGACCCGAGGTTGGCCGTCGCCTTCACCAGGGCGGCCGGGTCGGTGCAGAACCCGCCACCGTCGGCGCCCAGGACGGCGACGATCTGGTCCTCGTCGAAGGCCGTGATGCCGATCGCCTCGAACTCGGCGTGGAGCTCGGCGGCCCGCTGCTCGGCCAGCTCACGGTCCTGCGCGGCGTGGTAGTTGTGGTAGAGCACGGCCATGAGCACTCCGACGGCGACCGCGAGCAGCGCCGCGGCCGTGTAGAGGATCCAACGCCGGGAGTCGCCCGGCTCGTCCTCGTGCTGCGGCAGGCCGTCAGGGCCCTCGGTGGTGGACGTCGCGGTCATGTCACGCCTCCTTCGGTCCGTCGGCCGGGGCGTCGACGAGCGGTTCCTCCGGCCCCCCGACGTTGTCCGGGTTCTTCCATCCCGGCTTGCGCAGGAAGTAGAAGAGCGCGGGCACCAGGATCCCGACGACGCCCAGCCCGCCACCGACGATCAGCAGGTACACCCCGCCGCTCCCGCTCGAGAACTGCGCGGGCGGCACGAAGCCGATGATCATCGCGGCGACGGACGCCAGGAAGCCGACCGTGCACAGCAGCGTGAGCGCGGGTGCGCGATACCCGCGGGGGTGGTCGGGCTTGTTCCGTCGCAGCCGGACCGCCGCGACGAAGAGCAGCAGGTACATGATCAGGTACACCTGCGTCGTGATGACCGACAGGATCCAGTACGAGCTCGAGACGTCGGGGATGAACGCGTAGAGCAGCGCGATCACCGTGGTCACCAGGCCCTGCGAGACCAGGATGTTCTGCTGGACCCCGTGCTTGTTGAGCTTCTGCAGGAACGGCGGCAGGTACCCCTCCTCGCGGGCGACCGTCAGCAGGCCCTTCGAGGGGCCGGCGAGCCAGGTGAGCATGCCGCCGAGCGACGCCGCGATGAGCATGAGGCCCAGGATCGGCGTCAGCCAGCTCACGCCGAAGTTGGCGAAGAACGCGTCGAAGGCCTGCATGACGCCGGCCGTGAGGCTGAGCTGGTCGGCCGGGATGACCCAGCTGATCGCGAGCGCCGGGAGGATGAAGATCAGCAGGACCAGGCCGATCGCGAGGAACATCGAGCGCGGGAACTCCTTGGCGGGCTTGCGCAGGCTCGTGACGTGCACCGCGTTCATCTCCATGCCCGCGTAGGACAGGAAGTTGTTGACCACGAGCACGAGCGACGCGATCCCGGTCCACTGGGGCAGCAGGTGGGACGCGTCCATGGGGGCGGCCGAGGTGTTGCCCTGTCCGAGGAACACGAGCCCCAGGACCACGAGCAGCGCACCGGGCACCAGCGTCCCGATGATGAGCCCGAAGCTCGACAGGCCCGCGACGGTCTTGGTGCCCTGCGACGACACCCACACCCCGGTCCAGAAGAGCACCACGATGACGATCGCGACGTACAGGCCGTTGCTCGCCAGCGAGGGGTTGATGACGTACGCGAACGTGCTCGCCACGTACCCGAGAAGGCTCGGGTAGTAGAAGATCGTCATCGCGAACTGGCACCAGATCGCCAGGAACCCCGCGGGCTTCGAGATGCCGTCGGCGACCCAGCGGTACACGCCGCCGGACCATCCGGAGGCCAGCTCGGCCGAGACGAGCGACGTCGGCAGCAGGAAGACGATCGCGGGCACCACGTACAGGAACACCGCCGCGAGCCCGTACACGGCCATGGTCGGGGCGGCGCGCAGGCTCGCGACCGACGACGTGATCATGAACGCGAGCATGAGCCAGGTGATGTAGTTCTTGGGCGTCCTGGCGGTGATCGCCGCGCGCATCTCCTCGCGGGTCGGCGGTGCCCCTCGTGCTCCGGTGGTCACGGATGCGTCCGAGCTGCCCGACTCCGCTGTGGATGAGGCCATCATTCCTCCGTGCCGCCGAGACCCCCTGGACGGGCGGGTCGCCGTGAACCGCTGGGACGTGCCAGACGTTGCGAACATATCGCCAGCGACAGGTTTGCGCTCCCGGAACGAGAACGGCCCCGAGCGGTGGGCGTCCGGCCGCGCCGGACGGTGTGTCGGCGCTGGTAGCGTCGGTGTGTCCGCTGCACCGGGGGCCCGGGACGGACGGCGCTGCCCGTCCCCTCGACGGCTGCCCGCCGCACCACCGCCTCGCCCAGGAGCCCCGTGTGAAGATCCTCGTCCCCGACACGATCGCCCTCGACCTCGCCCCGGGGCACGGGACCCCGGCCGACCAGGACGGCTCAGGGTCCGCGGACGAGATCGTCGAGTACGACCCCGCCGCTCCCCTGCCCGCCGAGCACCGCGACGCGGAGGTCCTCGTCGCGTGGACCAACTCTCCCGAGAACCTCGCCGACGCCGCAGCGCACCTCCCCGGGCTCCGCTGGGTCCAGACGCTCGCTGCTGGACCCGACGCGATCCTCGCGGCGGGCTTCGCGCCCGAGGTCGTCGTGACCAACGGTCGCTCGCTGCACGACGGTCCTGTGGCCGAGCACGCCCTCGCGCTCACGCTCGCCGCGGTCCGGCGCCTCGACCGCCTGGGGGCCGCCCAGCGCGAGCACCGCTGGGACTCCGCGATGGTCGACGAGCAGGCCGACCCGGCGACGAGCGGGCGCTTCACGCTGCACGGCGCGCGCGTCACGATCTGGGGGTTCGGGTCGATCGCGTCCGCCCTCGCGCCCCTCTACGAGGCGCTGGGGGCGCACGTCACCGGGGTCGCGAGCGCGACCGGAGAGCGGTTCGGCTTCCCCGTCGTGACGGACGAGGACCTGCCGCGGGTCCTCGCGACGACCGACGTCCTGGTGTCGCTGCTGCCTGCCGTGCCGGCCACCCGCCACGCGTTCGACGCCGCGCGCATCGACCAGCTCCCGGACCATGCGTGGTTCGTCAACGTGGGCCGGGGCGCCACGGTCGACGAGGGCGCCCTGGTCGACGCGCTGCGCGACGGGCGGCTGGGCGGCGCGGCCCTCGACGTGACGGAGACCGAGCCGCTCCCGTCCGACTCCCCTCTCTGGGACGCCCCGCGCACGATCATCACGCCGCACGTCGCAGGTGGGCGACCCCAGGGCGCGTCGGCCCTGGTCCGGGAGAACCTGGAGAACCTGCGGGCGGGTCGCCCGCTGCGCAACGTGGTCCCGCGCTGACGGTCTACCAGCGTGCGTTCCGCGGCACCTTCTGGCAGACGGGGCACGTGTACGACGACCGGTTCATGAACTCGTCGCGCCGCACGAGCGCCCCGCAGCGCGTGCACGCCTCGCCCTCGCGGCCGTACACCGCGAGCGAGCGCGAGAAGTA
Source organism: Oerskovia gallyi (assembly GCF_014836745.1). Taxonomy (NCBI): domain Bacteria; kingdom Bacillati; phylum Actinomycetota; class Actinomycetes; order Micrococcales; family Cellulomonadaceae; genus Oerskovia; species Oerskovia gallyi. The sequence goes on from NZ_JACSQE010000002.1 coordinate 120,373, forward strand.
CCCGGACTGGCCGTTGACGTTGACGTAGAGCTCGTCGAAGCTGGTCCCGCCCTGGGCGAGCGCTTCTCGCATGACCTCCTCGGCGGCGTCGAGCACGCGGTGCGCCTCGGCCAGGCGCAGGGTGTCGGTGGGGCGCGCGTAGTGGAGCCCGGCACGCCACAGCGCCTCGTCGGCGTAGATGTTGCCCACGCCGGACACGAGGCGCTGGTCGAGCAGGGCCCGCTTGATACCGGTCCGACGACGGCGGATCGCCTTCACGAGGTCGTCGCGCCGCAGGGCGGGGTCCAGCAGGTCGCGCGCGATGTGGGCGGCGGGCTCGGGGATCTCCGCGAGAGCCGAGCCCCAGCCACCAGGGCCGCCGTCGGGGGTCGGCGCGAGGTCCGTCACGGACAGGTGCCCGAACGTGCGCTGGTCCACGAAGTCGAGGGTCCGCGGCGTCCCGGGCTCGCCGGGGAGCGCGGACAGCTCGAGCCGGACACGCAGGTGCGGCACCTTGTCGACCGCGGCCGTGCCCGAGCGGACCAGGAGCTGGCCGCTCATGCCCAGGTGCGCCATGAGCGCGGTGACGTGCGCGCCCGTGGGCGCTGCGCCGTCGGGCAGGGGGCTGCGACCCGTCGAATCGGCGGGCGCCTGCGAGAGGAGGAGCCACAGGTACTTGCCCCGGCGGACCGCGGCGCCCACGTGCTGGCCGACGAGCTGGCCGCGGAAGCTCTCGGGGCCGCCCTCGTGGCGGCGGACCGAGTAGTCGCGCAGGACCTCGACGCCGGTGACGACCCTGCCCGTGACGTGACGGGCGAGGCCGTCACGGACGGTCTCGACCTCGGGGAGCTCAGGCAAGGGTCCCGTGCGCCCCGTCGACCGGCTCGGCCGGGCCGGGCGCGGAGCCTGCAGGCGCGTCCGTCGTGGGGAGAGGCAGCTCGACGATCGCCCGGTAGGCCATCTCGGCGGCGTCCTGCTCGGCGTACTTCTTGGCAGAACCGTTGCCGGTCCCGTAGACGACGCCGTCGAGCGACACCTCGGACGTGAAGGTGCGGGCATGGTCCGGCCCGTCGCCCTGGCTCGCGTACGCGGGGGCGCCGAGGTTCCGCGCGGCAGCCGCCTCCTGGAGCGAGGTCTTCCAGTCGAGGCCGGCACCAAGGTCCGCGGCGACCGCGAGAGTCGGGTCCACGAGACGGTGCACCAGGTCGCGCGCGACCTCGAGGCCGTGGCTGAGGTAGGTCGCACCGATGAGGGCCTCGACGGTGTCCGACAGGATCGAGTCCTTGTCGTTCCCGCGGGTCCGCACCTCACCCTTGCCGAGCAGGATGTACCCGCCGAGCCCCAGGGTGCGCGCGATCGCGGCGAGGGACTTCTGCGAGACCGTGGCGGCGCGCATCTTGGCGAGCTCGCCCTCGGGGAGGTCCGGGTGGCGGCGGTACAGCGCCTCGGTCACGACCAGGCCCAGGACTGCGTCGCCGAGGAACTCGAGGCGCTCGTTGGTCGGGATCCCGCCGTGCTCGTGGGCGAAGGAACGGTGCGTCAGTGCAAGCACGAGAAGCTCGGGATCCAGGTGGATCCCGAGCCTCTCGAGAAGACCGGCGGCCGCGGGGGCGTCCGGCGTCACGCTATTCAGCCTGCGTGCTCGGTGCGCAGCGCCTCGACGTACTGACGGCTCTTGTAGGTGCCGCAGGTCGGGCACGCAGCGTGCGACAGCTTGTCGCCCTTGCACTGCGGGCAGGTCGTGAGGTTCGCGGCGGTGGTCTTCCACTGCGAACGACGCGCACGGGTGTTGCTGCGCGACATCTTGCGCTTCGGAACAGCCACGGCTAGCTCTCTTTCGTCTCGTCGGACACGCTCGGATCCTCGAGCATGCTCTGTAGTGCCGACCACCGGGGATCGACAATGTCGTGCGAGTGATCAGGATCCTCCGCCAGACGTGCTCCGCACTCGGAGCACAGGCCCTGGCAATCGGGCTGACACAACGGTCTGAATGGTAGTGCAGTGACGACGGAATCCCGAAGCGCGGGCTCGAGATCGATCAGGTCGCCCTCGAGCTCGTACACCTCGTCCTCGTCGTCACCGGACTCTGCCGCGGCCTTCGCACGCTCGGGATACACGAACAGCTCCTGGATGTCCGCGACGACGTCAGCCGTCACCGGTTCCAGGCACCGCACGCACTCCCCGACCGCCTGGGCCTGAGCAGTCCCCGTCACCAGCACACCGTCCATCACCGATTCGAGCCGGACGTCCAGCTCGAGGTCGGTGCCTTCAGGGATGCCGATCACGACGGTACCGAGGTCGGCCGGGGCCTTGACCGAGCGAGTCACCTCACGCATCGATCCGGGACGCCGACCGAGCTCGTACGTGTCGAGCACAAGAGGCGAGCGCGAGTCGAGAGTGATGGGTTCCTCCACAGGGTTTCGGCGACCCGAGCGGGCCACCGGTGTTCAAGGTCACAGCACACACGTCCGTCCCGCGAGAACTCGGGGGAGCCCACGGGATGGACGAACGTCCTCGGTCCCAGCCGATGACAGGCAGGACCAACGGACTATCTTACGGCATCCCCGAACTGCCGTCGAACCTCGCGAACTGCCCGCCGTGCGGCAGGCGGGCGAGCCGGACGAACGGGCCTGCGCCGGGCCGCGCCGCGCCGCGTCGGGCCCGCGTCGAGCCCGCGTCAGGCCTGCTCGGCCGACTCCTGGTACTCGCCGATGCGCTGCGCCAGCTTGGCGCGCCCCGCGTGCACCTGCGCCATGACCTTGCCGAGGTCCACCTCGAACTCCGCCAGGCGGCGGTCGCAGTAGTCGTCGGCGTCGACGCGCAGCTCCGCCGCGGTCCGCTCGGCCTCCTCGACGATCGCCCGGGCACGCGACTCGGCCTGGACCGCGACCTGCTCCTTCTGGACCAGCTCGATCGCCCGGGCGCGTGCCGTGTTGAGGATGTCCTCGGCCTGCCGGTTCGCGTCCTCCAGGACGGCGTTGGCCTCGGCCAGGACCTCGTCCGCGTGCGCGAGCTGCTCGGGCAGCGCCTGGCGCATCTCGTCGACGAGAGCCAGGGCGTCGGCCTTGTGCACGAGGACAGAGGACGACATGGGCATCGCCCGGGCGTTCTCGACGAGGAGTGCCAGGTCGTCGAGGATCACGTGGAGACCGGCCTCGGTCTGCGCCTCGTCCTCGGTCTGCCCGAGCGGGTGGTCGTTCATCGGCCTGTTCCTTCCGTGGTGGGGGTCGCCTGCGTCGCCGGGGCCTGCGCCGCGCCCGCCCGTTCCGCGATCGCCCGGCGGACGACGTCACCGACCCCGGCCGGGACCAGGTCGTCGATGGGGCCGCCGAAGCGGGCCACGTCCTTGACGAGAGAGGACGCGACGTGGGCGAGTGCGGGGTCGCCCGGGACGAACACCGTCTCGACGCCCTCGAGGTGGCGGTTCATGAGGGCCATGGGCAGCTCGGCGTCGAAGTCCGCGCCGCCGCGCAGGCCCTTGACGACCGCGGCGGCCCCGACCTCGCGGCAGAAGTCCATGAGCAGCCCCGGCACGATCTCGACCCGGACGTCCTCGAGGCCTGGCGTGGCGTCGAGGGCTGCGCGGGCGATCTCGACGCGTTGCTCGGCGCTCAGCAGCGCGGACTTGGAGGAGTTGCGGGCGACCCCCAGGACCACCTCGTCGAACAGCGACCGCGCTCGGCGGACGATGTCGAGGTGGCCGAGGGTGAGGGGGTCGAAGGACCCCGGGCAGACGGCGATGGTCACCTCGCCACGGTAGTACACGCCCGCCGGGAATCCGGGCAGGTCAGGGCGGCGGGGGCCGCACGACCGTCCTGCGCGGGAGCCGCGAGCGCGGCAGGATGGGGCCATGCCTCCCGAGTCCGGCCCCGTCGTCGTCCCCCTGCGTTCCGTCGAGCAGCTCACGCAGCTCTACCGGGACGTCCTGCTCCCGTCCTTCCCGCCCGCCGAGCTCGTCTCGCTCGACTCGTTCCTCGCGGACCACGCGGCGGGGCACCTGGAGTCGTTGGGCGTCGTCGAGATACCCGACGGTGCCGCTCCCCCGGCCGAGCCGGGCGCGGCGGGCGCGGCGGGCGAGGGGCCGACCGGTCGCGTGGTGGCGGGCGTCGTCGGGTCCTGGTCGGCCGAGGCGCGTGTCCTGCTGGTGCAGTACCTGGCGATCGCCCCAGGGCGCCGCGGAGGTGGCATCGGTGCCGCGCTGCTCGGGGCCGCGGTCTCCGCGTGGCTGAAGGACCTGCGCCCGGTCATGGTGCTCGGCGAGGTCGAGCACCCGCGGTTCCATGCCGCGAGCGAGGCGCACGGCGACCCCGAGGCGCGGCTGCGGTTCTACGCCCGCCACGGGGGGCGCGTGCTCGCGGTGCCGTACTTCCAGCCGGGCAACGAACCGGGGGCCGAACGCGTCCCGGCGCTGCTGCTCATGACGCTCGCGACCGAGGACCCGGAGGCGACGAGCGTCCCCGCCGCGCCGCTGCGCACGTTCCTGCGGGAGTACTTCGAGGCCAGCGAGGGGTCCCTGGCCGACGACGCCCCCACGCGTGCGCTGCTCGACGCGGTGTCGGGCGACCGGGTCGCGCTGCTCGGCGCGGACGACCTGGACCGGGTGCCCGTGGGGCTGCTCGACAGGTCGTCCCTGCGGGCGCCGGTGGTCTGACCAGTCCGCCCGCGAGACGGGTGGTTCGGTCCCCGACGGGTGCTTTCGCGCGTGTCGGGGAGACCCGTCTCGGACCGAACCACCCGTCTGGCGCCCCGTCACCCGTCTCGCGCGGACCTCAGGAGGCGTCTGCCTGCGGCTCCTGAGGCTCCTCGGCCGTCGCAGGGCCCGCGTAGTACACCGCGGTCTCGCCGTAGTCCTTGCGGGCGAGCAGCTCCCACCCGGCCGGCCAGGTCGGTTCGGGGCTGCGCGTCGAGCGCTCGACCACGACGACCGCGTCCTCGACGAGCGCCGAGGTCTGCGCGAGCTGGCGCAGGAGCTCTGCGACGACGGCCTCCGACACGTCGTAGGGCGGGTCGATGAAGACGACGTCCCACGTGGTCGACGGGGGCGCCTGGACGAACTTCTCGGCCTTGTCCTGGACGACCTGCACGTTCGTCAGGGCGAGGGTCTTCACGTTGGCCCGGCAGACCTCGGCCGCGACGCGCGCCGCGTCCACGAGCACGACCCGCTGCGCGCCCCGCGAGGCGGCCTCGAGGCCCAGGGCACCGGACCCCGCGTACAGGTCCAGGACGTAGGCACCGTCGAGGACCCCGTAGTGCTCGAGCCGCGAGAAGATCGCCTCACGTACCCGGTCGCTCGTGGGCCGCGTCCCCTTGGGGGGCACCTGCAGGCTGCGTCCACCGACCGTCCCGGCCACGATCCTCGTCATGCGGACAGCCTAGACGGGCGGCACGGTCACCCTCGGCACCCCAGCGCGTCCCCCCGGCGGGCAGGAGCGTCACGCCCGTTCCAGGAACTCCTCGCGCTCGGGGTCGAGCTGGCTCGCGATCGCGGCGCGCAACTCGGGGTGCCCCGCCAGGTCCGGGTCGGCCGCGATCACCTCGGCCGCGTCGGCGCGTGCCTGCTCGATCACCGCGACGTCCTTGACGACGCGCAGCAGCCGCAGCGAGCTCGCCCTGCCGGACTGGGCCGCGCCCAGCACGTCGCCCTCGCTGCGCAGCTCGAGGTCCACGGTCGCGAGGCGGAAGCCGTCGGTCGTCTCGGCCATGGTCTCGACGCGGACGGCCGCGGGGGTGCCGGGCTCGACGGTCGAGACCAGCAGGCACAGCCCCGGCGCCGCCCCTCGGCCCACGCGGCCACGGAGCTGGTGGAGCTGCGAGAGGCCGAAGCGGTCGGCGTCGAACACGACCATGACGGTGGCCTCGGGGACGTCCACGCCGACCTCGACGACTGTCGTGGAGACGAGCACCTGGACCGCCCCGGACGCGAAGTCGGCCATGACCTTCTCCTTGTCCGCGGGCGCCATCTGCCCGTGCAGGACCCCGACGGCGAGCCCACGCAGCGCGGGCACGCTCGCGAGCTCCTCGGCGACCTCGAGCACCGCGCGCAGCGGTGGGCGGTCGGAGCCGGTGGCGCTCTCGTCGAGGTCGAGGAAGTCGGGCACCTCGTCGAAGTCGTCGGTCCGCTTCTTCTTCTTCGCGGTGGCGCGCGCTCCGTCGTCAGCACCCGGGTCGGCCGCAGGCTCGTCGGGGTGGATCCGTGCGCACACCACGTAGGCGCGGTGGCCCGCGTCGACCTCCTCGCGCACGCGCTGCCACGTCCGGTTCATCCAGGCCTCGTTGTCCGCGGGGACGACGTGCGTCGTGATGCCCGCGCGTCCGGCCGGGATCTCGGTGAGCGAGGACGTCTCGAGGTCGCCGAACACGGTCATCGCGACCGTGCGCGGGATGGGCGTCGCGGTCATGACGAGCAGGTGCGGGCTCGTGCGGGCCTTGGCGCGCAGCGCGTCGCGCTGCTCGACGCCGAACCGGTGCTGCTCGTCGACCACGACGAGGCCGAGGTCCGCGAACTGCACGTTCTCGCTCAGCAGCGCGTGGGTCCCGACGACGATCCCCGCCCGGCCGCTCGCCGCGTCGAGCAGCGCGCCCTTCTTGGCCGCGGCGCCCATGGACCCCGTGAGGAGCGCGACGCGCGTGCCGTGGTCCGCCCCTCCCAGCATGCCCTCCTCCGCGAGCGGCCCCAGCAGGGTCCGCAGGGTGCGGGCGTGCTGCGAGGCGAGCACCTCGGTGGGCGCCAGGAGCGCGGCCTGCCCTCCGGCGTCGACCACCTGGAGCATCGCGCGCAGCGCGACGACCGTCTTGCCCGAGCCCACCTCGCCCTGGAGCAGGCGCTGCATGGGCCGCGAGCGCGCGAGCTCGCCGGAGATCTCCTCGCCGATCTCGCGCTGGCCGGCCGTGAGCGTGAACGGCAGGGACGCGTCGAAGTCCGCGAGCGCGCTGGGCTCGCCCGGTGCGCGCAGCGGCCGGGCCGTCGCCTCCTCGGCCTCGGCCCGCGCGCGTCGCTGGGCGAGCGCCGCCTGGAGGACGAACGCCTCCTCGTAGCGCAGCCGGTCGCGGCCGTGCTGCCACTGGCGCGTGTCGAACGGCTCGTGGACGTCCTTGAGCGCCGCGTGCCGCGACCCGAACCCGCGGGCCTCACGGACGGCGGGCGGCAGCGGGTCCGGCACCTCGTCCTCGGTCAGCGGGTCGAGGACCTGACGGACGGCCTTCTGGATGCGCCAGCTCGGGATCGAGGCGCTCGCCGGGTAGAGCGGGATGGGGCGGCGCGCCTCGATGAGGGCCGACTCCTCGTCGTCGGCGTCGACCCCGATGACGAGGTAGTCCGGGTGCGTGAGCTGGCGGGCCCCCCGGTAGGCGCTCACGACTCCCGTGAACAGGCCCGTGCGGCCGGGCTGGAGACGGCTCTCGTGCGTCCGCAGAGCGCCCGTGCCCTTGGCGAAGAACGTCAGCGACAGGCGGTGGACGCCGTCGGTGACCTCGGCCTGGAGCATGGCTCCGCCGCGAGAACGCATGGCCCGCACGGTCGCCTGGACGACCCGCGCCATGATCGTGACGTGCTCGCCCAGCACCAGGCCGCCGAGGTCGGTGAGCTTGCCCGGGTCGCCGTACCGGCGCGGGTAGTGCCCGAGCAGGTCGCCCGTGGTCTCGAGGCCCAGCTTGGCGAGGGCGCCCGCCGAGCGTGGGCCGAGGACCTTGGTCAGGGGTTCGGCGAATCGGTCGACCGGCCCGGTCACCAGGTCGCCCGCGAGGCGTCGCGTGCCCGTCAGGTGGTCTGCGTCCGCCCCCGGGGCGGCGGCACGAGGGTCGCTGCTCATTCTGCTCCCAGCTCCAGGTCGGCGTGGTCGCGTCCGGAGTCGAGGACGACGACCTCGATGCCCGGGACGCACTGACGGGCGATGCCCGCGACGACGTCGACCACGACCGGGTCGACCCAGCGTCCCGGCAGGACGGTCAGCACCTCGTCGTCGGTGCGGAGGAGGCCTTCGAGCGCGGGTCGCACGAGCGTCCCGTCCGCGGGCACCTGGACCGCGCGGACCTCCTCGAGGGTCGCCTTCATGAGGGCGACGGCGTCGGCGGCGGCGGAGCCCAGGGTCGCCGCCGCGAGCGCGGCCACGACGTGCAGGTCGGTGGGGGCGTCGAGCACCTCGATGCCGCGCAGGTCGCCGGCTCCCTGGCCGACGAGCCCCTCGGCCTCGCGCGCGGCGTCGGCCGCGCCCGCGCTCCCGGGCAGGACCGCGACGGTGCGCGCACCGGTGTCCACGGCCACGCGGAGCACCTCGCCCGGGGTCGGCGCGTGGTCGGTCGCGAGGAGGACGACGGCACCGCTGCGGGCCAGGTCCGGCACGAGGCCGGGGGCCGACGTGATCGCGACGACGCCGTGCTCGGGCACCTCGCCCGATGTCGGGAGCGCGTGCCCGTGCAGGCTGCCCCGCGCTGCGACCTGCGTCGCGAGGTGACGCACGCACACCTGGCGCAGCCGGGCTCCCCGGGCACCGCCGGCCGCGGCCCGGGCGGCCTGGACGGCGCGCGCGGGGTCGTCGGTGTGCACGTGCGCCTGCCAGACGCCCTCCCCCACGACCACGACCGAGTCGCCGACCTGCGCGAGAGCCGCCCGTAGCGCGTCGGCGAGCGGCGGCGTCGCGGGGGCCGGAGCGTCGGTGCCGTCGGTGCCGTCGGTGCCGTCGACCACGAGCATGACCTCGAACTCACCGTCGATCCCGACGGGCGCGTGCTCGCCGGGCGCTGCGCCCGCCACGGGCACGACGACGCCGCTCGCCTGCGCGGTCGTCCTGCCCACGAGGGCCGTGCCGGGTGCGGGCACCGACGTGACGTCGGTCACGTCGTCGACGCCGGTCGTCCCACTCGTCATGCGGGCCATCGTGCCGTCGGCCACCGACAGCGCGCCCCTCGTGCCGAGCCCGAGACCGGGGCCGTCGTCGACGGCTCCCAGCGCGTGGCACAGCGCGTCGAGGACGAGCACGAGCCCGAAGGCCCCGGCGTCGAGCACGCCCGCGCGGGACAGGACGTCGAGCTCTCGGGGGCTGCGCAGCATCGCCTCGTGCGCTCCCGCGCGCGCCGCGCGCACGACGCCGCTCAGGTCTGCCCCGGCCTCCGCCGCGGCACGGGCCGCGACGGCAGCCCCGTCGGCCGCGGTGAGGATCGTGCCGGGGACCGGGACCGCGACGGCCGCGTAGGACGAGCGGGCCGCGGCCTCGAGCCGGGTCGCGACCCGCAGGGAGCCCACGGGCTCGTCGGCCACGGTGGTCGCGCCCGCGAAGCCGCGCAGGTACTCGCTGAGGATCACGCCCGAGTTGCCGCGGGCCCCGATCAGGGCGCCCCGCGCGAAGGCGAGCAGCACGGTGTCGACGGGCGCGCCGTCGGGCACCTCGCCCACGGCCCGTGCGCCCTCGGTGACGGTCAGGAAGAGGTTGGTCCCCGTGTCCGCGTCGGCGACGGGGAAGACGTTCGCGCGGTCGATGCGCGCCCGGGCCTCGCCCAGCGCCCGGACCGTCTCCGCCACCCACGTCCGCACCACCGCGGGCTCGATGTGCTCCGTGCCGTCCGTCACGCTCGTGGGGCTCCTTCGTGGGGGTCGGGCACGCGAGGGTGCCGAACCCCCGCAGAGCCTGCGATACTTACCGGACCACCGTAGTCCGCCCCGCGCGCTGCACCACGCACGCTCTCGGGGTCGGTTTGGGGTGGAGGGTGGCTATCGGCTACCCTATGGAGGTTGCCCGGACAGATCCGGGCGACCACGGACGTTCCCCGGCACGCGCTGGTTCGGAGCGTTCACCCCACAGACCATTCACTACGTCGCCGCTGTCCTTTCGCGGAGGCGTGCACGACGATCAGGAGAAATCGTGGCTGCCAACTGCGAAGTCTGCGGCAAGGGCCCGAGCTTCGGGCACAGCATCTCGCACTCGCACATCCGTACGAAGCGTCGCTGGAACCCGAACATCCAGCGCGTCCGTGCGATCGTCTCGGGTACCCCGAAGCGTCTCAACGTGTGCACCTCGTGCCTGAAGGCCGGCAAGGTCGTCCGTCACGTCTGAGCCTTCCCGCTCGTTCGCCGAAAGCCCGTCAGGACTCGTCCTGGCGGGCTTTCGCGTTCCCGGGAACTCCCGGATCAATCGGCGCGACGCTGCTTGGGCCGAGCCCGGAAGTGCGCTCTCTCCCCCTGGGGGCCGTGCAGGACGAGGAGCTCGACCGGGTGCTCGTCGGCGTTGAGGATCGCGTGCGGGGTGCGGGTGTCGAACTCCGCGGCCTCGCCCTCCCCGAGCACCAGGTCGTGCTCACCGAGCAGGAGCCGCAGCCGCCCGCCCAGGACGTACAGCCACTCGTAGCCCTCGTGCACCTTGGTCTCCGGCAGCACGTCCGAGGTTCGTCCGTGCAGGACCTGCTTGTAGGCCTGGACCCCTCCCGGCCGGCGGGACAGCGGCAGGATCGTCGAGTCGCCCCTCTTGACGGGCCGCGCGTGGATGCGTGGGTCCCCCGTGGGCGGGGCGCCGACGAGCTCGTCGAGCGGGACCTCGTGCTCGCGGGCGAGGGGCAGCAACAGCTCGAGCGTGGGGCGTCGCCCCCCGGACTCCAGCCGGGACAGGGTGCTCACGGAGATGCCCGTGCGGTCGGAGAGGTCGACGAGGGTCAGCTGGCGCCGCTGGCGCAGCGCGCGCAGCCGGGGCCCGACGGCTTCTAGGGCTGCGGCGAAGGGGTCGTCCGATGCGTCCGCTGGTGCGTCCATGCACCTGAGTTTGCCACTCCGGCAACAGGAATTGCCACCGGGGACGCCGTGCATCGATGCTCGACGAGGAGGTGGTCCCCATGACCCGCACGAGCACGACACCCGCCACGGGTGAGATCCCGCACACCGACAGCACTCCCGGCGTCTACGACGTGATCGTCGTCGGAGGCGGCGCGGCCGGGCTCAGCGGAGCCCTGACGCTCGCCCGCGCCCGGCGCAGCGTCCTGGTCGTCGACGCGGGCCGCCCCCGCAACGCACCGGCCGCGCACATGCACGGCTACCTGTCGCGCGACGGCGAGAACCCCGCCGCGCTCCTGGCCGCAGGACGCGGGGAGGTCACGGCATACGGCGGTCGCATCACGCAGGGCACGGTCGAGGCGGCGACCCCGCTGCCGGACGGCGGGTTCGAGGTCCGGCTCGAGGACGGGAGGGACCTGCGCGCCCGTCAGCTGCTCGTCACGACCGGCCTCGTCGACGAGCTGCCCGCGGTGCCCGGGGTCGCCGAGCGCTGGGGCAAGGACGTCCTGCACTGCCCGTACTGCCACGGCTGGGAGGTGCGCGACCAGGCCGTGGGCATCCTCGCCACGAGCCCGATGGCGCTCCACCAGGCCCAGATGTGGCGCCAGTGGACCGACGACGTGACGCTCTTCCTCCACGGGTCGCCCGCGCCCGACGCGACGACCCGCGCCGCGCTCGACGCCCGCGGCGTCAGGGTCGTCGACGCCCTGGTCGAGGCCCTGGACGTCCAGGACGACGCGCTGCACGGCGTACGACTGGTGTCCGGCGAGGTCGTGCCGTGCGCCGCGCTCGTGGTCGCACCCCGCTTCACGGCCCGGTCCGCGGTCCTGGAGTCCCTGGGGATCGAGACCGCGGAGCAGGTCGTCGACGGCACCGTGGTCGGGACGTACGTGCCCTCCGACCCGATGGGAGCGACCACGCTGCCCGGGGTCCGGGTCGCCGGCAACGTCACGAACATCATGGCGCAGGTCGTCGCCGCCGCCCCGGGCGGGGTCCCCGCCGCGGCGGCGCCCCACCGCGCCCCGATAGCCCACGCCGTCCGACGGGCCGTCGTCCCAGGCGCCCTCGACGGTCCGCAGGCGGCAACCGCCAAAGGCTGAGAGGATCGGTGGACGACGGACCGCGAGGGGCGACGCCGACGACCGCGTCACCCCTCGTCGAAGCCGACATCACATCCCCTTGGGGAGATTTGCTGAAGATCCGGACAAAGAGGGTTGGCGGATCTCCACGGAAGTGGCAGGATTTGGTCATGGTGACGGAACTCAACGAGGTAACGATCCGCACGGCGACACCGCAGGACGCGGCATCGATCGCCCAGGTGCACATCGCGTCCTGGCGCGGGGCCTACGCCGGGATCGTCCCCGACGAGTACCTGGCCTCTCTCGACCACGACCAGCGTGAGGCGGCCTGGACCTCGAACCTCACGAGCTCGGGCGCCGACATCCTGCTCGCCGAGGCCGACGGGCGGGCCCTGGGATTCGCCAGCATCGGTCCGGCCCGCGACGAGGACGCCGACGACGGCGACCTCGAGATCTACGCCATCTACCTCGACCCCGAGGCCTGGGGCCGCGGCGTGGCACGTGACCTGATGCGGACCATGCTCGGCAAGGTCCCCCCGCGCACCCCTGTGTCCCTGTGGGTGCTCAAGGACAACGACCGCGCCCAGCACTTCTACCGTCGTCACGGGTTCGCCCCGGACGGGGTCGAGCGACGCGACGACATCGGTGGTCGCGACCTGACCCAGGTGCGGTACCGCCGCAGGTCCTGACCGCGGCCGACCCGCCCGCACCCGCGCTCCCGTCGAGGGGGTCACCCCGCGTGGGGTGACCCCCTCGCCCTCGTCCAGCGGCTCAGCGGCTCAGCGGCTCAGCCCCGGAAGTGGTCCCACCCGACGCCGCCCCGCGGCGCGGCCCCGTCGACCGTGACTGCCGGACGCACGTCCGGCCCCGGTCGTCCCGCAGCCACCACGCGCCCGACCGCCCGGAAGGCCGCCGGGAGGACCGTCCCCGCAGGGAAGGTCGCGAGCAGCCCGTGGTCCTCCCCGCCCGTCAGGACCCAGTCGCGGGCCATCGCCGCCGGGTCGCCCGACCCCGCGTCCGCCGCGGCGGACGGCCACTCCCCGGGCGGGCGGCGACCCGTGGCCGAGCTCACGGCGGACGCCGCCCGGGCGAGCCGTGCGAGGTCCGCCGCGAACGCGTCGAGGGCCAGGTCGATCACGACTCCGCTCGCGCGCGCGACGCGTCCCGCGTCCCGCAGCAGGCCGTCGGACAGGTCCAGCATCGCGGTCGCCCCGGCGTCGGCTGCCGCGGTCCCCGCGGCGAGCGGCGGCTCGGGTCGCAGGTACGCGTCGACCAGCTCCCGGTCCACGTCCCCCAGGTCGTGGTCGAGCAGGGCGAGCCCCGCGGCGGACCACCCCCTCCGCCCGGCGTGCGCGACGACGTCGGACACCTGGGCGCCCGAGCGCAGGACCGGCGCTCGCCCGCCCAGGTCCCCGTGGACCGTGACCGCGACGACCACGTCGTCGCCGCTCGACAGGTCTCCCCCGACGACGGCCGCACCGCTCGGTGCGCACGCCGCGGCGAGGCCGCGCGCGAGGCCCGTGACCCACTCGACGGGCAGGTGCCCCGGGATCACGAGCGAGACCACGAGCGACGTGGGCCGCGCACCCATGGCCGCGACGTCGGCGAGGTTCTGCATCGCGGCGCGCCACCCGACGTCGTACCCCGTGGACCACTCCGGGCGGAAGTGGCGACGCTCGACCAGGACGTCCGTCGAGACGACGAAGCGGCCGTCGGGCGCGCTCACGACGGCCGAGTCGTCGCCGGGACCCACGAGGGTCGCCTCGCCCGTCGGCAGGAGCGGGAAGATCGCCGCGAGCAGCTCCTCCTCCGAGGTCTCGCGCACCAGGGTCGGGTTCTCGTTCGGATCGGTCACGGCGCCACCTTACGCGGGACCGGCGCACCCGCTGGAGCGGCTACCGTTGGAGGGTGCTGAACGCCCCTCGTACCCCTGCCCGACGCCGGACGCTCACCGGGATCCTGCTGGTCGCCGTCGCCGCGGGCCTCGGTGCCTGTGCACCGACCATCGGTGTCCCGGTCGCGGACGACGCCGCGGACCCGAAGTGCGCCGAGGTCGTCCTCGCGGTCCCCGACGAGCTCGGTGGCCTGCCCAAGATCAAGACCGACAGCCAGGCCACCGCCGCCTGGGGCGAGCCCGGTGCGGCCGTGACGCTGCGCTGCGGCGTGACCCCGCCCGAGCCCACCACGGTCGGATGCATGGGCGTGCCGAGCACCGCGGGCAGCGTCGACTGGATCGTCACCGACGACGGCAAGAACACCTGGACGTTCGTGACCTACGGCCGCGACCCCGCGGTGGAGGTCCAGATCCCGCCGAAGGTGCAGCAGACCCAGTCCACGTCCTTCGTGTCCGACCTCAACCGCGCGGTGTCCAAGGTCGAGCAGACGCGCTACTGCATGTGAGTCGCGCGGCCCGGGCGGGCGCCGTGCTGGGTGCGGCGCCGGCCGGGGCCCGGCTCAGCGCAGCCCGGTCGGGCGCTGCAGCGCGAGCTGGATGAGCTCGTCGATCAGCTCCGGGTACGTGATGCCGGACTTCTCCCACATGCGCGGGTACATCGAGAACGGCGTGAAGCCCGGCATCGTGTTGATCTCGTTGACGATGACCTGGCCGTCGGTCGTCACGAACACGTCGACGCGCGAGAGCCCCTCGGCGCCCACGGCCTCGAACGTGCGGACCGCGATGTCGCGGACCTCGTCGACGAGGTGCGGCGGCAGGTCGGCCGGGCAGCTCAGCTCGACGCCCGCCTCGTCGAGGTACTTGGCCTCGAAGTCGTAGAAGTCGTGGTGCGCGTCGGTCACGACGATCTCGCCAGGCAGCGACGCCCGCGGGCGCTCGCCCTCGCGCCCACCGAGGACCGCGCACTCGATCTCGCGGCCCACGACGCCGGCCTCGACCAGGACCTTGGGGTCGTGGCGCCGCGCCTCGGCGATCGCCGCGGGCAGGTCCGCGAGGTCGTCGACCTTGGTGATCCCGAGGCTCGACCCGGCGCGGGCGGGCTTGACGAACACGGGCAGGCCCAGGCCCGCGACCGTCTCGGTCCAGGCGGCCGGGTTGCGGTCCCACTCCCCCGGGCGGATGACCGTGTACGGCGCGATGGGCAGGCCCTGGCCCGCGAGGACGAGCTTCATGAACTGCTTGTCCATGCCCACGGCCGACGCGAGCACGCCCGCGCCCACGTAGGGCACGTCGGCGAGCTCGAGCAGGCCCTGGAGCGTGCCGTCCTCGCCGAACGGACCGTGGAGCAGCGGGAAGACGACGTCGACCTCGCCCAGCTCGCGCGGGAACTCGCCCGGCTCCAGGACGCGCAGCGCACGCTGCCCCACCGCGAGCGGCAGCAGCACCTCGCCGCCCGTCGCCGTGACCTCCGGCAGGTTGCCGGGCGTGATCTCCCAGCGCTCGGGCTCGTCGGCCGCGAGGACCCACTGCCCCGCCTTGGTGATCCCGACGGGGATGACCTCGTAGCGCTCGCGGTCGATCGCGCGCATCACGCCACCCGCGGTGGCGCACGAGATCACGTGCTCGCCGGAGCGTCCGCCGAAGAGGATGAGGACGCGCGTCTTGCGCGCGGGAGCACTGGGTTCTGGCTGGCTGGACATCGCCGACGACCCTACCGGAACCGCGTGCGACAGCGTGAACAGGAACGGGGGCAGACGAGGCGCCCGGGAGGTGGACGGGCGGTGGTAGAACGGGGGCATGACCTCTCCGCTGCTGACCGACGACCTGCTCGACCGCATCCGCTCGCGCGCCGCGACCTACGACCGGGAGAACTCGTTCTTCACCGAGGACTTCGAGGAGCTGACCGCGGCCGGCTACCTGAAGGCGTTCGTGCCCGTCGCGATGGGAGGCCCGGGACTGGGCCTGCGCGACGTCGCGCACGAGCAGGTCCGCCTCGCGGGCGCTGCGCCCGCGACCGCGCTCGCCGTGAACATGCACCACGTCTGGACCGGCGTCGCGCGCTACCTGTACGAGCGCGGGGACCACTCGCTCGACTTCGTCCTGGAGGAGGCCGCGCGCGGCGAGGTCTTCGCGTTCGGCTACTCCGAGCCGGGCAACGACCTGGTGCTCTTCGGGTCCCGGACGCAGGCCCGCCCCGACGGCGAGGGCGGCTACTCGTTCCACGGCCGGAAGATCTTCACGTCCCTGTCCCCCGCGTGGACGCGGCTGGGCGTGCTCGGGATCGAGACGGCCACCGAGGACGGCCCCACGCTGGAGGGCGACCCGCGACTCGTGCACGCGTTCGTGACGCGCGAGGGCGGCGGCGTCGACGTGCTCGACGACTGGGACACGGTCGGCATGCGCGCGAGCCAGAGCCGCACGACCATGCTCGTGGGCGCGCACGCCCCGGCCGACCGGGTCGTGCGGCGGTTGGCCCCCGGACCCTCGACCGACCCGCTCGTGCTCGCGATCTTCACGACGTTCGAGATCCTCCTCGCGTCGGTGTACACGGGCATCGGCCGGCGCGCCCTCGAGCTCGCCGTCGAGAACGCCCACCGACGTACCTCGATGAAGAGCGGCGGCAGGCCGCTGTCGCAGGACCCCGACATCCGCTGGCGCGTCGCCGACGCGGGCATCGCGATGGACGGGATCTACCCGCAGATCGACCAGCTCGCAGGAGAGATCGACGCCCTCGTGGACCGTGGCGCGGGCTGGTTCACCGCGGTCGCGGGCCTCAAGGTGCGCGCCACCGAGACCGCGCGCGTCGTCGTCGACCAGGCGATCCGGGTGTCCGGCGGGTCGTCCTACTTCGCGTCCTCCGAGCTCGGGAGGCTCTACCGCGACGTTCTCGCGGGCATCTTCCACCCGTCCGACGACGAGTCCGCGCACTCGACGTTCGCGAGCGCGCTGCTGGGGCCGCTCGAGGACTGAGGCGACTCTCTCTCCCACCTGGCGGTTGCCCGCGGCACCCACCCGACCGCCAGGCGTAATCTCACCCCCATGACGACCGAGCCCACCGTCCACCGCGCCCCGCTGTCCCCCGCCACGATCGCGGTCGCTGCGGGACGCCCGCCGCGCGAGCAGGGCGGGCCGGTCAACCCGCCCGTGGTCCTGTCCTCGACGTACGTGTCACGCGGCGTGCAGCAACCCGGCGAGCTGCTCTACACGCGCATGGACACCGAGACGTGGCACCCGTTCGAGGAGGCCCTGGCCACCCTCGAGGGGGCCTCGGAGCCGGGCATCGTGTTCAGCAGCGGCATGGCGGCCGTCGCGGCGGTCTTCTCGTTCGTCCCGGCGGGCGGCAAGGTCGTCCTGCCCCGGCACGCCTACCAGGTCACGCTGGGGTTCGCCGACGACCTCGCGGCCCGGCACGGGGTCGAGGTCGTCCGGGTCGACGTCGCCGACACCGACCAGGTGCTCGCCGCGATCGGCGGGGCGGACCTGCTCCTGCTCGAGTCCCCGACCAACCCCATGCTCGAGGTCGCGGACCTGCCCGTGCTCCTGGCCGCGGCACGCGAGCAGGGCGTGCTCACGGCGGTCGACAACACCTTCGCGACCCCGCTCGGGCAGCAGCCGCTCACCCTGGGTGCGGACGTCGTCGTGCACTCGGTGACCAAGTACCTCGCGGGGCACTCCGACGTCGTGCTCGGGGCCGTCGTCACGAACGACCCGGACCTGGCCACGAAGGTCCGTGCCTACCGGACCCTGCACGGCGCGATCGCCGGGCCGTGGGAGGTGTGGCTCGCGCTGCGCGGGCTGCGCACGCTCGCGCTGCGCGTCGAGCGTGCGCAGGCCAACGCCGCCGAGATCGCCCGGCGCCTGGACGAGCACCCGCTCGTCGAGGAGGTCCGCCACCCGAGCCTCCCGACGGACCCTGGCCACGAGCGTGCGGCCCGCACCATGAACGGCTTCGGGTCGATCCTCGGGCTGCGCCCCCGAGGCGGTCGCGAGGCCGCCGACGCGCTCGTCGAGGCCGTCGAGCTCTGGGTCCCGGCGACGAGCCTGGGCGGGGTCGAGTCGAGCCTCGAGCGCCGGAGGCGGTTCGCGACCGAGTCCCACACGGTCCCCGAGGACCTGCTGCGCCTGAGCGTCGGCATCGAGGACGTCGAGGACCTGTGGGCGGACCTCGACCAGGCCCTGCGCGCGGCGGTCCGCGGCTAGCGCGCGGCGGCCGCCCCCTCGACGACCTGCGGCTCGGCGGGCCGCGGCTCGTACACGTCCGCGCTGAAGACGACGACCCCCGACTCGAGGTCCACGTCGATCGGCGGCGCGGTGGACGGCGCCTGCGCGATGTCGAGCCGCTGACGCTCCTTCTCCTCGGTCAGGTGGACCCGGCTCGGCTGGAAGACGTCGACGAGCTCGCCGAACGCGCCGACCCCGGCGCTCTCGCCCGACCCTCGCCCGTCCCCGAGCTGCCGGTCCCTGGAGCGCCCGCTCACCATGCGCTCGATCGCGACGAACGCGACGACCACGAGCACGACGACGAAGAGGAGCGGCCCGCCCGCACTGCTGATCCACGGCATGCAGCCACCGTAGGGCGGACGGGCGACCCTGTCATCCCTCGTGCGAGGGAGCGGTCGCTCGTCACCACCGGCGAGCGGGC
This sequence comes from Oerskovia gallyi, assembly GCF_014836745.1. Classification (NCBI taxonomy): domain Bacteria; kingdom Bacillati; phylum Actinomycetota; class Actinomycetes; order Micrococcales; family Cellulomonadaceae; genus Oerskovia; species Oerskovia gallyi. The sequence goes on from NZ_JACSQE010000002.1 coordinate 138,720, forward strand.
GCCGCAGGTCGTCGTCGTCGCGCGGCGGCGGGGGCGGGGGCGCCGCTCGTGAGGCGCTCGTTCCCCGATCGAGACCTGTCCTCCCTGCATCCGTGACCCGATCGGCCTAGGCTCGAAGGTCACCCGGGAGCGTCTCCCGGTGAGAACTTCCAGGAGGCAACTGATGAACGGCACGACCCGACGACTCCGGCCCGCAGCACTCTCCACCGGGGTCGTGGCTGCCCTCCTCGCGCTGACGGCCTGCTCGGGCGCGGGGACCGACGACGAGACCACGGGGGCCGCCCCGTCGCCGTCGGTCTCGTCCCCGGCCCCCGGCCCCACCGCGAGCCAGTCCCCCGCCGCTCCCGCGGGCCCCACGTCGACGCCCACGGGATCCACCGACGACGACAGCTCGACGGACGCGCCCGCGTTCCCCGCGAACACCGAGGTGGACCTCGCCGACGCGTCCCCCGGCGCCGCCCTGACGGTCACCGACATCAGGATCGGGCGCCACGACGGCTTCGACCGCGTGGTGTACGAGATGGGTGGGACGGGCACGCCGGGCTGGCGGGTCGAGTACGTCCCGCAGGCGAACGAGGACGGCAGCGGCAAGGTCGTGCCGGTCGACGGTGACGGGACGCTCTCTGTCTCGATCTCGGGCTCGGGCTACCCCGCGGACACGGGCGTCACCGAGTTCGACGCCCCGTCGACCCTGAGGGGCGCCGGGACGGACGAGGTCGAGGAGGTCGTCTTCCTCGGGGTCTTCGAGGGGTACGCGCAGTCGTTCGTCGGGACGGACGAGGTCAGCCCGTTCCGGGTCTACGCCCTGACCGACCCGACGCGGGTCGTGGTCGAGGTGCGCAACGACGACGTGTGACGGCTGCCGGGGGGGG
>NZ_JACSQE010000002.1:139601-169322 GCF_014836745.1 Oerskovia gallyi
TCAGGGCGCCGAGCCGGCGGAGCGGCGCGGTCGCCTCAGCGCCCCGACGTCACGCCCTCGGACTTCTGCGGCCGCGCGAGCAGTCCGCGGGCCATGTCGTCGACCGGCATGCCCTGGTGCAGGACGGCGACCACACCGGCCGTGATGGGCATGTCGACGCCCACCTTCTGTGCGAGCTCGAGCACCGACCGGCAGGACTTGACTCCCTCTGCCGTGCCGCCAGTGGCCGCGACGGCCTCGTCGAGGCTCATGCCACGGCCGATGTGCTTGCCGAGCGTGTGGTTGCGGGACAGGGGGGACGTGCAGGTCGCGACGAGGTCGCCCATGCCTGCGAGACCCGAGAACGTCTCGGCGTCGGCTCCGAGCGCGAGCCCGAGGCGGGTGATCTCCACCAGGCCGCGCGTGATGACGGTCGCGGTCGTGTTGTAGCCGAACCCTCGGCCCTGGGCGATGCCCACGGCGAGCGCGATGACGTTCTTCACGGCCCCGCAGAGCTCGACGCCCACGACGTCCGAGTTGGTGTACGGGCGGAAGTAGGACGACGAGCAGGCGGCCGCGACGAAGCGCGCGGTCTCCTCGTTCGTGGCCGAGACGACGGTCGCGGTCGGTTGGTGCTCGGCGATCTCGCGTGCGAGGTTGGGCCCGGACACGACCGCGACCCGGTCGAGCGGCAGGTCCCACACCTCGGCCACGACCTCGCTCATGCGGCGGTCGGTGCTGAGCTCGACGCCCTTCATGAGCGAGACCGCCACGACCCCCTCGGCGAGGTGCTCGCGCAACGGCGCGAGCGTCGCGCGGGCGCTCTGCGACGGGATCGCGACCACGACGAGCTGGGCCCCGGCGAGGGCCTCGGCCGCGTCGGTCGTGGCCGTGAGCCCTGCGGGCAGGTCGATGTCGGGCAGGTACGCGGAGTTGCGACGGGTCGCGTTGATGTCGGCCGCGACCTCGGGGTTGCGGCCCCACAGGCGGACCTCGCACCCGGCGTCGGCCAGGACCGCGGCGAACGTCGTGCCCCACGCTCCCGAGCCCAGGACGGTCGCGATGATCTGCTGGTCGCTCACTTGCGCTCCTCCGAGCCGGGGTTCTTGCGGACGTCGAAGCGCTCCGCGGGGGCCTTCTCCCCGCGGATGTCCTCGAGGAGCCCCGTGATGGCGTCCATGATGCGGTCGGTGGCCTCGCGCAGGGTCACGGTGTCGATCGGACGCTCGTAGAGGTCCGACAGGTCGACGGGCGGCCCGGCGTGGACGGCGACCTTCTTGGGCGGGAACGGCCGGAACCGCTTGCTGTAGCGCGGCAGGATGTCCTGCATGCCCCATTGTGCGATGGGCACCACGGGCATGCGGCTCGCGAGCGCCAGGCGCGCGGCACCGGTCTTGCCGACCATGGGCCACAGGTCCGGGTCACGCGTCAGCGTGCCCTCGGGGAAGACCGCGACGCACTCGCCGAGCGTGAGCTGGTCGACGGCCGCGCTCACCGAGGACGCGGCCCCCGCTGTGTTGCGCTGCACGGGGATCATGCCTGTGCGGTTCAGGAGGCCGCCGAAGAACGGGACCTTCCACAGCGACGCCTTGGCGAGGATCTTGGGCGCCCGCCCGTTGTCGTACAGGAAGTGGGCGAACGTCAGCGGGTCGATGTTCGACATGTGGTTGCCCGCAGCGATGAACCCCCCCGTGGCGGGGATGTTCTCCTCGCCCTGCCAGTCACGGCGGGTGATGGTGAACATGATGGGTCGCACGACGAGCGCGACGAGGCGGTACGCGCGGCTGTCAGGATGAGCTTTCGGCACGGTCACCGAGCCTACCGGGCCGCGTGCCGTCGTCGGGCCCGACGGCGCCGCGCGCCCTGGGTGCGCGGGCCCGACGCCGCTGCCACGACGGCTCAGATCCAGCCGTGCCGCCGCGCCAGGTGCACGGCCTCGTGCCGGTTGGTCGCGCCGAGCTTCGCGGCGGCCGAGGAGAGGTAGTTGCGGACCGTGCCCGGGGCGAGCGACGCGCGGGTCGCGATCTCCTCGACGGGCGCTCCCCCGGCCGCGAGCTCCAGGACGTCGGCCTCGCGAGGCGTCAGCGGGCTCGAGCCGGCCGCGATGGCCTCGGCCGCGAGCTCGGGGTCGACGTAGCGCCCGCCGGCCTGGACCTGGCGCACGACGTCCGCGAGGACGCGGGAGGAGACGGTCTTGGGCAGGAAGGCGCGCACGCCGGCCTCGAGCGCGCGCTTGAGGTACCCCGGTCGGCCGTGGCTCGTGACCATGACGACCCCGCACCCGGGCACCTCGGTGGCCAGGGCCTGGGCGACCTCGATCCCGTCGAGCCCGGGCATCTGGAGGTCGAGCACCGCGACGTCCGGGGAGTGCTTGCGCGCGGCCGCGAGCGCCTCCGGCCCCGACGCGGCCTGGACGACGACCTCGAGGTCGTCCTCGAGCGAGAGCAGGGTCGCGAGCGCGTCACGGATGAGGTTCTCGTCGTCGGCGAGCAGGATGCGGATCACGGGGTGGTGCCTTCCTCGGCGGGGCTGGGCGCGCCTGAGCCACGGCCCCGGGGGCCGCGCGGCAGGCGCGGGACGAGGCTACCCATGCCCGGGCCGGGGAGCGGGACGCTGGCCGTGAGGCGGAAGACGGGTGGGACGAGATGGGTCTCGAGGCGCCCGCCCGCCTCGGCGAGCCGCTCGCCCAGGCCGATGAGCCCGGACCCGCTGGGGCTCCCAGGGCTGGTCGTGGTGCGGTCGAGGTCGGGGACGCCGTCGTTGGTCACGGTCAGCACCGCCTCGCCCCGGTCGACGCGCAGCGTGATCTCGCACCGGGTGGCGTCCGAGTGCCGGACCACGTTGGTCACGGCCTCGCGCACGACCCAGGCGAGCGCCTCCTGCGTGCCCAGGGGCAGCCCGGCATCCTTCTCGTCGCCGCACGACTCGATCGTGGTCTCGATGTCGGCCGACCGCAGGACCGAGCGGGCCCCGCTGAGCTCGGCCGGCAGGTCCGTGGCCCGGTACCCGGCGACCACCGCCCGCACCTCGCGCAGCGAGTCCTGCGCGATCTGGCGCACCTCGAGCATCTGCTCGGCGGCTCCCGGGCGCCCGCGCGTCGCGAGCTCGGCGGCCAGCTCGCTCTTGACGGCCACGACCGAGAGCGTGCGTCCGAACACGTCGTGCAGGTCGCGCGAGAAGCGCAGCCGCTCCTCGGCGACGGCGAGGCGGGCGTGCAGGACCCGGTTGCGCTCCTGCTCCCACACGATCCCGAGCATCCACACCGACACCCGGTAGGACGCGAAGATGCCGACGCACATGAGGACGACGCCGATGCCCTGGCCCACCGCGATGCCCGCCGCCGTCTCGTCGCGGACCGGGGCGACGGCCCACGAGACGAGCCCCGAGACCGCCGCGACGCCGACCGCCCCGAGCGCCAACCACCGGAAGGTCAGGAGCGGCGCGCAGGCCGCGACCGAGAACGCGGTCGCCGCGGTCACGACCAGGACCGGGGTGTTGCCCTGGAACATGGACCCCTCACCCGTGGGGTACGCCGCGAGGCCGACCACGCAGGTCGCGAGCGCGAGCCCCCACATGGCGCCCAGGGCCCACCGGGGAGGCGGCGGGCCGCCGAGGAACCGGGTGACCCCGTACCGGATCACGACGACGCACGACGCGGTGTGCGCGAGGCACAGCCCGATCAGTGGGGCGAGCAGGGCCGGGTGCCCCGTGGGTACCTCGCCGACGACCCAGAGCACCACGAAGAGCTCGAACGTCGCGACGACGTACAGCGACCAGCGCGTGTAGGTGTCGAACCGTTCGGGGTTGGAGCGGCGCGACCACGCGCCGACGAGGGGGTTGCGGCTCACGGGCACCAGCCTGTCATGCGGCTGGGCCGGCACGTGCAGGCCGGGCACGACCGCCACGGGGGCACAGGTCAACGGCGCGGCTCCCACCGCATGTACCGGGTCGCGAGCCACGCGCCGAGCACGCACCAGGCGGCCAGGACCGCGAGGGGCTCCGCTGCCAGGGAGAACGTCTCCCCGAAGCCCACCGCGACGCCGTCGGGCCCGAGACCCGTGAGGCCGATCGTCAGGAGCTCGGCGACCGGGTGCAGGGGCGTGAGCTCGGCGAGGGTCTGGACGCGCTCGGGGAGCATCGTGAGCGGGAGGGCCGTCCCGGACAGGAGCAGCGCGAGCGCCATGATCGGCAGCGTCGAGAGCTGCGCGGACTCGAGCGTGCGAGTGAACGCGGTGCTCGCGGCCGCGAGCGCCGCGAAGACGAACGTGCCCCCGAGGACCGCGACGAGCAGCAGCAGGACGTTCGCCGGGGCGTCGAGCCCGATCCAGAGCGCGATCGCGACCCCACCCAGGACGAGCTGTCCCAGCATGGTCACGACCGCGGGCGTCGCGGCTCCCGCCAGGATCTCCGCGTCGGAGCACTGCCCCGTCCGCAGCCGCTTGAGCACGAGCTCCTCGCGCCGGGCCACGTAGGCGCTGGCCAGGTTGTAGTAGACGACGAACATGAGGGCGAAGCAGACGAGGCTCGTGAGCGCGAACGCGCCGATGATCGAGGCTCCCGCGTCGTCGCCCACGAAGACCTCGAACGCGCCCGAGAAGTGCAGGAAGGCCACCATGGCGGGGGCGAGCAGCACCCCGTTGAACAGGGCCGTCCGGTTGCGCAGGAGGAGGGTGGTCTCGGCGCGGACGAGCGCGGAGATGCGGCGCAGCGAGCCGGTGAGGCCGCTCGCGGCTCGCGGCGTCCACGGGGCGCCCGGTGCGCGGGTCGAGGTGGGGGCGAGGGTGGTCATGCGGCACGCTCCGTCAGGTCGGTGGTGGACGCGGACCCGGTCCGGGCGCTGCCGGGCCCGTCCGCGATGGCGAGGAAGGCCTGCTCGAGGGACGCGGGGCGCGCCTCGATACGGCCGAAGGTCACGTCGCGGTCGGTCGCCCACGCGAGCAGCACGGCGAGCGTGCGCTGGAGGTCGCGTGTCGCGATCGCCACGGTGCCGCCCTCGATGCGCGTGAGCGTCTCCCCGGGCAGCAGCGGCAGGTCCGTCAGGTGGGGGCGCACGCTCTCCTCGTCGAGGTGGACGAACGAGGGCTCGGCCTCGACGATGTCCGCGACGGTGCCCTCCTGCACGATCCGGCCGCCGTGCATGATCGCGAGGCGGTCCGCGAGGCGCTCGGCCTCCTCGAGGTAGTGGGTCGTGAGGACGACGGTCGTGCCGTCGTCGAGCAGCCCGCGCACGAGGTCCCAGGCCGAGCGGCGGCTCTCGGGGTCTAGCCCCGTGGTGGGCTCGTCGAGGAACAGGACCTCGGGGCGCCCGAGCAGCGCCAGGGCGAGGTCCAGACGACGTCGCTCACCGCCCGAGAGCGAGCTCACGGTGACGTCGGCGCGGCCGCGCAGCGCGACCAGGTCGAGGGCCTCCTCGACGGGGCGCGGTGCGGTGAGAGTCCCGGCCCACATGCGCGCGGTCTCGATCGCCGTCAGGTCGGACGGGAAGCCCGCCTCCTGCAGCATGATCCCGATGCGGGGTCGGACCTGGGCGCGCTGGCGGTAGGGGTCCTTGCCGAAGACCCGGACCGTGCCGCCCGTGGGGCGCGTGAGCCCCTCGACGACCTCGAGGAACGAGGTCTTGCCGGCACCGTTCGTCCCGAGCAGCGCGAAGAGCTCGCCGCGCCGGACCTGGAGGTCGACTCCCGCGACCGCTTCGAAGCCCTGCGCGCCGCGCGAGCCGCTGGCGTACCGGCGGCGCAGGCCGTGCACGTCGATGACGAGGTCGTCCGGGGAGAGCGGGCGACCCGGGCCGCTGCCGAAGGTGTCGTTGTCCATGCCTCCAGCCTGGTGCCGGCGGGAGGGGTCGGGCAGTGCGCCCCGTCACCCGTTCCGTCGGGTTCGTCAGCGTTGCTCGATGACGTTTGTCATGCCGTCCGCGACGGTGACCTCACCGCTGTCGCCGACGACCGTGGCCGCTGCTCCGGTCGCTCCCGGTCCGGAGTCCGTCGAGGGGGCGCTCCCGCCCGTCCCCGACGGCGCGCTCAGTGCCAACCCGCCCAGGGTCAGGACGCTGAAGGTGAGGGCTCCCGCTCCCCACGTCAGGGCCCGCCGCCGAGGGGCGCGCGGCTCTGGGCGCGGCCGGTGCAGCGCGTCGTCGTCCGACGCAGGAGAGTTCTCGGGGGACGTCTCGGACGGCCGCTCGCTCGACATGTCGCTCCTCCAGTCCGGGCGAGCCGTTCGCCCGTGCCCCCACTGTGGTCCACGGACCTGCACGGAAGGTGACGTGAGCATGTGGGAAGCCTGTGAGGACGACGACGGGCGCGGTGCGTGCCGTCGCACGCGCCGCGCCCAGTCGGTGCCGGGAGCCTCCGATCAGCCCCGTGAGCCGGTGGAGGAGCCGGGTCAGCCCCGGCTGACGTCCGCGCCCAGCGCCTCGAGCTTGGCCTGGAAGTACTCGTAGCCACGGTCGATCAGGCCGATCCCGCGCACGGTCGAGGTGCCCTTGGCAGCGAGGGCCGCGATGAGGTGGCTGAACCCGCCGCGCAGGTCCGGGACCTCGATGTCGGCCGCGGAAAGCGGCGTCGGGCCGGAGATGACGGCCGAGTGGTGGAAGTTGCGCTGCCCGAACCTGCACGGCAGGCCGCCCAGGCACTCCTTGTAGACCTGGATGGTCGCGCCCATGCCGCGCAGCGCGTCGGTGAAGCCGAACCTGTTCTCGTAGACCGTCTCGTGGACGATCGACAGGCCCTTGGCCTGCGTGAGCGCGACGACGAGGGGCTGCTGCCAGTCCGTCATGAACCCCGGGTGCACCGCGGTCTCGAGCACGATCGCGTTGAGGTCGCCGCCCGGGTGGTAGAACCGGATGCCGTCCTCCTGGACCTCGAACTCGCCGCCGACCTTTCGGAACGTGTTGAGGAACGTCATCATCTCGGGCTGCGTCGCGCCCTTGACGGTGATGTCGCCACCGGTCGCGAGGGCCGCGGACCCCCAGGACGCCGCCTCGATGCGGTCGCCCAGGGCGGTGTGCTGGTAGCCCATGAGCTTGTCGACGCCCTCGATGCGGATCACGCGGTCGGTGTCGACCGAGATGATCGCGCCCATCTTCTGCAGGACGGCGATGAGGTCCATGATCTCGGGCTCGATCGCGGCGCCCGACAGCTCGGTGATGCCCTCGGCGCGCACGGCCGTGAGCAGGAGCTGCTCGGTCGCGCCCACGCTCGGGTAGGGCAGGGAGATCTTGGTGCCCTGGAGGCGGCGCGGGGCGCGGATGTGGATGCCCTGCTCACGCTTGTCCACCACGGCGCCGAACTGGCGCAGGATGTCCAGGTGGTAGTTGATGGGGCGGTCGCCGATGCGGCAGCCCCCGAGGTCCGGGATGAACGCCTCGCCCAGGCGGTGCAGGAGCGGGCCGCAGAAGAGGATCGGGATGCGGCTCGACCCGGCGTGCGCGTCGATGTCCGCGACGTGCGCCGACTCGACGTCGGTCGGGTCGAGGTGCAGGACGCCCCCGGCCTCGTCCGCGACGACCTTGACGCCGTGCAGCTCGAGCAGTCCCGTCACGACGCCGACGTCGCGGATCTGCGGCACGTTGCGCAGCACGCTCGGCCCCTCGCCGAGCAGGGAGGCCACCATCGCCTTGGAGACGAAGTTCTTCGCCCCCCGCACGGTGATGGTCCCGTTGAGCGGAGTGCCGCCGTTGACGTAGAGCAGATCGTTCATGTGGTCGTGGTCGCCTAGCTCTCTCGAGGATCGTCCGGATGGTCGTGCGTCCGGCGCGGGCTGCGCGCCCGTGCCGTCGTACGGCGCCGCTCGCGGTGCCGCACTCCCCCGTTCCCCAACGCAGGGCATCAGGAGATTATTCACCCACGAGCGCGTGCCCGACGACGCCGCCCGCCACGAGCGGTCGCTGACCAGCGGGAACGTGGTCGCCCTGGGCGGGTCGCACGGCGGTCGCACTGCCGGACATGCCCGGCAGGCCTGACATGCCCGGCAGCGGAGGCGCGCCTCCCGCGCGAGGCGCGCTCCGCCGTCGGGCACATGTCGTCGGCTACGCCTGGGCGGGCTCGTAGTGCTCGACGTAGCGGTCGATCTCGTCGAGGTACGCCGCGCGGCGCTCCGGGTCGATCCACGAGGCCTCGAACGAGTTCTTCGCGAGCGTCACGACCTCCTCGGACGTGAGGCCGGCCTTGGCCGCGACGGCCGCGTAGTTGTCGGCCACGTAGCCGCCGAAGTAGGCCGGGTCGTCGGAGTTGATGGTGATCTTGACGCCGTCGCGCAGCAGCTGGGCGACCTCGACGGCCTTCATGTCGTCGGTCACGAAGCTGTTCGACACGGGGCAGCTCGTCAGGCCGATGCCGCGGGCCTTGACCTCGGCCACCAGGGCGGGGTCCTCGACGATGTTGGTGCCGTGGTCGATGCGGTCGACCTCGATGGTCTCCAGCACGGTGCGGATGTTGTCGATGCTGCCGACCTGGTCGATGTCGCAGTGCATCGTCAGGCGGTAGCCGAGCTCGCGGGCCCGGGCGAAGACCGCGGTGAACTTCTCGGGCGGGTTGCCGCGCTCGTCGGAGTCGAGACCCACGCCCAGGATCAGGTCCTTGAACGGCACCGAGGCCTCGAGCGTCTCGGCGGCGCTCTCGGCCGAGAGGTCGCGCAGGAAGCACAGGATGAGGTCGGCGTCGACACCGAAGTCGGCCGCGGCGGCCGCGGCCCGGTGGTAACCCTTGACGACGGCCTCGAACGGGACGCCGCGCGCGGTGTGCGCCTGGGGGTCGAAGAACATCTCGGCGTGCTTGACGCCGTTCGCGGCCGCGCGCAGGAGGTACGCGTGGGCGAGCTCGAAGAAGTCGTCCTCGGTCTGCAGCACGTCCATGGCCGGGTAGTAGACCGCGAGGAAGCTGGTGAGGTCGGTGAACTTGTACGTCGCCTGCACCTCCTCGACCGTGGTCTGGCCGATGTCGATGCCGTTGCGCTCGGCGAGGCGGAGCTTGAGGTCCGGCTCGAGGGTGCCCTCGAGGTGCAGGTGGAGCTCGGCCTTGGGCAGCCCGGTGACGAAGTCCAGGGTGGGCTGGAGGGGCAGAGGCATGGTTCTCCTTCGTGTGGGGGTCGTCCTCCCATCATGCCTTGCGGGTCGTGGTGGTCCTGGGCGACCCCGGGCCGCCCTCGGGACGGGTGACCACATCGCGAGACGGCCTGCTCGCCCTGTGGCCCCGGTCCTTACCGTGGGGCGCGAAGTTACCGGGTAGTACGGTCCCCCTCGATGCCCAGGGACCTCCTCGACGCTTCCCCGAACCCCGCAGGAGCACTCCCGTGACCACGACGGCAGCACACCCGACCGCCGACCCCTCCGGCGCCGCCGGTCAGGCCGGCTCTGCCGGGGCGCCCGGCACCCCGGACGCCCCCGCCAACAGCAAGGGGCGCGTGATCTTCGCGAGCCTCATCGGCACGTCGATCGAGTTCTACGACTTCTACGCGTACGCGACCGCCGCGGTCCTCGTCTTCCCGGCCGTGTTCTTCTCGGCGCTGGACGGCAGCACGTCCCAGCTCCTCGCGTCGTTCGCGGTGTTCGGCGTCGCGTTCGTCGCGCGCCCCCTCGGGTCGATCGTGTTCGGCCACTACGGCGACCGGATCGGCCGCAAGGGCACGCTCGTCGCCTCGCTCCTGACCATGGGCGTCGCGACGTTCCTCATCGGCCTGCTGCCGCCGTCGTCGACCCCCGGCTGGTCCGTGCTCGCGCCCGCGCTGCTCGTCCTGATGCGCTTCTGCCAGGGACTGGGGCTGGGCGGCGAGTGGAGCGGCGCGGCGCTGCTCGCGACCGAGAACGCCCCCGCGGGCAAGCGCGCGATCTGGGGCACGTTCCCCCAGCTCGGCGCCCCGATCGGGTTCATCCTCGCCAACACCACGTTCCTGGTCCTGGCCGAGACGCTGACCGACGAGCAGTTCTCCGCATGGGGCTGGCGCGTGCCGTTCCTGGCCAGCGCGCTCCTCGTGATCGTGGGCCTGTGGGTCCGGCTGCGCCTGGTCGAGAGCCCCTCGTTCCAGAAGGTCGTCGAGACCGGCGCGGTCGCCAAGCTGCCCGTGGCGCAGGTGTTCCGCTCCTCGTGGCGCCAGATCGTGCTCGGCACGTTCATCATGCTCGCGACCTACGTGCTGTTCTACCTCATGACGACGTTCACGCTGACGTTCGGCACCGCGCCCGCCGAGGTCCCCGCGGAGAGCGGCGGCGCACCGGGGCTCGGCTACGAGCGCACCGACTTCCTCGTGATGCTCATCGTCGGCGTCGTGTTCTTCGGGATCTTCACGCTCGTCTCCGGGCCGATGGCCGAGAGGTTCGGGCGCCGCAAGCACCTCATCTGGACGACCGTCGCGATCATCGCGTTCGGCGCCCTGTTCGTGCCGCTGTTCACGGGCGGGACCGTGGGCGTCATGACGCTCCTGGTCGTGGGCTTCACGCTCATGGGCCTGACGTTCGGCCCCATGGCCGCGATCCTGCCCGAGCTCTTCCCCGCCAACGTCCGGTACACCGGCTCGGCGATCGCCTACAACCTGTCGTCGATCCTGGGGGCGGCCGTCGCGCCGTTCATCGCGGTCGCGCTGTGGGAGCAGGCGGACGGCTCGCCCGTGCTGGTCGGGGTCTACCTGTCGGCCATGTCGGTCCTGACGCTCGTGGCGCTGCTCGTGAGCAAGGAGACCAAGGACGTGGAGTACACCGACAACGTGAGCTGACGCCGCGGCGCCCTCCTGCGGAACCTCGACGACTCGGCCATGCTGAGGAGACACGCAGGGGAAGAGGCTTCCGATGGCGGACGACGCACGACGGGTGGCGAGCGCGTCGCCGGACGGGCACCCGGACGGACCACCAGGCACCTCGCCCGACTACCGGGCGGTCTTCGCGGCGCTCTCTGCCCCGAAGATCCTGCTGGCACCGGACCTGACCGTGCTCGACGTCAACGACGCCTACCTCGACATGCTGGGGCTGCCCGCGTCGGCCCTCGTCGGACGCCCGCTCAACGACGGCTTCGAGTTCTCCCCCGCCGACCAGGACCGCGTCGACCGAGTCGTCGCGTCGTTGCGGCGTGTCGTGCGCACCGGACGGATCGAGCTGCTCGAACCGCTCCGGATCGACGTCACGGGGGCACGGCCCGGCGAGTGGGTCGAGCGTCACTGGCTCATGACCAACATCCCGGTCTTCGACGTCAGCGGACGCGTGGCCGCCCTCGTGCACCGCGCGGAGGACGTCACCGATATCGTGCAGACCTCCCGGCGGGCGGCGACGGACCGGCAGGTCGGGCTCGACGCCGCCGTGGTCGACCACGCGATGCACCTGGGGTCCTCGGTCGGGCGCTTCCAGGAGAGCTTCGACCGCGAACGCCGCGCCGCGCTCGAGCTCCAGGACTCGATCCTCACCGCGCCCGCGCAGCCCGACGGCCTGCGCGTCGACGTCCGGTACCGGCCCGCGTCCCGCGAGATGCACGTCGGCGGCGACTGGTACGACGCGTTCGAGCAGTCGTGCGGGTGCGCGTTCGTCGTGGTCGGGGACGTCGTGGGACACGACATCTCGGCGGCCGCGACCATGGGGCAGCTCCGCGGGGTCATGCGCGGCATCGCCTACGACACGGGTGAGTCCCCCGCCGAGATCCTCGACCGGACCGAGCGCACGGTCGCGGGACTGGGTGTCTCGGCCGTCGCGACGGTCGCCGCCGCACGGATCTCGCTCCCAGAGCCCAGCGGCGTCCGCACGCTCACGTGGGCCTCCGCCGGGCATCCGCCTCCCGCACTGATCACCGCCGGCGGCTCGACCGACCTGCTCCGGCGGAGGAACGACCGCCTCCTCGGGGTCGGCTCAGGGACGGGACGCACCGACCACACGGTCACCGTCCACCCGGGAGACACCCTGCTCCTCTTCACCGACGGTCTGGTCGAGAGGCGCGACGTCCCGCTCCGGGAGGGGCTCGAGCGGCTGCCGGGCGTGGTCGAGGACGTCGTCCGGTCCTCCCCCGACGACCTCCTCGACGCCCTGCTCGCCAGGCTCGTGCCGCACCACCGCGAGGACGACGTGGCGCTCGTGTCCGTCACGGTGCTCTCCGGCGCCTGACCGTGCCGCGAGGCGGTGGGGTGCCCCTCTACCTCGACGCGAGGGCCCGTGCGACGTCCAGGCTCTCGCGCACCAGGCCCAGGACGACCGCGAGCTCGTCGGCGTCGCGTGGTCCGTAGACCATGATCTCGGTCGCGTGGTCCGCGTACTGGTGCGGCTCGCCCCAGCCGGTCGCGCAGACCTCCTCGGCCCGCGCGCGCGGCAGGCACAGGTGCAGGCTCGTGTCCCTCACGCCGTGCAGGTGGACCGGTTCGAGACGCTGGTCGGGCGTCGCGAGCGACGTCTCGGGGTGCGGCGTGCGGTCGAGGCCGTCGAGGAACAGCGCCCGGGACGTCGCCGGGGACACCGAGCTGTGGCCCTCCCGGACCCCGTCGATCGTGGTCGCCGCGAGCACGAGCTCGCCCCAGAGCGCGGCGGGAGAGAGCTGGTCGACCTGCCGGTGCGGCCCCTCGTCCGACGTGGTGGGGCGAGGGCCTCGGCGAGGGGTGAGCGTCATGGCCCGGAGGCTAGCGGCCGCGCCCCGGCCAGGGCGAGGGAATTGTCCGTGTCCCGGGTGGCGCACCACGGACGCCCGACGCCGGAGCGCGCCTTCACGGGGAAGGTGCGCTCCGGCGTCGGGCGCTGAAGGGGGCTGCCGGGATCAGTCGAACAGGTTCGTCTGCAACGTGGTGTACAGGACCGTGTGGACGCGGTCACGCAACGCGTTCCCGACCCCCACCGGGTCCTCGTCGACCGCGGCCTTCGTCGCCTTGTCGGAGCCCGGGAGCATCGCGAGCATGAGGTCGTTGCCGTAGCGGGCCGCGAGGCCGGGATCCATCCAGGCCCCGAGCACCGCGTCGGTCGAGACGACGCCCTCGAAGCCCCACTCGCCGCGGAGCACGTCCTGCAGGAGCTGCTCGTTGGCACCGGCCCACACGCCACCCATGTTGATGAACGAGCTCATGGCGCCGGTCGGGTCGGCCTCCTTGACCGTGATCTCGAAGGGCTTGAGGTACAGCTCGCGCAGCGCCTGCTCGTCGACGAAGACGTTCACGCCGCTGCGGGCGTTGACCTCCTGCTCGTTGAGCGCGAAGTGCTTCATGAAGGTCAGCACGCCCTTGCTCTCCGCGCCGGAGACCATCGCGGCTGACATCTTGCCCGACAGGTGCGGGTCCTCCGAGAAGTACTCGAAGTCACGCCCGCCCAGGGCCGTGCGGTGCAGGTTCATGCCGGGGGCGTACCAGCCCTCGATGCCGTAGGCGTTCGCCTCGGTCCCCACGGACTCGCCCAGCGCGCGGGCGAGGTCGTCGTTCCAGGTCGAGGCCACGACGATCTGGGTCGGGTAGGCGGCCGCCTCGAGCGAGCTGAACAGGGAGTTCAGCCCGGCGGGCCCGTCGAGCAGGTCCATGGCGGGGATGCCCAGGCGGTCGACGGCATGCGTGCGGTACGCGCCCTTGGCGAAGAGGTCGACCTGCTCGTCGAGCGTGAGCTGGTCGAGGAACTCCTCCCACTGCGGGTCGTCGTGGTCGAGGCCCGCGAGGTCGGCCAGGACGAGGCCGTTGTCGGCGCCGTACGTCGGCGTCTCGCCCTCGGCGGGCTCGATCTCCGGGTCCATGCGTGCGAGCAGCTCGTCGGAGGCCGTGGCACCGGCCTCGGGCGCCTGCGGGTACGTGCCCTCCCAGTCGGCGCGCGAGAGGTACGTCAGGTCGCCCTCGACGTAGTCGAAGCGGTTGGTGAGCTCGGCCCCCGTGTCGGCGTCCGTGGCATAGACGACGTCCTCGGCCACCGTGTGGTCGAACTGCGCGACCGGAGTGTGGACGTCGGTGCGCACCGAGACCTGGTAGGTCCCGGCCTCGAGCAGGTACGCGCCGTGACCCTCGGTGTCCCAGGAGGCCATGTCGCGCACGTCGAACGTGACGGTCACGGTCTCGGACTCCCCCGGCTGGAGCATCGCCGTCTTGTCGTATCCCGCGAGCTCGATCGCGGACTTCTCGATGCCGCCCGGCGTCCAGGGGGCCGAGAAGTAGACCTGGACGACGTCCTTGCCCGCCGTGCCGCCCGTGTTGGTCACCGTGACGTCGACGCTGATCGTGTCACCCTCGACGCGCGGCGCGGTGGCCTCGTGCGCGAACGTGGTGTAGCTCAGGCCGTGGCCGAACGGGAACTGGACGGCCTGCGCGTAGCCCGCCTCGTCCCCCGCGTAGCGCGTCTCGTAGTAGCGGTAGCCGACATAGATGCTCTCTTCGTAGTCCATGTACGAGCGCTTGGCGTTCGCGTAGTCGAAGTCTCCGACGTTGGCGACCGCCGGGGCGCTCGTCACGTCGTAGGCGCAGGTGTCGGTCAGGCGGCCGGACGGGTTCACGTCCCCCGTCAGGACCTTGGCGAGCGAGACGGCGCCGCGCGGACCCGGCGTGCCGATCCACACCGCGGACCTGATCTGCGGGTACTCGTCGAGGAAGCCGAGCTCCATCTGGTTGCCCGAGTTCACGACCACCACGACGTCGTCGAACGACGCCGTCACGACGTCGAACAGCTCGCGCTGCTCGTCGGTCAGGCGCAGCTGCTCGGGGCTCATGTCCGACCCCTCGACGCCGTCGTTCCCGATGACCACCAGCGCGGTGCCGGAGAACTGTGCGGCCTGGGCCATGACGTCGTCGGTGAGGTAGTCCGGGGCAGGCTCGCCCTCGGTCGGCTTGAGCATCGAGCTCACGATCTGCAGGAGCCCGTTGCTGTTGCCCGTGCTGGTCTTGGCGCCGGCCTCCTCCAGGGTCGCCTTGAGCTCGGGGTTGACCGTGATCCCCTGCTCGGCGAGGGCGTCGTAGAACGTCACGGACTGCGACTGGTTGCTGCCGCCCGAGCCGCCGCCCCCGAGGATGAGGTTGAAGGACGCGAAGCTGAACACGTTGAGGTTGGCGTCCGCCAGCGGCAGGAGGTCGTCCTGGTTCTTCAGCAGGACGATCCCCTCGTCGGAGATGTCCTCCGAGACCTGGGCGGCGTTCTCGCGGGCGGCCACGCCCGCCTCCGTCGACGAGTCGTACTCGATCGTCATGAGGCGACCGAACGCGCTCGCGAACGGTGCGACCAGTCCCCCGATCGCGATCACGGCCACGGCCGTGACGCCCCAGCCGACCGCGCGGCGCGGGCGGTGCTCGACCTTGCGGTCGATGCGCGCGCGGCGCCTGTCCTCGCGGCGCTCGGCCCGGGTCATCCCGGCGCGGGCCTCCTTGCGCTCCGCCGTGGCGTCCTTGCGCGCCTGACGGGCCGCACGCTTGTCGGCAGCCTTGGCCGCCCTGCGCTCATGCGGCGCCATCGCCTTCAGCTCGGCCCGTCGGGCCCGCTTGGTCGCGCGCAGCTCCTGTGCGCGCGCGACGGCGTCCCGCTTGATCTCTGTGCGTGTCGCCATTTCTTCTCAGTCCTTCGTCCGAGCCCGCGCGGCCATCGCGTGGGCACGCCATGCCGGGACCAGGCGGCGTGCGCCGCGCCAGAGCCGGCCGTTGACCATCAGCAGCAGGCCGTCGAGCATCGCCTCGTCGACCGTGCCGGCGCTCATCCGCGACACCGACCGGAACGGCAGGTCGAGGACGAAACGGGTGTTGTTCGCCGCGTGGGGGCGCCCCAGCGCCATGAGCAGGCGGCCGCTCGCGTCGATGAGCCCGACCAGCAGGCCCCCGAACCCGCCCCGACCCCGCGCCTGCGCGATGATGTCGGCGCGCGTGAGCGGCCGACCCGCGGGCCAGTCCTGCGCCGGGGGCGTGCGTCCCAGGAGCGCGGCGAACTCGTCGTCGGGGACGCGGTCCACGTGGCCGCTGACGTAGTGCGGGAGGCCCGTGGTGGCGGGCGCCCAGATCTCGCCGTCGACCACGACGGGCGCGGACAGCCGCAGGTCGCGCGACGACGCGCCGACCTGCACGGTGTAGGTGCCGGGCACGGTGCGCCACTCGTGGCTGCCCGTGTCGTAGGCGGCGAACGCGTGCTCGGCGAGGTCGACGCTCACGCGTGCGCTCTCGCCCGGCGCCAGGGTGACCTGCGCGAACCCGGCGAGCTCGCGCCGCGCGCGGAACTCTCCCTCGGCGGCGTCCGGCGCCTCGACGTAGACCTGCACGGTCTCGGTCCCGGACCGGTCGCCGGTGTTGGCGACCGTGACCTGGACGCTCGTGCGGTCCGCGACGAGGTCGCCGTGCTCGAACGTCGTGTAGCTCAGGCCGTGCCCGAACGGGTAGCGGACCGGCAGGCCGACCTTGTCGGCGTGGCGGTAGCCGACGTAGATGCTCTCGCGGTGCTCGGACGTCGCCTCGGTCCGCCCGAACGTCGCCGACGACGGCACGTCCGTGTAGCGCAGCGGGTACGTCTCGGCGAGGCGTCCTGCGGGGTTCACGCGGCCGGTCAGCACGTCGGCGATCGCCTGGCCACCGCCCTGGCCGCCGAGGTAGCCGTGCACGATCGCGTCGACGTGCTCGGCGAACGGCAGCTCGACGGGCGCGCCACCGGCCAGCACGACCACGACCGGCACGCCGAGCGTCGTGAGCTCCCTCGTGAGGGCGAGCTGGTTGCGCGCGAGGCGCAGGTGCGTCCGGTCGACGCCCTCGGCCTCGGCGGACTCGTCCAGGCCGAGGAACAGCAGCACGATGTCGGCACGCTCCGCGAGCCGGACCGCGCGACGGCGGCGGCGGACCGACGGGGCTGAGTCCCACGCGCCCCGGCCCCCGTCGCGGCGGGCGAAGCCCTGCTCGTACCCGACGACCTGCAGGCCGCTGTCGCGCAGCGCGTCGAGCGGGACGTCCACCCGGGTCGGGTTGACCAGCGAGCTGCCCGCCCCCTGGTACCGGGGATTCGCCGCGAAGTCGCCGATGACCGCGACGCGGCCCGAGTGCGGGCCGAGCGGCAGCGTCCCGCGTGCGTTGCGCAGCAGGACCACCGAGCGACGCGCGGCCTCGACCGCGAGCTCGTGGTGCGCGTCGAGGTCGACGGGCGCGGCGCCGTCGGGCGTGCTGGCAGACCCGCTGAGCGCGGCGCCGTCGGGCGTGGTCGCGGCCGTGCGGGTGCGCTCCGTGCGCTCGATCAGCGTCAGCAGCTCGTCGACGCGAGCGTCGAGGACCGCCTCGTCGAGGCGACCCTCCTCGACCGCGCGCACGACCTCGGCGTCGGTCACTCCGTCGGTCGACGGCATCTCGAGCGCGTTGCCCGCGACGAGGCCCGCGACGCGGTCGTTGTTGCCGCCCCAGTCGGTCACGACCAGGCCGTCGAAGCCCCACTGCTTGCGCAGGATCTCGTCGAGGAGCTCGCGGTGCTCGTTCGCGTAGGTCCCGTTGACCTTGTTGTACGAGCTCATGACGGTCCAGGGCCGGCCCTCGGTGACCGCGATGCGGAACGCCTCGAGGTAGGTCTCGTGGAGCGCGCGCTCGTCGACGACCTCGTCCATCGTCATGCGGTGCGTCTCCTGGCTGTTCACCGCGAAGTGCTTGGCGCTCGCGGCCACGCCGCGGGACTGGATGCCGCGGATCTGCGCCGCGGCGAGCCGGCCCGCGAGCAGCGGGTCCTCGGAGAAGTACTCGAAGTTGCGGCCCGCGAGCGGGTTGCGCTTGATGTTGAGGCCGGGTCCGAGCAGGACGCTGACGCCCTCGGCGGCGGCCTCGGCGCCGAGCGCCTCGCCCACCCGCTCCACGAGGCCCGGGTCCCAGCTGTTGGCGAGGGTGGCGGCCGTCGGGAAGCACGTGGCGGGCAGGCTGGCGTTGAGACCGAGGTGGTCCGCCGCCCCGCCCTGCTTGCGCAGCCCGTGCGGTCCGTCGGTGAGCATGATCGAGGGAACGCCGAGCCGGTCGACCGGCGTGGTGTTCCAGAAGTTCGCGCCTGAGGTGAGCGAGGCCTTCTCGGTGAGGGTCATCTCGCTACGGGCACGTCGTCGGGCGTCAGGAGTGAGCACGGCCACATGCTAGCCCAATCTCCACCAGTTGGTGGAATTATGAGAGAGGGTAGCCTCTGACCTCGGAGGGGATGCACCGTGACCACGCAGCAAGCAGCCACGACCGGGCGACCCGACGGGTACGCCACCGGCCGGGCGACCAAGCAGTCGATCGTCGCCCGCGCGGCCGAGGCGTTCGCCCAGAAGGGGTTCTACGGGGCATCCCTGCGCGGCATCGCGCGCGAGGCCGGGGTCGACCACTCGACCCTCCTGCACCACTTCGGCAACAAGACCGCCCTGCTCCTGGCCGTCATCGAGTGGCACGACGCGCAGCACGCACCGCCCTCGATGCCCTCGCAGTTCACGGCCGAGGACCTCGTCGACGGGTTCGTCCAGACCGCCGAACGCAACCGGGAAGCGCCCGGGCTGGTCCAGCTCCTCTCGACCCTCTCGGCCGAGGCCGGGACGCCCGGCCATCCCGCGCGGCCGGTGCTGCAGGAGCGGCATCGCGTCCTCGTCGGGGTCATCGGCGGGATGATCCGGACGCAGCGTTCACGTGGCGTGCTGGACGACGCCGGGGCCTCGCCCGAAGCCCGCGCCGCGCTCGTCATCTCCACCTGGGAAGGGCTCCAGGTCTACGACGCGCTCCACCCGGGGGACGTCGACGTCCCGGCGATGGTCGGGGAGATGCTGCGGCGGGAGTTCGGGGTCTCGTAGTGCGGCGGGCCCTCGTGATGGAAGGCGCCCGCGCCGCGCGGCAGACTCGGAGCATGACGCAGGAGAAGATGGCGACGATCAAGGTCCCGGTCGCTGTGCGCGACCGGCTCAAGGCGCGCGCCGAGGCGCTGCACGTTACGCAGGGCGAAGCCCTCGAACAACTGCTCGACGAGTCCTCCGACGAGAACATCCAGACCCACATCACCGAGGCCATGGATTCCTGGAGCGAGGCCCTGAAACGGCTCGCGTGACGAGCTAGGTCACCTGGCGGAAGCCCTGGCTGCGGTCGACCGGAACAGCCGGCACGTGCGAGTTGCCCGGACCGCTGGACACCGGGTGGCGGCGCCCCGGGCGCGCAGGTACGCCGTAGAACTGCACGAAGGGCTCGACCTGAAGGCCGCCGCGATCATGGACTCGGTCAACCGGCTCCATCCGCTGCATGACGGGAACAAGCGACTCTCGCTGATCCTTGTGCACGTCTTCTACGCCATGAACGGGCACCGGCTCGTGGGCGACCAGATCGAGATGGCGGACTTCGTGATCGAGGTCGCCGACACGCACATGCCGCTCGAGAAGATGAGTGAGTGGCTCGGGGCGCACACCACGGAACGGCACACCTAGCACCTTCCCCGATCCTGCATGACCAATGCGGATCAGCGGATGCGGCAGGATGTGCGCGTGGAGACCTTCAAGCGCACGCCGCTGCAACTGTTCAACCTGCCGCAGCACTTCGTGATTCCGCTGTTCCAGCGTCCCTACGTCTGGAAGGAAGAGGATCAGTGGGAACCACTCTGGAAGGACATCCGCCGGGTCGCCGAACTGCGGATCGCTGAGCCCCACCTCAATGCCTCCCACTTCCTCGGCGCTGTCGTCCTTCAGTCTCATCCGACCAACAGCAAGCGACTGACGACGTGGAATGTCATCGACGGGCAGCAACGCCTGACGACGTTGCAACTCCTCGCAGACGCGGCCGGGGCGCTCCTCGCACAGGCCGACCTCCCCCGACTCTCCGGCCAGCTCGAACGATTGACCCACAACGACGAGATCTACGTCGACGATGATGAGGCGCGGCTCAAGGTCCGCCACCTCAACAATGATCGACCGGCGTTCGACGAGGTGATGACCTCCGAGCCTCCGATCGACCACGTCAACCTGAAGCACTCCGAATCTCAGATCGCCGCAGCGCACGGGTACTTCACGACAGTCATCGAGCGGTGGCTCGGGGCCCGAGAGTCCAACGACTTCGAGCCGAAGGCCAAGGAACTCACCGACGTCCTCTTGGACGGCCTCCAGCTTGTGTCGATCGAGTTGGAAGCGACTGAGAACTCACAGGAGATCTTCGAGACCCTCAACGCCCGCGGCACGCCGCTCACGGCCGCTGACCTCGTCCGGAACTTCGTGTTTCAGCGCCTGGAAGCCGAAGGCGGTGACACCCTGCGCGCCTACCGCGAGGACTGGCCTTTCGAGACGAAGTTCTGGATGAAGGAAGTGAGCGTCGGGCGCACGCTGGTCAGCCGAAGTTCGCTGTTCCTCAACCAGTGGCTCGTCTCGCGCACCGGCGAGGATGTCAGCCCCCAGTCCACGTTCAACCGGTTCAAGTCGTATGTCGAACTGGAATCGGGTCACAAGATGGCCGACCTGCTGCCAATCATCAAGCAGCAGGCGCACCAATACG
This sequence comes from Oerskovia gallyi, assembly GCF_014836745.1. Classification (NCBI taxonomy): domain Bacteria; kingdom Bacillati; phylum Actinomycetota; class Actinomycetes; order Micrococcales; family Cellulomonadaceae; genus Oerskovia; species Oerskovia gallyi. The sequence goes on from NZ_JACSQE010000002.1 coordinate 159,924, forward strand.
AGGTATGGACTCACGCGGCCACCCAAGCTGGCGGGAGCCTCGACGCGGCGTCTATGGCGACCTACCGGATGCAGGCTTCCGGCGTCGAACTCCTCAAACCTCTACTTATCTGGCTCCACGAACCAGGCCGCCCCCTGACCCAGACCACGATCGACCGGGTCATCCGCGCCACGGAGAGCTGGGTTGTTCGTCGGCAGTTCCTCCGCCTCGCCGGAAGCGATCTCGGTCGAATCGTCGCCGACATTATCGCGTCGAACGCTGGCACTCCTGCCGATGATCTCGTCGAGCGCGTCACAGGACACCTTGCCCGACTGAACGCCACGAGTACCTACTGGCCCGGCGACGAAGAGGTGCGACAGACCCTCACCACGGAGGCCGTCTATCGCCGCTTTCCCCGATCCCGCCTCCGCATGTTCCTCGAAGCGGCCGAGGACCACTACCGCGCCGAGACCGGCCAGCCCCAAGTCGAGCGCAAGGGCTTCCCATCGAACACCTGTTGCCTCGGACCTGGAGAGCTACGTGGCCCGTCGAGACGCCGGATGAGGACGAGGCGCGTCAGGCGCGCGTGCACCGGCTCGGCAACCTGACACTGCTCACCACGTCGCTCAACTCCAAGGTTTCCAACGGTCCATGGTCGGCAAAGCGCGCAGCACTGCTGAACCACAACACGATCACCCTGACCGGGCGAGTCGTCAGCAAGACTGCGGATCACCCCTGGGACGAAGAGCTCATCGACGCCCGCACGGCCGAACTCATCGACGCGTTCCTTCACGTATGGCCGGTTCCCGAGGGACATCACGGCAAGGTCATCGACCCGCAGACGAAAGCGGGCGACTGGGTCGAGCTCAAGCACCTGCTCCAGGCCGGACTTCTGAGCGCTGGCGACAACCTCATCGCCACCCACCGTGATTTCAAGGGGCGCGAAGCCACGCTGACCCCGGACGGAGCGATCGAGCTCGATGGCCGTCGCTTCATGACGCCCTCGGCCGCCGGGCATGCTTTGCGCCAGAAGGCGACGAACGGGTGGTACTTCTGGGCGGTGGCCGATGGTAGGCGTCTGCGCGATCTCCGCTCTGAGTTCCAGAACTCGGTTCCAGCGGACGGGATTCTCACGTTCCCCGGCGGTTCGTAGCCCGGCCGACGGGGACCATGTACGCGGTCAGAGCAGGTCGCGGAAACGGTCGAAGAACCCCGAGAGCTTCTTGATCACTGTCGGCTTCTTTCCTGCTTGATGAGTTCGATCGAACTCGACGTCGTCGTTGATCGACTCGCGCTCGACCTTCCGCCCGCCTCGACGCTCGTCGTGCGCCAGAGTCAAGGCAGCAGGTCCAGATACTGCGGTCGCGCCTTCATGGCGTGGATGACCAACTCCTCACCGGAGTCGAACGCCGCGGGCGTTCGAGTCGTGGACCCGGTTGAGCCAGGCGCGCGTCGCTCTTCGTCAGGAACGTCAGCGGGCGGTCGTCTTCGGTCCGCGCCGAGAGGAGCTTTCCGTCGGGAGCCGGGCACCTCGCCTGCCACCACTTCGACGGGAGCTTGCGTAGCCGGTCCCACGCCTCGCGGCGACCCGCCGTCGTCCGCTGGGCCGTCGTCGCCTCCGCCATGAGCCCCCTCCCCCCGAGCCCTTCGTGCGGCCCCGGAAGGAGATCACGACGATACGCGCCGTCGCGCCCCCTCCGCGCCCCCCAGGGTGAACATTCCTGTCCCTGGCCAACCTCGGTTGTCCGCCCTGATTGAGGCAGCTAAAGAGGCCTTGACCTGCGGCGATACCGCAGATCAAGGCCTCCGAGCGGGACGGTCGATCCTACCTCTTTGTCCCTGCCGTCAGAAGTTGATCATGTGCCCCGCGAGTCCATGAATCGCCTCCTGCACGGCCTCCGACAGCGTCGGGTGCGTGTGCACGTTGCGCCCCAGCTCGGACGCCGTGAGGTCCCACTTCTGCGCGAGTGTGAGCTCGGGCAGAAGCTCGGACGCGTCGGGACCGATCAGGTGGCCACCGAGGAGCTCGCCGTAGCGGGCGTCGGCGACGAGCTTGACGAAGCCCGTGGGCTCGCCGAGGCCGTGCGCCTTGCCGTTGGCCGTGAAGGGGAACTTGGAGACCTTGACGTCGTAGCCCTCGTCGCGGGCCTGCTGCTCGGTGAGGCCGAAGCTCGCGATCTGCGGCTGGCAGAACGTCGCGCGCGGCATCATGCGGTAGTCGCCCAGCGTCATGGTCTCGGCGCCACCGATGGTCTCGGACGCGACGACGCCCTGCGCCTCGGCGACGTGCGCGAGCATGAGCTTCGCGGTGACGTCACCGATCGCGTAGATGTGGGGGACGTTGGTACGCATGACGTCGTCGATCGCGATCGCGCCGCGGTCGGTCAACGCGACGCCCGTGTTCTCGAGCCCGAAGCCCTCGACGTTGGGCGCGAAGCCCACGGCCATGAGGACCTTGTCGACCTCGATCGAGCCGGGCTTGTCGTCCTTGACGCCCTTGTAGGAAACCGTCACGGACGAGCCGCCATCAACGACGGTCTGCACCGCGGTCGACGTCAGGATGTTCACGCCGAGCTTCTTGTACTGCTTGGCGATCTCCTTGGAGACCTCGATGTCCTCGTTCGGCAGCGCGCGGTCGAGGAACTCGATGATCGTCACGTCGACGCCGTAGTTCTTCAGCACGTACGCGAACTCCATGCCGATCGCGCCCGCGCCGACGATCGCGATCGAGCGCGGCAGCTCACGCGTCAGGATCTGCTTCTCGTACGTGACGACGTTCTCGCTCAGCTCGACGCCCGGCAGCAGGCGGACCTTCGAGCCCGTCGCGATGATGACGTTGGCGAACGTCACGGTCTCGGTCTCGCCCGAGGACAGCGCGACGTCGATCGTGTTCGCGTCGCGGAACGTGCCGCGCCCGTCGTACTCGGTGATCTTGTTCTTCTTCATGAGGAAGTGCACGCCCTTGACGCGACCGTCGGCGACGTCGCGGCTGCGGTCGAACGCCTTGCCGAAGTCGAACGACACGTCGCCCGACATGCCGAAGAAGTCGGCCTGGTGCGTGAACAGGTGGGCGAGCTCCGCATTGCGCAGGAGCGCCTTGGAGGGGATGCACCCGACGTTGAGGCACACACCGCCCCAGTACTTCTCCTCGATGATCGCGACGGACTGGCCGAGCTGGGCCGCGCGGATGGCGGCGACGTAGCCGCCGGGGCCCGCGCCGAGGACGACGACGTCGTAGTGGTTAGCCATGGGGACCAGCCTAGGACGTCTGCCCGACGGCGGTGCGACCGATCGCGTCACACGTCGCCCGGGCGGCGGCGCCGTCGGGCAGCGGGTACGTCACCCTCGGCCGGCGGACGGGCCGCGACGGTGGGGCGCCCGAGTCGTTACGATGCGTGACAGCCGCGTCGATTCCCGACCTCAGGGCTCGTGGGCGGCGACACGGGCCTCGTGGAGACCTCATGGCCGTTGGACTCGTAGCCCTCCTGGACGACATCGCAGCGTTCGCCAAGCTGGCGGCCGCGTCCGTCGACGACATCGGCGCCGCTGCGGGGCGGGCGAGCGTCAAGGCGACCGGTGTCGTGATCGACGACACCGCGGTCACTCCCCAGTACGTCGCCGGGCTGGCCGCGAAGCGCGAGCTGCCCGTGATCAAGCGCATCGCGATGGGCTCGCTGCGCAACAAGCTCCTGTTCATCCTCCCCGCGGCACTGCTGCTGAGCGAGTTCCTCCCCGTGCTGCTCACCCCGCTGCTCATGGTGGGCGGGACGTATCTCGCGTTCGAGGGCGCCGAGAAGCTCTGGGAGATGGTCTCGGGCAAGCACGGCAAGGCCGTCGACGACGCTGCGGCGAAGAAGGCCGTCGACGAGGACAGCGTCGTGTCGAGCGCGGTACGCACCGACTTCATCCTCAGCGCCGAGATCATGGTCATCGCGCTCAACGAGGTCGCGACGGAGGGCTTCTGGGCCCGCGCGATCATCCTGGTCGTCGTCGCGCTGCTCATCACGGCGGTCGTCTACGGGATCGTCGGGCTCATCGTGAAGATGGACGACATCGGCCTGCACCTCGCGGGGCGCGAGACCGGCTGGGTCAAGTCGTTCGGCCACGGCCTGGTCAAGGCGATGCCGCGCGTCATGGCCGTCATCTCGATCGTGGGCACGGTCGCGATGCTGTGGGTCGGTGGCCACATCCTGCTGCAGGGCACGTACGACCTGGGCTGGCACGCGCCCTACGACCTCCTGCACGTCCTCGAGGACGCCGTGCACGGCGTGCCGGCCCTCGGCGGGTTCCTGGTGTGGCTCGTCGACACCCTGGGGTCGGCGATCGTGGGTGTCGTGGTGGGTGCGGTCGTCGTGACGGTCGTGCACTTCATCCCTCGCAAGAACAAGCACCACTGATCGACGCCCTCGCAGGGCGCTGCGGGCGGGTTCCCGGTCTTCCGGGAGCCCGCCCGTCCTCGTTCTTGCGGCGCGTGTGGGTGGCCGCCCCTACCGTGGGAGGACCGCCAACGAGTCGCAGGAGGATGTCATGGGCTTGCAGTTCGGGTTCGTCGGGAGCTTCGGTTCCGCGTCAGAGCTGGTCACGATGGCCCGCGAGGCCGAGGAGCACGGCTGGGACGGCTACTTCACGTGGGACGGCATCAGCCTGCCCGGCATGGAGGGGTACGACCCCTGGGGCATCCTCGCCGCGGCGGCAGTCCAGACGCAGCGGGTGACGCTCGGTGCGCTCGTGTTCGCCATGCCGCGCAGGCGCCCGTGGGAGCTCGCGCGCCAGGCGCTGACGGTCGACCACCTGTCGGGTGGTCGGCTGGTCCTGCCCGCAGGGGTCGGGGTGCTCGACGACGCCGGCTTCAGCGCCGTCCCCGGCCAGCTCACGTCGCTGCGCGAGCGGGCCGAGCTGCTCGACGACGTCCTCGCGTTCCTCGAGCGCTCCTGGTCCGGCGAGGCGTTCTCGTTCGACGGGAAGCACATCTCGACCGGCGAGATGACGATCTCACCGCGGCCCGTCAACGGGCGCATCCCCGTGTGGCCCGTGGGGGTGTTCCCGAGCGAGAGGTCGATGAGCCGCGCGGTGCGCTGGGACGGCGTGACGGTCCAGCTCCGGGGCGACCGCGGCATGGACCCGCTGACGCCCGACGAGGTGCGCGAGGTCGCCGGCTGGGTCGCCGAGCACCGTGACCCGGGCGCCGGGCCGTTCGAGCTCGTCGTGCAGCGCGACTTCGCGACGGACCTCGACGCTGCCGCCGAGGACGCGCGGGCGCTCGAGGCAGCAGGTGCGACCTGGTGGATCGAGGCCGGCTGGGACCCGACGAAGGTCACGGCGGAGTCGCAGCTCGCAAGGATCCGCCAGGGCCCGCCGCGCCCCTGAGGCACGCGTCCGCCGAGGGTGACGGGCCGGGCTGCCGAGGGTGATGGAGCGTGTTCCCGGGGGTGACGGAGCGGGCCGCCAAGGGTGACGGGCGCGTTCCCGAGGGCACCCCGCCGCACTCCGAGGGCACCCCGGCCGTCGCGACGCCGACCGTCAAGAAACGACCCCGCTAGGCTCACGCGCATGTCGTCCCCCACGGATCCCGCTCACCAGCACCAGAACGGCCAGCGGTGCGCATGCTGCGCCGAGCGGCACGACGGTCCGCTGCTCGCCTTCCACCTCCCGGCGCCCGCCTATTGGTCGCCCGAGTTCGAGGGCCAGGAGGGCTGCAGCCTGACCGACGAGCTGTGCGTGATCGACGACCAGCACTTCTTCGTGCGCGCGTTGATCGAGATACCTGTCCACGGCCAGGTCGATCCGTTCGTCTGGGGCGCGTGGGCCTCACTGAGCGAGGACTCGTACACGCGCACTGTGGCCGCGTGGGAGACGCCGGGCCGCGAATCCGCAGCGCCTGTCTTCGGGTGGCTCTCCAGCGCCTTGCCGGGCTACCGCCGCTCGACCCTCCGCCTGAAGACCATGGTCCACACGCGGGCCGTCGGCCTCCGTCCCCTGCTCGACGTCGAACCCACGAGGCACAGGCTCGCGCGCGAGCAGCACGGGGGCATCACACAAGCGGCTCTTGCGCGCCGTCTGAAGCGCCTGATTCCGCCGGCCTGACGCGGTCCGGTCGCCCCCGATCGGCGCGCACGTCACCCTCGGCACAGCAGCACGTCGCCCTCGGCGGGCTCGCGCGTCGCCCTCGTCGCACCCACAGGTCACCCTCGACCGGCGCGCACGTCACCCTCGGCGACAGCCCCGGTCACCCTCGCGGTACGGCCCGTCCCCTCGCCCCGCAGACGCCGACGGCGCCGCTCCCCACCCAGGGGAGCGGCGCCGTCGGGCCGGGCTCAGACGGGCGTCACGCGGACGGCCGAGCCGCCTCGATGTCGACCGTCGGCAGGTGCTTCGCCGGCAGCGTCTTGGGCCGCCACGACGCACGCGTCTGCTCGAACGCCGTGATGTCGGCCTCGTGCTGAAGGGTCAGGCCGATGTCGTCGAGGCCCTCCATGAGGCGCCAGCGCGTGTAGTCGTCGATCTGGAAGCGGACCACGACGTCGTCGGCCGTGGCGGTGCGCTCGACCAGGTCGACCGTGACCTCGGTGCCGGGCTTGGTCTCGAGGACCTTCCACAGCAGCTCGATGTCCTCCTGCGCGACGATGCCCGCGACGAGGCCCTGCTTGCCCGAGTTCCCGCGGAAGATGTCCGCGAAGCGCGAGGCCAGGACGACCTTGAAGCCGTAGTCCTTGAGCGCCCACACGGCGTGCTCGCGCGATGAGCCGGTGCCGAAGTCGGGGCCCGCGACCAGCACGGAACCGGACGAGTACGCGGGCTGGTTCAGGACGAACGCGGGGTCCCCGCGCCACGCCGCGAACAGCGCGTCCTCGAAGCCCGTGCGCGTCACGCGCTTGAGGTAGACGGCGGGGATGATCTGGTCCGTGTCGACGTTGCTGCGGCGCAGCGGGACACCGACACCGGTGTGGGTCGTGAACTTCTCCATGATGCTTCTGCTTCCTCGATGAGTGTCGTCAGGGGGCCGGTGTCAGACCTGCAGCGGGACGCGCGGGTCGAGCGGCGCGAGCGGGGTGCCGTCGAACGACGTGATGTCGACGTCGGCGGGCAGGTCCAGGTCCGCCAGCGAGGACAGGGTCCCGCGGATGGCGGTCGCGGCCGCGACGAGCGGCGACACGAGGTGGGTGCGTCCACCCTTGCCCTGGCGACCCTCGAAGTTGCGGTTGGACGTCGAGGCGCTGCGCTCCCCCGGAGCGAGCTGGTCCGGGTTCATGCCCAGGCACATGGAGCAGCCGGCGTTGCGCCACTCGGCTCCGAAATCGAGGAAGATCTGGTCGAGCCCCTCGGCCTCGGCCTGGAGACGGACGCGCGCCGAGGCGGGCACGACGAGCACGCGCAGCGAGTCGGCCTTCTTCTTGCCCTGGACGACCTTGGCGACCGAACGCAGGTCCTCGATGCGGCCGTTGGTGCACGAGCCGATGAAGACCGTGTCGATCGCGATGTCGCGCAGCGGCGCGCCTGGGGTCAGGCCCATGTACTCGATCGCGCGCTCGGCGGCGACGCGCTCGTTCTCGTCGGCGATCTCGGCGGGGATCGGGACGTTCGCCGACAGGGGCAGGCCCTGGCCGGGGTTGGTGCCCCACGTGATGAACGGCTCGAGGTCCGCCGCCTCGAGGACGACCTCCTCGTCGAACGTGGCGTCGTCGTCGGTCTTGAGCGTCTTCCAGTACTCGACCGCGGCGTCCCAGTCGGCACCCTCGGGCGCGTGCGGACGGCCCTTGAGGTACTCGAACGTGGTCTCGTCGGGAGCGATCATGCCGGCGCGCGCGCCCGCCTCGATCGACATGTTGCAGACCGTCATGCGGGCTTCCATGGTCAGCTTGCGGATGGCCTCGCCGCGGTACTCCAGGACGTAGCCCTGGCCGCCGCCGGTGCCGATCTTCGCGATGATGGCGAGGATGATGTCCTTGGACGTCGCGCCCGGGGGCAGCTCGCCGTTGACCGTGATGGCCATGGTCTTGAAGGGGGCGAGCGGGAGGGTCTGGGTCGCGAGCACGTGCTCGACCTCGGACGTGCCGATGCCGAATGCGAGGGCCCCGAACGCACCGTGCGTGGAGGTGTGCGAGTCGCCGCACACGACCGTGAGGCCGGGCATGGTCAGGCCGAGCTGGGGCCCGACCTGGTGGACGATGCCCTGGTCGGCGTCGCCGAGCGAGTGGATGCGCACGCCGAACTCCTTGGCGTTGTTGCGCAGCGTGTCGATCTGCGTGCGGCTCGTGAGGTCCGCGATCGGCAGGTCGATGTCGAGCGTGGGGGTGTTGTGGTCCTCGGTCGCGATCGTCAGGTCGGTACGGCGCACCTGCCGGCCGGCGAGCCGCAGGCCCTCGAAGGCCTGCGGACTGGTGACCTCGTGGATGAGGTGCAGATCGATGTAGAGGAGGTCGGGCGACCCGTCGGTGCCACGTCGCACCAGGTGCGCGTCCCAGACCTTCTCCGCCAGCGTGCCGGCCATGTTGGTTCTCTCCTACCTGTGTCCTGCGGTGGTCGCTCACGCGGGGGCCGTGGGCGACGATCGGGGGGTACATCTCGGTCGTGGACCGGGCGGAAACTCCTGGTCCTTCGTCGACACGACACCCGCTGACTTGCATCTCACTGTGCGAGACGTCAATATCGACCTATGGACAATTCTAGCGGAGTCGGCGTGCTGGACAAGGCGGCGTCCGTTCTGGGCGCTCTGGAGTCCGGACCAGCCACTTTGGCCCAGCTCGTCACCGCCACCGGACTCGCCCGTCCGACGGCCCATCGCCTCGCGGTCGCACTCGAGCACCACCGCATGGTGGCCCGCGACATGCAGGGCCGTTTCGTCCTCGGGCCGCGCCTGAACGAGCTCGCGACGGCCGCCGGCGAGGACCGCCTGCTCGCCGCGGCGAACCCCGTTCTGACGGCGCTGCGCGACCACACCGGCGAGAGCGCCCAGCTCTACCGCCGCCAGGGGGATCATCGCATCTGCGTCGCCGCGGCCGAGCGTCCCGTCGGCCTGCGAGACTCGATCCCCGTGGGCGCGACGCTCACCATGGGTGCGGGCTCCGCCGCTCAGGTACTGCTCGCGTGGGAGGAGCCGGACCGCCTGCACCGCGGCCTGCGCGAGGCCGTCTTCACGGCCACGATCCTCTCGGGTGTCCGACGGCGCGGCTGGGCCCAGTCCGTCTCGGAGCGCGAGCTCGGCGTCGCCTCGGTGTCGGCACCCGTCCGCGGGCCGTCGGGGCGCATCGTCGCCGCCGTCTCGATCTCCGGGCCGGTCGAACGCCTCACGCGCCAGCCCGGCCGCCTGCATTCGGGCTCGGTCGTCGCCGCAGCCAACCGCTTGACCGAGGTCCTGCGCCGCGCGGGAGAGTAGCCGTCCATCGACACCGGGACGTGGGGGGGGGGGGGGGGGGGGGGGGG
>NZ_JACSQE010000002.1:169332-250878 GCF_014836745.1 Oerskovia gallyi
CCCCCCCCCCCCCCCCCCCCCCCCCCCCCCGCGTCCGGCGTCCAACCACTCCCCGGCGCACTCGCGGGACGCCGCGCCCGACCCGCCATGTCCGGACACGGGACCCACGACCGATTCGGGCGAAACGCTAGACTCGGCCGCGGCGCGCCTCCGACGGCGCTCCGCCTGTTCGCTCCACCATGGCGGGCAGAGCCGAGAACCGCCCCGATCGACGACGTGAGGACCACACGATGCCCGGCAAGGCCAAGACCATCCTGATGTGGGTCGTCATCGTCTTCCTGCTGTACGCGGTCGTCCAGAGCCCCGACCGCGCAGCGGACATCGTCCAGGCGATCTGGGACGTCATCCTGGGCGCCTTCAAGAGCTTCGGGCAGTTCGTCCAGTCGCTCATGAAGTAGGCGCACGGTGGCGCAGGACCTCCCCTCGCAGGCGTACGAGACCGCGCCGCGCCTGAGCGCGCGCCACCTGCGGCGCTACATCCTGCCCGGCGAGCGCGTGGTCCTGGCCACGCGTGCCCACTGGGGCAAGCTCGCCGAGCCCGTCGCCACGACGTTCGCCGCGTTCCTGCTCGCGGCCTGGCTCGTCAGCGTCCTGGCTCCGGCCGTGGGCGAGGGCTCGCTGCTGCTCTGGTGGGCGTGGGTGCTGGTCGCGCTCCGCCTGCTGTGGAAGGTGCTCGACTGGCGCAACGAGTGGTTCGTCGCGACCGACAAGCGCATGCTCCTGATGTTCGGGCTCGTGACCCACAAGGTCGCGATGATGCCCCTCGGCAAGGTCACCGACATGAGCTACAGCCGCTCGATCCTCGGGCGGATCCTCGGCTACGGCCAGTTCATCCTCGAGTCGGCCGGGCAGGACCAGGCCATGAGCCGGATCAACTGGGTCGCCAACCCGGACGTCACGTACCGCAGGCTGTGCGACACGATCTTCATCCCCGGCGGGCGCGGCGGGCCGTGGGGTCAGCAGCCGCAGGGCGGCGCACCCCTGGGTGGCGCGGCTCCCCCACCCGCCGCCCAGGCCGAGTTCATGGCACCACAGGCACCCACGCCCGTCCCCGGCCGGTTGGCCTGGGCACCGACGGCCGACGGGCCGGAGGGCGACCTGTCGGCCGCCGCGACGCAGCCCATCGCCGTGCGCTCGGTGCAGGCGGGCGGGCAGGGACACCTGTTCGTCGCGCCTCGCGGCAGCTCGCCCCGGCTGGCGGGGGCGGACCGGCCGGTCATGGCTCCGCCGCCCGCGTCCTCCACGTCCACGTCCACGGACCGGCCGGCGGGGCCGGGCGGGCCCCAGGAGCAGGCCAGCGAGCGGCCGGGTGGGACCGACAAGGGTCTCGACGACGGGACCGAGGGCGAGTCCGACGGTCCGGCCTGGGAGGTCTCCCACGACGACCGTGGCCGGTTCGTGCCCGTCACACCGTGGGACCCGCAGACCGGGTGGCAGGCCACGGACCCGTGGTCGCGCCCCGAGGACCCCGCGGGCTCGTCGACGGCAGGTCCGCCCGTCCCGCCGCCGCCGGGCTGACACGCCGCCCGGCCGACCTGCGGGCCGCGCCCGGCCGCACCCTGCTCGGCCCTGGCGCACCCTGCTCGGCCCAGCCGAACCCGGGTGAGCCCCACGCCGGGGGAACCGTCCCACGCCCCCCGTGATCTTCGGGCCCTTCGACCCTGTCGCGGACGCGCTCGCCAACCTACGGTGCAGTAACCACCCGCACCAGGCCTGAGAAGGGTCCACCTGTGACCACGCTGTCCCTGCCCGTCTCGTCGTTCCCGCCTCTCCCTCGTGTCATCCAGGGCGGGATGGGGATGGCGGTCTCGTCCTGGCGTCTCGCCTCGGCCGTCGCCCGCACCGGGCAGCTCGGCCTGGTCTCCGGTACCGCGCTGGACCTGGTGCTGGCGCGCAGGCTGCAGAACGGCGACCGCGACGGCGCGGTCCGCAGGGCGCTCGACGCCTTCCCGGTGCCCCGCTTCGCCCACCGGGTGCTCACGCGCTACTTCCGCCCCGAGGGGCGCGGCGAGGGCCAGCCCTACGCTCCCGTCCCGCGGCTCGCCCTGCGCCAGACCCGTCTCGCGCAGGAGCTCATGATCCTGGGCAGCTTCGTCGAGGTGTGGCTCGCCAAGGAGGGCCACGAGGGGCGGGTGGGCATCAACTTCCTCGAGAAGATCCAGATGGCTGCGCCCGCGGCCGCGTACGGGTCGATGCTCGCCGGGGCCGACTACGTCGTGACCGGGGCGGGTATCCCGCGCGACATCCCGCACCTGCTGGACCGGCTCGCGGTGCACGAGGCGGTCCAGTTCCCCGTCACGGTGGTGGGCGGCAGCCACCACACGGTCGATCTCGACCCCGACACGCTCCTCGGCGAGTCGCTGCCACCCGTCGCGCGGCCGACGTTCCTTGCCGTCGTCTCCGCGCACGCCCTGGCCGAGCACCTGGTGCGCGAGGACCGCACGCGGCCCGACGGCTTCGTGGTCGAAGGACCGCCCGCGGGCGGCCACAACGCCCCTCCCCGCGGGCGCCTGACGCTCGACGACGCCGGGCAGCCGGTGTTCGGCCCGCGCGACGAGGCCGACCTGTCGAAGGTCGCCGCGATCGGCCTGCCGTTCTGGCTCGCGGGGGCGCAGGGCACCCCCGAGTCCCTGGCTGCCGCGCGCGAGGCCGGGGCGACCGGCGTGCAGGTGGGCACGCTCTTCGCGCTCTCGACCGACTCGGGGCTCGATCCCACCCTGCGCGAGGACGTCCTGGCGCGGCTGCGCGCCGGGACCCTCGACGTCCGTACCGAGGCGCTCACCTCACCGACGGGCTTCCCGTTCAAGGTCGCCCAGCTTCCGGGCACCCTCGCGGACGTGGGCGTCGCGGCGGCGCGGCCCCGGCTGTGCGATCTGGGCTATCTCCGCACGCCGGTCGAGAAGGACGACGGCAAGGTCACCTATCGCTGCCCGGCGGAACCCGCCCACATGTTCGAGCGCAAGGGCGGGCAGGAGGCCGACACGCAGGGTCGGCTCTGCCTGTGCAACTCGCTCGCGGCCGACGTCGGGCTCGGTCAGACGCGCGCGGACGGGTACGTCGAGCTGCCGCTCGTCACGCTCGGGGCGGACGTCGCCGGGGCCGCACGGCTCGCGGCGAGGCACGACGGCGCGTGGTCGGCCGGCGACGTGCTCGACTGGCTCCTCGACGAGGGGACGACGACCGCCACGGAGAGAGCCTGAGGGGCTCAGCCCACGTCCGGGTGACGGCGGGACCTGACGCGCTGGAGCTGCGCCACGAGGTCCCAGTCCGCCGGGCGCGCTTCGGGGGCGAACCAGCGTGCGCCCTCGTTGACCCAGGCCTTGCGGGCGCGCAGGGCGGTGCGCCAGGAGACGTCCTCCACGCCGCTCTCGGATCCGCAGCAGTCGCAGATGGCGCGGAGAGGGACTCCCCCGTGCCAGTATTCCTCGGTGCCTGCCGGGTCGGACCAGCCGCAGACCCTGCACGTCTCGTCGATGAGCATCGCAGGAAACTAGCATCTTCGTCCGCCGCTCGTCGGACGGGTCGCTGACCGGATACTCCCCCGGAGACGACGAGAGCTCGATCATCTTCCGATGATCGAGCTCTGCGTTGGTACCCCCAACGGGATTTGAACCCGTGTTACCGCCGTGAGAGGGCGGCGTCCTAGGCCGCTAGACGATGGGGGCCAGGACCGCTCACCCACCCCGAAGAGCGAGAGAGCGTCATCGAGGCCCGGCCATCTGACGATGGCCAGGCCTCGTACGTACCCCCAACGGGATTTGAACCCGTGTTACCGCCGTGAGAGGGCGGCGTCCTAGGCCGCTAGACGATGGGGGCCTAAGCTCGTCACCCCGAGGGGCGCCGTGCCGTTGAGAACTCTACTGCACGTTTCGTATCGGTTTGACCGACTCGATGCGCTGCATGCTCTGCGCTGGGGTACCAGGACTCGAACCTAGAATGACGGTACCAGAAACCGTTGTGTTGCCAATTACACCATACCCCAAGGAGGTATCAGCGCCGCGCCCTCGTCCCGTTCCCGGGCCGCGGGTGAGCGCCTCACCGAGAGAAAACACTACCGGACAGTTCCGGCCCGGCCAAATCGCCTCCGACGCCCGCCTCACACCGCCCTCGACGCCCCCTCGACCGGTCCGCGCCCGCCCGACCCCACCCGGCCCCGCCAGAGCCCCACCCGACGTCCCGACGTCCCGACGGTGTGACCGCACGCCGACCAGGAACACGGCGCGCACCAGGTGTGGACCTCGCTGCCCGCACGTGGCACCGTCGGAGAGATGAGCACCGACGACGCCTCGCCCCCCGACACCCTGCGCGCCTCGCACGCCGAACGCGCCTCCTCGTTCGGCGCCGGAGCGGGCGAGTACCGCGCCGTCCGGCCGTCCTACCCGGACGCGGCGATCGACTGGATGCTCCCCGCGGGTGCACGACACGTGCTCGACCTCGCAGCGGGCACCGGCAAGCTCACCGAGCGGCTCGTGGCGCGCGGGCTCCACGTGACCGCCGTCGAGCCCTCCGCGGGCATGCGTGCAGAGCTCCAGGACGCCGTGCCGGGGGCCCACGTCCTGCCCGGCACCGCCGAGCGCATCCCGCTCGAGGACGGGAGCGTCGACGCGGTCCTCGTCGGGCAGGCGTGGCACTGGTTCGACGTCGAGACGGCAGTCCCGGAGATCGCACGCGTCCTGCGCCCCGGAGGACGCCTGGGTGTCGTGTGGAACGTCCGGGACCACAGGGTCGACTGGGTCGAGAGCTTCACCGAGATCATCCATCGGGGCGACTCGCTCGAGCCGGTCCACCGGACCCCTGTCGTCGACGGGGCCGACGGGGCCTTCACGCCGCTCGAGCACGCGACGTTCTCGTGGGAGGACCGCCTGCCGGCCACGTCGCTCCGTACGCTCGCGTCCACGCGTAGCCACCTCCTGACCCTGCCCCCGGCCGTGCGTGACGAGCTTCTCGACGCCGTCGACCGGCTCGTGGCCACGCACCCGGCCCTCGCCGGCCGCTCCGAGATCGACCTCCCGTACCGCGCCGAGTGCTGGCGCGCGGACCGCGTCCGCGGCACCGACCTCGACGCGGTCGACGCATGAGCGCCCAGCCGGAGGACGTCGCGACCACGCTGGCACCGGGCCCCGTCACGCCCGACGACGTCCGGACGGCCTCCCGTTGGCTCGCCGACGGCGTCGCCGGGCACCCCGACGCGGCCTTCGACGCGCAGGCGGGCCCGGTGCGGTGGTCGTGCTGGGCGACCGCCGAGCACGTCGTCGACGACCTGCTGGCCTACGCGCTCCAGGTCGCGGGTCTCCCGCTGCTCGACTACCTGCCGCTGGCGGGCCCCAAGGGCGAGGACGAGATCGCGCACGTCAAGCGCGAGGCAGGCCCGGCGGGCCTGGCCGAGGTGATCATCGCGGGGGGCGAGCTGCTCGCCGCCCAGGTCTCGGTCCGCCCGCCCACGGCCCGCGCCTATCACCCGTACGGGCTCTCGGACCCCGAGGGGTTCGCGGCCATGGGCGTCGTGGAGATCCTCGTCCACGGCCGGGACGTCTTCCAGGGGCTCACGGGCACGTCTCCGACGCTGCCCCAGGGCCTGAGCGCCCGGGTGCTCGCCCGGCTCTTCCCCGACCTGCCGTCGGTCGCGCTCGACCTTCCCCCGGACGACGCCCTCGTGTGGGCGACGGGCCGCAGCGACCTGCCCGGGCTGCCGCGACGGACCCGGTGGCGCTGGGACGCGAGCGTCCGGTAGCCGCACGGCTCGTGAGCCCGCTCGTCGGCGGGCCCACGAGCACGGTCACGTCAGGAGCAGCACCGCGACGAGCGAGGTCCCGGTCACGACCGCGGCCGACGCGGTGCCGAGCACGAGCGCGCGCCGCCCCGTACGGACCAGGTGCGCGGCGTCGACGCCGAGGCCCATCGCGAACATCGCGGCGGTGAACAGCAGCGTGGTGACCATGGTCGTCACCTCGACGACGGATGCGGGCAGCAGCCCGGTGCTGCGCACCAGCACGGCCACGAGGAAGCCCACGACGAACAGCGGCACGGGCGGGGTCCGACGGGTCCCCGGGGCCACCGAGGCCCCGGCGGCGACCTCGACGTCCGCGGGCCGCGCCACGCGCTCACGCCGAGCCTTCAGCACCCCGGCCCCGGCCACGAGCGGGGCGAGGAGCACGACGCGGGCCAGCTTGCTCACGGTCGCGGTCGCGAGCGCGGCGGCCGAGACGGCGCCACCTGCGGTCACGACCTGCGCGACCTCCTGGACGCTCGCGCCGACCCACAGCCCGGCGCGGTCGTCGGCGAGCCCCAGCAGCCCGGCGAGCCACGGCAGCACGAAGATCGCGAGCGACCCGAAGATCGTCACGAGGGCGAGCGCGGTCGCCACGGCGTCGTCGGCCTCGCGGCGCGACTCCTCGTCGTCGCCGCTCCCGACGACTCCCTGCATCGCGGAGATGGCGGCGGCACCGCAGATCGAGAACCCGGTCGCGACGAGCAGCGAGGTCACGCGCGGCACGCGCAGGGCCCGTCCGAGCGCGAGCGTCGCGCTGAACGTCACGGCGACCGTGATCCCGACGACCGCGAGCCCGCGCCACCCGAGCGCGAGGACCTCGGGAAGCGAGAGCTGGAGCCCCAGCAGCACGACTCCGGCGCGCAGGACGCGCGTCGCGGTCCACCGCGCGCCCTCCTGGGTGCGGGAGGTGAGCGCCGTGGCCCACCGTGCGGCACTCGTCCCCTGCCCGACGGCGTCGCTCGCCCCGCCCGCGCGCCGCAGGCTCCCGAGCAGCGAGCCGACGACGGCCCCCACCAGGAGGGAGAGCACGAGCGGCGAGAGCGGGATCACCTGCGCGAGCAGGTAGGCGACGACGGTCGCGACGGCACAGAAGGCGAGCCCGGGGGCGGCGCGCCGGATCCACGGCGTGGGAGGGGCGCCCGGTCCGGGTCGGTCGGGGGCGCGCGTCGCGCCCGGGGTGGGGGCTGCGAGGTCGTTGGTGGGGGTCATGCTTCCACCATGCCGCGGCCGTCCCCGCGCCAGAAGGCCCACTTCCCGACCTAGCCATAGGATGAGGCTATGACTGAGGCCGACCGGCTCGCTTCCACGAGCACCCCGACCCCGCGCCGTGAACGCACCTCGCTGGCCCTGCTCGAGCTGCTCGTCGCGACCGACCGGCACGGGTCCATCAGCGCGGCCGCACGAGCGCTGGGGGTGTCGCAGCCCAGTGCCTCGGCGGGGATGCGGCGGCTCGAGACGCACCTGGACCTCGAGCTCGTGACCCGCTCGACCCGCGGGGCCCGCCTGACCGAGACGGGGCGCGCGACCGCGACCTGGGCCCGGGAGGTCATCGAGGCCTCGGACCGGTTCGAGACCTCGGCCGCGGCGCTGCGCGAGGCCCCCTCGGCCCGCATCCGGATCGCGGCCAGCCTCACGATCGCCGAGTACCTCGCGCCCCGGTGGCTCGCGACGCTCGCGGCGTCGGCCCCGTCGGCCTCGCTGGGGCGACCGGGCGCGCCAGGCAACCCCGGCGGGGTCGGTACCAGGACGCCGCCCCCCGACGTCGAGCTGCTCGTGCGCAACTCGCGCACCGTCATGGACCTCGTGCTCGCGGACGAGGCGGACCTGGGGTTCATCGAGAGCTCGACCATGCGGCGGGGGCTGCGCAGCCGCACCCTCGCCCGCGACGAGCTGCTCGTCGTCGTCGCCCCCGCGCACCCGTGGGCGTCCCGCAGGCGGCGCACCGCGACCGTCGACGAGCTCCTGGGCGGCGGCCTCGTGGTCCGCGAACGCGGGTCGGGCACGCGCGAGACGCTCGAGAAGTCGCTGGTGGCGGCAGGCGCCCGGTTGCCCGAGCACCTGCCCTACCTGGGGTCGACCGCGTCGCTCAAGACCGCCGTGCAGTACGGCGGGGCCGTCGCGGTGCTGTCCCGGCTCACCGTGGCGGACGACCTCGCACGAGGGTCGCTCGTGCAGGTCGACGTCCCCGGCCTGGACCTGTCCCGGCGACTGCGCATGGTGTGGAAGGACGGCACGGACCTGCCCGCCGCGGCACGGCGCATCGCGGCCGTCGCGACCGCGAGGTAGAACGGACTGCGCGAGGTAGGACGCGCCGCGCACTACCTCGATGCGGCACGTTCTACCTCACCGACCACCGAGCGGTCAGCGACCGTCGAGCACCAGGTCCCCGACCTCGTCGAGGCTCGCCACGACGTGCACCCCGGCCGCGCGAGCCGCCTCGGGGTCCTCCTCCGCCGGACCGCCGCGCCGGGTCCCCGGCCGGTCGATCCACACGCCCGTCAACCCTGCCGCGGCCGCGGCCCGGGCGTCGACGTCGAGCTCGTCGCCCACGTAGACCGTACGGGCCGGGTCGGTGCCCAGGCGCGCGCACGCCTCGACGAAGACCCGCGGGTCCGGCTTGCCGAAGCCCAGGGTGTCGACGCCCACGAGCATGGGCACCTCGGACAGCCCCGAACGGGACAGCTTGTCCGTCTGGAGCGCGACGGCCGCGTTCGACAGGGCGCCCACCCGTACCCCCGCGGCAGCGAGCCGCTTGAGGACCGGAGCGGCGTCGTCGTGCGCGCGCCAACCCTCCTCGAACGTGCCCCAGAAGACCGACCTCCAGCCCGCGTAGCCGTCCTCGTCGAGGACCGCACCGCCGAACGTCTCCTGGAGCTCGTTCGCGCGCAGCATGCGCTGCCCGTCGAACGTCAGCTCGCCGCGCGTGTACGCCCGGTACCAGCCGTGCGGGTCGCTGCGCCACAGCGCCAGGACCTCGCCGTACCGCTCGACCGGCAGGTGCGGCAGGTACACCGCGCACACCGCGTCGATCGCGAGCGAGAACGCGCCGCGCGTGTCGACGAGCGTGTCGTCGACGTCGAACAGCACCCCGTCGACGGCACCGCCGGGCGCCGCTCCCCCGCCGGGGTGAGCCGCGCCGTCGGGCAGGAAGGGCTCAGGGGTGCTCACAGCGACGCGCGCAGCGCACGCAGGCGCGCGAGGGTCGACTCCTTGCCGAGGATCTCCATCGACTCGAACAGCGGCGGCGACACGCGACGGCCCGTCACGGCCACGCGCAGCGGCGTGAACGCGAAGCGCGGCTTGATACCCATCTCCTCGACCAGGACGGCCTTGAGGGCCTCCTGGACCGGGTCGGTCGAGAAGTCGTCCAGGGCGTCGAGCACGCGGATCGCGGCGTCGAGCACGGCCGGGGCCTCCTCGCGCAGCGCGGCGCGCGCCTCGTCCTCGACGGGCACGGCGTCGTCGGCCACGAACAGGAAGCCCAGCATGCCCTTGGCCTCGCCGAGCAGGACCATGCGCTCCTGCACGAGCGGGGCACCCGCCGTGACGAGCGCCTGGTGCTCGGCCGACAGGTCCGCGAACGAGTCCGCCGGGACGAAACCGCCCTGGTGCAGGTACGGGACCAGGCGGTCGCGGAAGTCCTCCGGAGCCAGCATGCGCAGGTGCGTCGCGTTGATCGCCTCGGCCTTCTTCAGGTCGAAGCGGGCCGGGTTCGGGTTGACGTCGGCGACGTCGAACGCCGCGACCATCTCCTCGACCGTGAAGATGTCGTTGTCCGCGGAGATGCTCCAGCCCAGCAGCGCGAGGTAGTTCAGCAGGCCCTCGGGCGTGAAGCCCCGCTCCTTGTGCAGGAACAGGTTGGACTCGGGGTCGCGCTTGGAGAGCTTCTTGTTGCCCTCGCCCATGACGTACGGCAGGTGACCGAACTCGGGCATGACCTGCGCGACACCCAGCTCGAGCAGCGCGCGGTACAGCACGACCTGGCGCGGCGTCGAGGACAGCAGGTCCTCGCCACGCAGCACGTGCGTGATGCCCATGAGTGCGTCGTCGACCGGGTTGACGAGCGTGTACAGGGGCTGGCCGTTGCCGCGCACGATCACGTAGTCCGGGACCGAGCCCGCGCCGAACGAGATCTCGCCGCGCACCAGGTCCGTGAACGACACGTCGGTGTCGGGCATGCGCATGCGCAGCACGGGCTCGCGGCCCTCGGCGCGGAACGCGGCCTTCTGCTCGTCCGTCAGGGTGCGGTCGAACCCGTCGTAGCCCATGGCCTTGGGACGACCGGCCGCGACGTTGCGCGCCTCGATCTCCTCGGGCGTCGAGAACGACTCGTACGCGTACCCGCCCTCGACGAGCCGGCGGATGACGTCCTGGTAGATGTCACCGCGCTGCGACTGACGGTAGGGCTCGTGCGGGCCACCGACCTCGACGCCCTCGTCCCAGTCCATGCCGAGCCAGCGCAGCGCCTCGAGGAGCTGCTGGTAGCTCTCCTCGGAGTCGCGCGCGGCGTCCGTGTCCTCGATGCGGAAGACGAACGTCCCGCCCACGTGCCGGGCGTAGGCCCAGTTGAACAGGGCCGTGCGGATGAGGCCGACGTGCGGCGTCCCCGTGGGCGAGGGGCAGAAGCGGACGCGGACGGGCGAGGAACCAGGTGCAGGGATCACGTCCCACAGCCTATCGCCGCTCGGTCGGGCGGGCCGTGCGCGGTTTCCCGGCGGGACCCGTGTCGGACAGGGCACGGCTCAGTGCGGCGAGAGCCCGGGGGTACTCGGCCTCGCTGGGCGTGCCGAACCCGACGACGATCCCGGGCTCCCCGTCCGCCGGTACGTGCCGATGCTCGCCGAGCCCCGTGACCTCCAGGCCGAGGGCGGCCGCGCGCCGGATCACCGCGGCCTCGTCCGCCTCCGCTCCGCGCAACCCGACCAGCGCGTGCAGCCCGGCGGAGACGCCCGTGACCTCGACGGCGCCGCGCGCCACGGCAGCGGCGAGCCGGTCGACCAGCAGGTCCCGGCGACGGCGGTACCTGGCCCGCACCGCCCGGACGTGCCGGTCGTATCCGTGGGACGCGACCAGGTGCGCCAGCGCGAGCTGGTCGACGGTCCCGGTCCGGTGGTCCGCGTACGTCTTGGCCGCCACGACGGGGTCCAGCCAGCGCTCGGGCAGGACCATCCACCCCAGGCGCACGCCCGGACCGATCGTCTTGGACACGCTGCCCACGTACACCACCTCGTCGGGCCCGATCCCCTGCACGGCGCCGACCGGCTGCCGGTCGTAGCGGAACTCGCCGTCGTAGTCGTCCTCGACCACGAGCGCGCCGTTCGCGCGCGCCCAGTCGAGCAGGGCGCGCCGGCGGCCGGGCGCGAGCGTCGCTCCGGTCGGGTACTGGTGCGCCGGGGTCACGACGACGGCGCTCACGTCAGCGAGCCCCGCGCCTCCCAGCAGGTCGGTGCGAGCCCCGTCCCGGTCGACCGGGAGGGGGACGACGTCGAGCCCCGTCCGGCGGACGATCTCGCGGTGGAACCCGAGGCCCGGGTCCTCCATCGCCACCCGGCGCGCCCCCGCGGCGTGCAGGGCCTGCGCGACGAGCGCGAGCGCCTGGGCGTACCCGCTCGTGACGACGATGCGTGCCGGGTCGGCGAGGACGCCTCGGGTGCGGGCGAGGTGCTCGGCGAGGGCGGTGCGCAGCTCCAGGAGCCCGCGCGGGTCGCCGTAGCCGAACGCCGCGACCGGTGCCGCCGCGAGCGCCGCGCGCGACGCCCGGGACCAGGCCGCGACGGGGAAGGTCGTGACGTCGGGGCTGCCCGGCACGAGCCGCAGCGTGGGGCCAGGACGGGACGCCGGCTCCCGGCCGGGGACCGCGACCGCGGCGCCGGTGGCCGCGACCAGGGTGCCCGAGCCGGGACGCGCCTCCAGGTACCCCTCCGCGACGAGCTGGTCGTACGTCGCGGTGACCGTGCCGCGCGCCAGCCCGAGGTCCGTCGCCAGGGCGCGCGTCGACGGCAGCCGCGTGCCCGCCACGAGGCGTCCCGCACGGATGGCTTCCCGGAGGGCACCCTCGAGCCTGGCGCGGCGGCCGGCACCGGCACCGGTCTCCAGATGCAGGTCCACCCCAGAAGTGGACCAGTCAGGGGTCATGCGACTGGACCTTACCGGTGGTCCGACCAGTCCGTAGCGTCGATCGCATGACGACTCCAGCCGCCGCACCCACCACGACCGCCCCCACCACCGAGACCCCCGCCCAGACCGTCGCCGTCCGGGTCGCGGTCGACGACCTCGCTCCCGCCATGAGCCGCGCGATGGCCTCTTTCGCCGCCGCGACCCGGCGGTCCTCGATCGAGGCCTCCCTGCTCGACCTGGTCAGCGCACGCGTCTCGCAGGTCAACGGCTGCGCCTACTGCGTCGACACGCACAGCGCCGACGCCCTCGCCGAAGGCGAGGACACCCGGCGCGTCCTGAGCCTGTCCGTGTGGCGGGAGACCCCGTTCTTCACGCCCCGCGAGCGCGCAGCGCTCGCGCTGGCCGAGGCTGCCACGCGCTGCGCGCTGGGCCCGGTGCCCGCCGAGGTCGTCGAGGAGGCCGCCGCGCACTTCTCCCCGACCGAGCTCGCCGAGCTCCTCTGGGTCGTCGCGGCGATCAACGCGTGGAACGTGGTCGGGGCAACCGCCCACCCCTGGCCGCTGGACTGACCGGCCCGCCTGCCGGAGCCAAGGCTCGCCGGGCACCGGGCGCACCGCGCGGGCACAATCACGTACATGGCAGGTTTCTCGCAGCCCCCGACCACGGCCCCCGGCGACCCGAACCTCCCGGGCCCCCCTGTCGGTACGGCCAGCACCGGCCGCACCGGTGCGAGCGAGCTCATCGCGGACGCCCTCGCCGCGGTGCACGCGGCGTTCCGCGACCTCGACGAGGGCACGGTCGCGACCTACATCCCCGAGCTCGCGACGGCCGACCGCTCGTTGTTCGGCGTCGCGCTCGCGGGCGTCACGGGCAGCATCTACACCGCGGGCGACGCCGACGTCCCGTTCACCATCCAGTCCTTGTCGAAGCCGTTCGTGTTCGCTCTGGCGCTCATGGACCGGGGGCTCGCCGAGGTGCTGGCGAGCGTCGGCGCCGAGCCCAGCGGCGAGGGCTTCAGCTCGATCCGCCTCGACCCCGTCACGGGGCGGCCACCGAACCCCATGGTCAACGCGGGCGCGATCGTCACGACGTCGCTCGTGCGCGGGGACTCCGAGGAGGAACGGTTCGCGCGCATCCTGCATCTGCTCGGCGCGTTCGCGGGGCGCCCGCTCGAGGTCGACGGCCGGGTCTACGTGAGCGAGTCGGAGACCGGGGACCGCAACCGTGCGATCGCCCACCTCATGCACAGCACGGGGGCCCTGACCGCCGACGTCGAGGGCACGCTCGACACGTACTTCCGCCAGTGCTCGGTCCTCGTCACGGCCCGTGACCTCGCGCGCATGTCGGCGACGCTCGCGAACGGCGGCGTCAACCCCGTCACGGGCGAGCGCGTGGTCGACGAGGTCGTGACCGAGTGGGTGCTCGCGGTCATGGCGACGAGCGGCATGTACGACTACGCGGGCGAATGGCTCCTGCGTGCGGGGCTGCCCGCGAAGAGCGGCGTCTCGGGCGGCCTGGTCTCGGTGGGCGTGGGCCAGTTCGGCCTGGGCCTGTTCAGCCCGCCGCTCGACGCGCGCGGCAACAGCGTGCGCTCGGTCGCGGCCGCGCAGGAGATCTCGCGACAGTTCGACCTGCACCTCATGCACCGCCCCGACCGCGACGTGCCCACGCTCTACCGCTCGACGCGCGCCGACCGCCTGCGCCACCTCGCGCACCGGACGCCCGCCCAGCTCCTGCGGCTGCGGGAGCTGGGCGCGGCGATCTCGGTGCGCGCGGTGCAGGGCACGGTCGAGTTCGCGGCCGCGGAGACGATCCTGCGCTCGGTCGACGACCTTCCCTCGCCGCTGCCGAGCGGTGAGCGGTGGCTGATCCTCGACCTGCACCGCACGTCGCGCGTGGTGACGCTCGGGGCCCAGCTCCTGCGCGGCCTGGTGTCACGCCTGCGGGGTCAGGGGGTGCACGTGGTCGTCGTCGACCCGTTCGAGCGTCGACTGATCGCGGGCGTCGACCACGAGTTCACGACGTTCGAGAACGCGCAGCGCTGGTGCGAGGACCGCCTGCTGGAGGCGGCCCAACGCGGCTGACCCGGGCGGCGTCAGCCCCGGCGGACGACCGGGTTCGCCAAGACGCCCAGACCCTCGACCTCGCACTCGACGCGGTCGCCCGCGTCGATGCGTCCCACGCCCGCGGGCGTGCCCGTGAGGATGACGTCGCCGGGCAGCAGCGTGAACGCCTCGGAGATGTACGACACCAGGTACGGGACGTCGAAGATCATGTCGCGCGTGCGCCCGTCCTGGCGGGTCTCGCCGTTGACGCGCGAGGTCACGGCGAGGTCGTCGACGTCGAGGTCGGTGTCGATCCACGGGCCCAGCGGGCACGCGGAGTCGAAGCCCTTGGCGCGGGCCCACTGGCCGTCGGTGCGCTGGGCGTCACGGGCGGTCACGTCGTTGGCCACGGTGTACCCGAGGATGTAGGACGCCGCGTCCTCGGGACGCACGTCCTTGGCGATGCGCCCGATCACGACCGCGAGCTCGGCCTCGTAGCTGACCTCCTCGGTGAAGTCGGGCAGCACGATGGGGTCGTCCGGGCCCACGACCGAGGTGTTGGGCTTGAAGAAGATGAGCGGCGTCGTCGGGACGTCGTTGCCCATCTCCGCGGCGTGGGCCGCGTAGTTGCGGCCGACCGCGACGACCTTGGAACGCGGGATCACGGGGGCGAGGAGGCGGACGCCGTCCCCGAGCTCGATCCGCTCGCCCGTCGGCAGGACGGGCATGTAGAGGGGGTCGCCGTTGAGGACGGCGAGATAGGTCTTGCCCGCCTCCTCCTGCACGAGGGCGTAGCGGGGGTCTTCTCCGGTGGTGAATCTGGCGATGCGCACGGGACCAGCCTACCGACGCGCGAGGCCGCGGCCCCCTGGGCAGGGGGCCGCGGCCTCGTCTCGAGCAGCGCCGGGCTCACCTTCAGCCCGACGGCGGCGCTAGGCCCGGGCGAGCACCTCGCCGTTGAGGACGGCGAACCATCCGGCGGGCTCCTCGGCCCAGCGCAGCCACTCCTGCGCGAGCTGTTCGAGCGCGACGTCGTCCGCGAGCGCCGACTCCTTGGCCTGGACGGCGAAGTTGGACGCGATGCAGCGCTCGGCCCAGAGCCCGCCCCACCAGGCGCGGTCGGCGGGGGTCGAGTAGCACCAGACCCCGGCCGAGGGCACGATCTGGGCGGGGTCGAAGCCTGCTTCCTGGACCCAGGCGAGGAGGCGTCGGCCGGCGTCGGCCTGGTAGCCGTAGGCGTGCGTGACCTCGTGGTAGAGCTCGTTCCACTCGGCGAGGCCCGCGGACTCGGGGTACCAGGTCATGGCGGCGTAGTCGGCGTCGCGCACGGCGACGATGCCGCCGGGCTTGGCGACGCGCTTCATCTCGCGCAGCGCGGCGAGGGGGTCGGACAGGTGTTGGAGGAGCTGGTGCGCGAACACGACGTCGAACGTGTCGTCGGCGAAGGGCAGCTCGTAGGCGTTGGCCTGCTGGAACGAGACGTTGCTCAGGCCCGAGCCTGCGGCGAGCTCGCGCGCGCTCTCGAGCACGGCGGCCGAGGCGTCGACCCCGATCACGGTGCCCCCGGGCACGTGGCGGGCCAGGTCGACCGTGAGGGTCGCGGGCCCGCAGCCGACGTCGAGGACCTGGTGGTCGCTGCGGAGGTGCGGCAGGAGGAAGCCTGCGGAGTTCTCCGCGGTGCGCCACCGGTGCGAGCGGAGGACGGACTCGTGGTGGCCGTGGGTGTACGACTCGGACTCCATGCTGGGCGTGCTGCCCAGGGCCCCGGTGGGGGCGTCGGGCGCATGGGCGTCGGGCGTGGCGTCGGCGGTGACGTCCTGGTCCGGCGTGGGGGTGTGGGTCATGCTTGCACGGTAGAACGCTTCCACCCTTCCCACAGCCCCGTTCTCACATCATGGGCGGGGAAGGGTCGGGGTGCGGTTCGTCTCGGCGCGCGCGCCGTGCGGCCGGGGTGCGCGTGCACCCGGGACAATCGCTGCGTGACCACCGCCCCGGCCGCCCCTGCCCGCCCTGCCCCTGCGACGTCGTCGGGCGGGTTCTGGCGACGGCACGCCGCGCTGCTGCTGCCCGCGGGCGACCGTGTGCCCGGCGTCGACCTGGCCCGGGGGCTCGCGATCCTGGGCATGTTCGCCGCGCACGTCGGCGTGACGTCGGACGACTTCTCGACGGGGGACGGCTGGCTCTCGCTCGTGCACGGGCGGTCCTCGATCCTGTTCGCGGTGATCGCGGGGGTCTCGCTCGCGCTCGTCTCGGGGCGCCACACTCCCCTGACGGGCGTCCCGGCTCTCCAGGCGCGCACGCGCATCCTGGTGCGGGCCGTGCTGCTGCTCGCGCTCGCGGGTGTGCTGGACCTGCTCGGCACGCCAGTGGCCCTGATCCTCGGCTTCTACGCGGCGTACTTCGTGCTCGCGCTGCCGTTCCTGCGGTGGGCGCCGCGGCGGCTGTTCGGGCTGGCGCTCGTGATCGCGGTCGTGGGGCCGGTCCTGGTGCACTGGTTGCCCGAGGTCCTGCTGCGGGCCGAGCTCTCGATCCCCTTCGACGGTTCGGGGGCGCTCACGGACTTCCTGCTCACGGGGCACTACCCGGCGCTCGTGTGGATGGCGTACGTGCTCGTGGGGCTCGGGGTGGGGCGGCTCGACCTGACGTCGCAGCGTCTCCAGCGCCGTCTCCTCGGGCTCGGCGCGGGGCTCGCCCTGGGCGCATACCTGCTCTCCGCGCTGTTCACGGGCACGACGCTGACCCAGGTCCTCGCCGGGTCCGGTCGGGCCGCGCTGATCCAGGAGCGGGCCATGGACGCGTCGGGCCTCTACCAGCTCGAGCCGTTGCCGTGGACGGCTCCGCTGCCGACGTCGGACTACCTGTGGCTCGCCGGGCCGCACACCGACACGACGCTCGAGGTGCTGGGCTCGGGCGGGTTCGCGCTCGCGGTCCTGGGGCTGTGCCTGCTGCTGGGCGCTCGGCGCCCCGTCCTGCGGGTGCTGGCCCCGCTCGCGGCCGTGGGGTCCATGGCGCTGACGGTCTACTGCCTGCAGATCGTCGCGATCTGGGCCTGGGAGGACCCGCTCATGACGGGCACGGGCAACGGGGAGGTGCTGCTGCTCGTCGTGGCGAGCCTGGTGTTCGCGACGGTGTGGCGGTGGTCGTTCGGACGCGGTCCGCTCGAACGGTTCGTGGGCTGGGTCGCGGGTCGTGCGGCGTCGATCACGCCGTCCGCCGCACCTCCGGACGACCCGTCGCCCACCAGGCGAGACGCCGCCCCGACGGCGCAGCCCACCCCGGGCGGGGACGTACAGTCGGGCGCATGACGACTTCTTCACCCTCCGCCCCCGTCCGCCCCGAGGTCCGTCGCCTGGGTTCGTCCGGCCTCGCGGTGTCCGCGATCGGCCTGGGCTGCAACAACCTGGGGCGCCCGCGCACCGCGACCGAGTCCCTCGACGGGACCCGCGCGCTGATCGACGCCGCGCTCGACGCCGGCATCACGTTCTTCGACGTCGCGGACGTGTACGGCGCCCGGCCCGGCCTGAGCGAGGAGCTGCTCGGCAAGGCGCTGGGCTCGCGCCGCGACGACGTCGTGGTCGCCACGAAGTTCGGCATGCCCCTGCACGGCGCGAACGGCGAGGACTTCCGTGCCCGCGGCTCGCGCCGCTACGTCGTCAAGGCGGTCGAGGCGTCGCTGCGTCGCCTCGGGACCGACTGGATCGACCTCTACCAGTTCCACACCCCGGACAGGCGCACCCCGGTCGAGGAGACGCTGTCCGCGCTCGACGACCTGGTCCGCGCGGGCAAGGTCCGCTACGTGGGTCACTCGAACCGTGCGGGCTGGCAGATCGCCGACGCCGAGTACCAGGCGCGTCTGAGCGGCACCGTCCGCTTCGTGTCGGCGCAGAACCAGTACAACCTGATCGACCGCGAGGCCGAGCTCGAGGTCCTGCCCGCGGCGAAGGCCTACGGGCTGGGCGTGCTGCCCTTCTTCCCGCTCGCGAACGGCCTGCTCACGGGCAAGTACGCGGACGGGAAGGGCCCCGACGACGGTCGCCTGGTCCACTCCAAGCCGCACCTCCTCGAGTCCGCGCCCTGGCACGCGCTGACGGCGCTCCACACGTTCGCGCGCGAGCGCGGGGTGACCGAGGTCGAGGTCGCGTTCGGGTGGCTGCTCGCCCAGCCGCAGGTGTCGAGCGTCATCGCGGGCGCCACGAGGCCCGAGCAGATCCGCCAGAACGCCGCGGCCGGGGCCTGGGTGCCGACCACCGAGGACCTCGCGGCCCTGGACGAGATCTTCCCGCCGGCACGCAAGGTCGCCCCGTTCTGACCTGACTGCCCTGGACCTGGCCTGACCCGGACCGCCGGGCGCAGCCTCTGGTTGCGTCCTACGCTCGACGTATGGGAGAGAACAGAGGGCTCGACCCGCAACCCGTCGTCCTGGGCGTGTCCCCCGGGCAGCCCGACCACGTCGTCCACGACGCGGCCCGCTTCGCAGCACAGTTCGGCGCCGAGCTGATCTGCGCGCACGTGAACGCGGGCCGCTTCGCGGTCGCGGAGGACTCTGCCGGGGCGGTGACGTCGGCCCCGATCGACCCGGACTACCACGACGAGCGCGAGGACGAGTTCGACCCCGCGCTCGCGGCCCGGCTCGCGGCGGTGCTCGACCCGAGCGGGGTGCGGTGGAGCACGCGGCTCCTGGTCGGGGACACGGCCGACGCCCTGGGTCACCTCGCCGAGACGGTCGACGCCGCGATGATCGTGGTCGGGACGCACGAGCGCGGGTTCGGCGGTGGTGTCCAGGAGTTCTTCAACCGCTCGATCGCGGTCCACCTCGCGCACCGGCAGAACCGCCCCGTGGTCGTCGTCCCTGCACGGGCCCCCGGCGTCGAGTCGCCGCTGCCCTGGGTGACGCGCTGATGGCCGCCGCGACCAGGCCCAGCTACCTGCGCTGGGCCTCCATCGGTCTCGTCATGATCGGCGGAGCGTTCGGCGCCGCGGGGCGCGAGGGCGTCTCGCTCGCGGTCCCTGACATCGACCAGATGCCGATCGCGATCCCGATCGTCAACATCGTCGGGGCGTTCCTGCTGGGCTACCTCTACGAGGCCGTGGCCCGCCGCCTGCCGGGCGACCCGCGTGGCCCCCGGCTCAAGCTGCTCCTCGGTACCGGATTCTGCGGCGGCTTCACGACCTACAGCTCGCTGGCCACCGACACGGCCGTCCTGCTCGTCAAGGACCGCGCCGACCTCGCCCTCGTCTACGTCCTGGCGACCGTGCTCGTCGGTGCGGTCGCGACGTTCGCGGGCATCGTGGTGGCGACCAAGGTGAACGCGCAGAAGCAGCCGACGAGCGAGGGGGCACCGCGATGACCCTCGGCATCTTCCTCCTCCTCGCGATCGCAGGCGGCCTGGGCGCGGGCACGCGCTTCGTGGTCGACGGACTGATCCGCTCGAAGGTCAAGACGGCCTTCCCCTGGCCCACCGCGATCATCAACATGTCGGGCTCGCTCGTCCTGGGCGTCCTGACCGGCCTGGTCGTCAGCAAGATCGCCTCGACCGACGTCAGCGCCGTGATCGGGACGGGCTTCCTCGGGGGCTACACGACGTTCAGCACCGCGAGCTACGAGGCCGTCCAGCTCGTCAGGCAGAAGCGCTACGGGACGGCGTTCGCCTACTCGATCGGCATCCTCGTGGTGTGCGTCGCGCTGGCCTACGTGGGCTACCGCTGGGGCGCCTCGCTCTGACCCCGGCCCCGGGTGGGCCGGGCTCCCCCGGGCGGGCGCCGCCGTCGGCCCTCCCCCGGACCACGCCCGACGGCGGCGCTCCCCTCCTCGGGAGCGCCGCCGTCGGGCTGTGCGGGCCGTGGCAGGAACGACGCTCAGGGACGCTTGAGCGCCGGGACGAAGGTCGCGATGATCAGGAAGACCCACGTCGTGAGGATGTACGGCCAGGTGTAGACGGGGCCGCTCGTGAGGTCGTGCATGAGGATCGTCACGGCGGCGGTCGCGATCGTGCCGACGAGCGCGTACACCCACGACGCGGTCGTGCTGCGCAGGAACACGACCGCGAGCGCGATCGCCGTCAGGACCCCGGAGTAGCCGTTGAGGCCGTTGGCCGTGTTCTGGAGGTTCTCGCCGAACGCGAGCGCGCACAGGCTCCCGACCACGCTGCCCATGACGGCCGCCAGGCCTACCTTCCACGACGCGACGAACAGGCCCAGCAGGATCAGCGCGCCGGCCCACACGCTGTTGACCAGGACGACCTCCGACACGTTGGTCAGCAGGGAGCGGAAGAAGGCCGTCGTGGTGTCGTCGGCCACGTGCGTGCCCGCCGAGGACACGTGCAGGCTCGTGGTCGTGACGTACATGATCCCGGCGACCGTGCAGAACGGGGCCGTCGTCGCGGGCAGCGCGAAACGCTTGAGCGGCTCGGTGCCGAACAACCACACGAAGAACCACGTCACCGGTGCGCACAGGAGGCCGCCGACCAGGGCGACCACGTACGACCAGGCCTGGTCGCCGCCCATCGCCGCGTAGACCGCAGCACCGACCAGGGCGCCGCAGAAGCCCTGCATGCCCATCTCGACGTTGTCCGCACCGACCCTCATGAGGTAGCCCGCGGCGGTCGACGCGACGGTGCCCACGACCACGAGCAGGGCCATGCGCCAGTCCGCGACCACGAACGCCGCGAGGATCAGCAAGCCCGTCCAGACGTTCTTCTGGAAGAAGATCTGGGACAGGCCGTGCGCGAGGGAAGCTCCCGTCACGGCGGAGGCGTTCGAGGACGCCCTCGACGAGGCGTTCGTCGCAGTCATGTCATCTCCCTGCTGTTCCGGTGTCCGGCCGACGGTTCGTCGGACGGTCGAGGGCCGGGTGACCCTCGGGCGGGGCGAGCGGTGGCGGCTGGGTCGGCGAGGGGAGCACGGGCCCGGAGACCGAGGGACCCGGGCCACCGGCGCCGACAGCACCCGTGGCAGGCACAGGGCGCCCCCAGCGTTCCTCGACCCGGCCGAGCTTCCAGTAGGCGGTCGAGGCCAACCACGCCACGACGAGCGTGCTCACGACGACGTAGCCGACGTTCTCGAGCTCGATGCCCGCGACCCAGTCGGTGACCGGGTCGTGCAGGCCCAGCTTCTCGTTGAGAAGCCCCACGAGCTCGATCCCGCCGATCACGACCGCGACCATGACGGAGATCCCCGTCACGGTCAGGCTGTAGTAGACCTTGCGGATCGGGTTGACCGTGGCCCACGAGTACGCCTTGACCATGACGGCGGAGTCCATGGTGTCGAAGAGACTCATGCCCGCCGCGAAGATCAATGGCAGGCACAGGACCGCGTACCAGGGCAGTCCCGTCGCGGCCCCTGTGCCCGCGAGGACCAGCAGCGCGATCTCGCTCGCGGTGTCGAAGCCCAGGCCGAACAGGAATCCGACCAGGTACATCTTGCGGGGGCGGTCGACCGACTTCACGATCGGCTGGATCATGCGGTTGACGAACCCGCGGCTCGCGAGCTGTCTCTCGAGCT
Organism: Oerskovia gallyi; assembly: GCF_014836745.1. Classification (NCBI taxonomy): domain Bacteria; kingdom Bacillati; phylum Actinomycetota; class Actinomycetes; order Micrococcales; family Cellulomonadaceae; genus Oerskovia; species Oerskovia gallyi. The sequence continues at coordinate 190,765 of NZ_JACSQE010000002.1, forward strand.
GCTCCTCGTTCAGCGGCGCGACCTTGGTCCGCTGCCACACCTTCCAGATCCCGACGAAGGTCACCGCGTTGATGAGCCCGATGAGGATCAGGAAGCTCCCGGAGATCGCCGTACCAAAGACACCCAGGGCGTTCCGTACCCCGCTGCCGTCGGACGTGAGGCCCACGGCCCAGCTCACTCCCCCGGCGAGCAGGACCGCCATGAGGAACACGACCGTGGAGTGCCCCAGCGAGAAGAAGAGTCCGACGCCCGCGGCGGGCTTCCTGAGATCGACGAGCTTGCGCGTCGTGTTGTCGATCGCCGCGATGTGGTCCGCGTCGAACGCGTGCTTGACGCCCAGCACGTAGGCCGTGACCGCGATACCGACACCGAAGACGGCGGAGCCCATCTGAAGGTGCTGAGGGGCCACGAACGCGAAGAAGACGCCGAAGCCTACGACGTGGAGCAGCAGGACCGGCACGAAGACCTTGACCAGCTGCCAGGCGTAGGAGGATCGAGCGCCCATGGGTCTCAGCTCTTCCGGATCAGCGGTGCTTCGATCCCCGTGAGGACCTGGTGCACCGCACGCCAGGCCACCGTGTTGGCGCTCGCGACGGCGCCCGTGTCGTCGCCCACGATGCGTACCCAGACACCGGCGTCCCCCGGCAGGGCGCTGACACCGATGAAGAGGTCCTCCTCGAACCGTTCGGCGAGCACCGAGTGCAGCAGGTCGGCAAGCTGCGTGGGGGGCACGAGCGGGGTGAGGACGTAGAGCATCGCCAGGACGTCCCGGTCGCCCAGCACCGCGAGCCCCCCGGTCCGCCCGTCCTCGGGGACGAGGCGGACGCGGTCGAGCGCGACGATCCGCCCGTCCGGGCGGCGCACCTCGAAGTCCGAGGCGAAGACCGCGTACCGGTGCCTCTCGTCGCGGGCCAGGCGACCCGCGAAAACCGTCTCCCCTGCGACGAGGGTGCCCGACTCGTGCAGCGTGACGCACGTGCGCTGGTAGAACCGCGAGTCGGCGAACGGGATCACGGGCTCGGGCAGGTACTCGACGTAGGCGTCCTCAGCGACGACGACGTTCGTCTGGGCCACCGCGTAGTCGTGCTCCATCCGGTAGACCTTGCTGTGCGCCGACGTCGTGACGTGGGCCGAGCTGCCGGGCCCGAACAGCAGGTCGGTCCGGAGCCGGTCCGCCTGCAGGATGCCGCCCCCCGTCGACATCAGGTACGTGTAGGGCATGTCGGGCCGCAGCGGGTCGTAGTACAGCGGACGCATGATCTGCAGCGGCGACTTCTGGTAGTGGTGGACCAGCTCGGTGCCGCGATCGTTCCTGGCGAACTCCAGCTCCAGGAGGCCGACCTTGCCCGGGCTGCCCGCTGCCAGCGTGTCGGGCGTGCTGCTGTGGCGCAGCACCTCCTGGGGGACGCGCTCCGGCTCGTAGTGCGGGGGCTCCAGGCGGTAGCCGCCGTAGCCCGACCCACTGCCACGCCACGAGATGCCTCCCGGACGACCCGCCCCGGTCGTGGAAGCGGCGCTCGACGCTCTGCCGTCGCTGGTCGCACCCCCGGGGTCACCCGGCACCGCGCGCAGCGGCGCGGCGTCGGGCACGTCGGTCACGAGCTCCGCGCTCATCCGACGAGAGCGTCTCGACGGCCGTTCCAGAGCACGAAGATCTGCTCGTACAGCTCGTCGAGCCCCTCGCCCGTCAACGAGTTGGTGAGCACGACGGGCTTGCCGTCGCGCACGCGGCGCGCGTCCGCCTCCATGGTCACCAGGTTCGTCCGCACGTACTGCGCGATGTCGATCTTGTTGATCACCAGGATGTCCGACTCGGTGATGCCCGGACCTCGTTTGCGCGGCATCTTCTCGCCCTCCGAGGTGTCGAGCACGAAGATGAACACGTCCGCGAGAGACGGCGAGAAGGTGAGCGTCAGGTTGTCGCCCCCCGACTCGTAGATCAGCGTGTCGACCTCGGGGAACTTCTCGAGCATCTCCGCGCCCGCCGCCAGGTTCATGGTCGGGTCGTCGCGCACCGCCGTGTGCGGGCAGGCTCCCGTCTCGACGCCCACGACCCGCTCGGGGTCGAGGATCCCCGCGAGCTCACGTCGCACGTGCTGCGCATCCTCCTGCGTGTAGATGTCGTTGGTGATGACGGCCGGCTGACGGCCGGCCGCGAACAGCTTGGGCACCAGCGCCTCCGTGAGCGCGGTCTTGCCCGAACCCACCGGTCCGCCGATGCCGATCCTCAGGACGTTCTCGCTCATTCGACTGCCTCGTCTCTCTCGTCGTGCTTCTTCTGGCTACGTCTCGTGCAGGGTCCTCGGCTGCCCTCAGCTCGCGAACAGTCGCGCCTCGGCCCGCTCGTGCTGTGCCGACATCACGTCGGCGAGCGGCACGCACCCGCCCAGGTCGGACAGGTCGCGCGCCACCGCGTCGGCGGTCACGTCGGCGATCACGGGCCCGACGGCGTGGAGCACCACCTGCGCGTGCCGGTGGTCCGTGAGCCGCAGCCGCAGGGCCGCCCCCACGAAGCTCACCGCGAACGCGAACAGGTCCGACGCCACCGCCTGCTCGGCACCGACGCCGGTCGTGGCGTACGCGACGGCCGTGGCGACGGGCTGGCATCCCGGGGTCTCCTTGGCCGTGATCCGCCTGCCCCACTCCTCGAGCCCCGGGCCACCGATCGCCTCGCGCGCGAGGTCCGTGACCTGGTGGCCGCTGCGCACCGAGGCCTTGCGCATCTCGGCGTTGAGCTTCGAGGCGAACAGCACCTGGTCCACCTCCTGGACCTGGTCCCAGTCGGCGGCCACCGCCGCGTCGTGGGCCCGGGCGAGCGCCGTCGCGTCGCCCGGACCCACCGAGTGCCGCAGCAGGCCCGTCAGCAACCCCTCGACGTCGCCCCGGTCGACCAGGCGCGCCTGGCTGAACCCCTCCAACCCGTGCGACATCGTGTAGAAGCCGCTCGGGAAGGCGGAGTCGGAGAGCTGGAGGCTCACCAGGAGCGCCCCGACGTCGGTCCTCCCGCTGGTCGTGTCCCGCATGGCCGTCCTCAGGCGAGGAAGAAGAGCTGGGTCATGGGCAGGGACTCGGCCGGCTCGATGTGCGCGGGCTTGCCGTCGAACGTCACCTTGTACGTCTCGGGATCGACGTCGATGACGGGCGTGCGGTCGTTGCGGACCATGTGCTCCTTCCCGATGCCCCGGCAACGACGCACCGGCAGGACCTGGCTCTTGAGGCCGAGCTGCTCGGGAACTCCCTTGTCGATCGCGGCCTGCGACATGAACGTGATGCGGGTCGCCTGCTGCGCCTGTCCGAAGGCGCCGAACATGGGCCGGTAGTACACGGGCTGGGGCGTGGGCAGCGACGCGTTCGGGTCACCCATGAGGGCCCAGTTGATGAGACCGCCCTTGACGACGACCTTGGGCTTCGCAGCGAACGAGTCGACGGGCCACAGCACGATGTCGGCCATCTTGCCGGGCTCGAGCGAGCCGACGTAGTCGGAGACGCCCTGCGTGATCGCCGGGTTGATCGTCACCTTCGCCAGGTAGCGCAGCACGCGGAAGTTGTCGTTGTCCCCGGTCTCCTCGGGCAACGGGCCGCGCACGGCCTTGTTGTGGTGCGCGGTCTGGAAGGCCCGCGTCACCGACTCGCCGATACGGCCCATGGCCTGGGAGTCGGACGAGAACATGGACAGCACGCCCTCGTCGTGGAGCACGGTCTCCGCGGAGATCGTCTCGGCGCGGACACGGGAGTCCGCGAAGGCGACGTCCTCGGGGATGTCGTGCGAGAGGTGGTGGCACACCATGACCATGTCGAGCAGCTCGTCGACGGAGTTGACCGTGTACGGCAGGGTCGGGTTGGTCGAGGAGGGCAGGATGTTCGGGAACCCGGCGGCCTTCATGATGTCCGGTGCGTGCCCTCCTCCAGCCCCCTCCGTGTGGTACGTGTGGATCGTGCGGCCGTCGATCGCCGAGAGCGTGTCCTCGACGAACCCCGCCTCGTTGAGGCTGTCGGTGTGGATCGAGACCTGGACGTCGAACTCGTCGGCCACGCTCAGTGCGTTGCGGATCACCGCGGGCGTCGCCCCGAAGTCCTCATGGACCTTGAGCGACGAGGCTCCGGCCTCGATCTGCTCCACGAGCGGCGCGGGCAGCGACCCGTTGCCCTTGCCGTGGAAGCCCATGTTGACGGGCATGTCCTCCGCGGCCTGGATCATGCGGTGCAGGTGCCACGCGCCCGGCGTCGTCGTGACACCGTTCGTCGCGTCGGTCGGGCCGGTCCCACCACCGAAGAGCGTCGTGATGCCGTTCGACAGGGCAGCCTGCGCCTGCTGCGGGGAGATGTAGTGCACGTGGCTGTCGAACGCCCCAGCGGTGGCGATGCAGTGCTCGCCCGCCAGGATCTCGGTGGTCGCACCCACCACGAGACGCGGGTCGACCCCGCTCTGCAGATGGGGGTTGCCCGACTTGCCGATGCCGGCGATCTTGCCGTCCTTGACGCCGATGTCCCCCTTCACGACGCCGAGGATCGGGTCCAGGATGATGGCGTTGGTGATCACGAGGTCGAGTGCGCCCTGCGCGCTGGTGGCCTCCGGGTCGGCCGCCATGCCGTCGCGGGCGGTCTTCCCACCGCCGTAGACGACCTCGTCGCCGTAGTGGCCCTCGTTGTAGTCCTTCTCGATCTCGATCACGAGGTTCGAGTCCGCGAGGTGCACCTTGTCGCCGGTGGTCGGACCGAACAGGTCCGTGTACTGCTTGCGGGAGATGATGGCCATTACTTCTTCCCCTTCTTCGCAGCTCCGGTGGTCCGCGCCGTCGGCTTGCCGTCCTTGAACTGTCCCTCGGTCATGCGCGCGAGCGAGTCGATCCGGGTCTGACGCGAGTCGAGCCCGCCGTCGACCAGGTTGTTGAAGCCGACGAGGTGACGCGAACCGGAGAAGGCGGTCAGCGTGACGTCGCGGGAGTCTCCAGGCTCGATGCGGACCCCTGTCCCGGCAGGGATGTCCAGGTGCATGCCGTACGCCTTCTCCCGCTCGAAGAGCAGCGCGCGGTTCACCTCGAAGAAGTGGAAGTGCGACCCGATCTGCACGGCGCGGTCGCCGGTGTTGCTCACCCTGAGCGTCACCTTCTCTCGGCCCGCGTTGATCTCGATGTCCTCATCGGTGTGGTGGTACTTGGGGCTACCTAGCATCGTTCTTCCCTCCGCTGCTGCTTCGCGTCGTGGTGCTTCTCGATGGATCGGTGACGGTCTGGCGACCGCTCAGTGACGACGGGCGAGGACCTCGTCGTGGGAGACGCCGCGCGCTGCCGGCGGCTCGAGCTCGTCGGCGTCCCGCCGCGCGGCGTCGACTGTGTCGTGGATGACGTGGGTGTCGTGGGTGTCGTGGGTGTGCGCCCCGCCGCCGTGAGGTGACGGATGCGGCGGGGCGCTCGGGCGGGGGTGCGGATGAGGATGGGGGTGCGGGTGCTGGTGACCCGCCGCGCCGTGCTCGCCGCTCTCCTCGAAGGCGTGCGAGTGGGCGTACCCGTGGCCGTGGTCCGCGAGCAGACCGGTCTCGATCCCGTCGTGGCCGTGGCTCAGGCTGTGCTCGGCCGCGGCGAGCCGCTGCCGGACGACCTGGAGGATCGCCTGCTCCGACATCAGCGGCCCGTAGAACGTCGCCCGGGCGAGCTCGCCGATCCCCCAGGGGGCGGCGCTCGTCCGTGCGAAGCCTGCGGGGACGACGACGGCCTCGGTGGACCCCAGGAGCCGCGCACGACGGACCGCCTCGGCGACCTCCGCGTCCTCCTCGACGCACGCGACCTCGACCGGGAGCCCGGCGCCGTGCGTCCGTACGAGGTGCGCGACCCGGTGAAGCTCCGCGTCGTCGAACGGGTTCGACGACGTCGCCGTGATCACCAGGGCCGCCCCCGGCCGCCGCTCGGCGGTCTCGGTCGCGGCCCTGCGCAGCCAGGCGACCAGGTGGTCGATCGTGCCGAAGTCGTCGCACAGGACCACCCGACCCGTCCCTGCCCCCACGCTCAGCCACTTGAGCGTCTTGGCCGTGTCGGCGACCATCGTGGGGTTCCGGCCGAACGTCATCGGCAGGACCGCCACGGGCCCGTCGCCCGTCGCGAGCAGCGCGCTCACGGCGTTGTGGAGCGTCCGGCCCGGCGGGCTGACGGTCACGCCCGGGAGCGCGTCCGCCACGAACCGCACGTCCGCCCCGTCGGCGCTCTCGTGCCCGCCGACCAGGACGAGCCGCGTCTGCCCCGGCCCCCCCGACCCCATACCTCAGGCCGCCACGGGGTCGTGACAGGAGACGAGCTTGCTGCCGTCGACGAACGTCGCCTCGACCTGGAGCAGCGCGAGCCGCTCACGGACTCCCGGGAGACAGTCCTTCTCCGACACGATCGTCTTTCCGAGCTCCATGCACTCGGCGACCGACTTCCCGTCGCGGGCTCCTTCGAGAATTGCTTCCGAGATCAGCGCCTGGGCCTCGCTGAGATTGAGCTTGGTGCCCCTTTCCCGACGCCTGCGTGCCAGGTCGGCGACCTGGTAGACATACAGCTTGTCCATTTCTCGTGGGGTGAGATTCATTGCCTGCACGACCTTTCGCCAGTGCGACCGGCAGCCGGAACGAACCGGTCTCGCGTCTGATGTCTCGACACTACGCGGGCGCCGCAGGAGTGCAACCGGAGCACCGGCAACCCTCCGGCCAGCGCTTTCACGCGCCTCGCCGCCTCGCATTCCTGGCGGCAAGCTGCGACATTGTCGCAACAAGAAGCCCCGACAAATCAGCAGATAAACCACCGCCCGGTTCGCCCGACATTTCCACCAGGCCGGATCGAGGAGCCGAAGATAGCCTGAACGCGTGGAAACAGTGTGGCTCGTCCTCGGAATCGTCATTCTCGCCCTGACCCTGCTCGACGTGTTCCTCACCGCGCTCAACTACGACGAGTCCGGTTTCATCGCGGGGCCGCTCGCCGCAGGCCAGTGGCGTCTGCTGCGCCGTGTCACCCGACGCATGTCGAGGCGGTGGCGCCCGCTCGCGCTGCGCCAGGTCACGGGCCTGCAGATCATGGTCACGGTCGTCGCCTGGCTGTTCGGCGTGATCCTCGGGTTCGGGCTGATCTACTACGGCCAGATGACCAAGACCGCGTTCTCGGTGTCCGGCACGGGCGCGAGCCTCGACTTCTTCAACGCGATGTACTTCAGCGCGGCCCAGCTCTCGACCGTCGGCGGGTCCTCGCTCACGGCCGAGACGGACGTGCTGCGCTTCCTCAGCATCGCCGAGACGCTCACGGGCGTGGTCCTCGTGTCGTTGATCCTGACCTTCCTCCTGGGCGTCTACGACGTGATCCGCGACCTGCGCGCGCTCTCGGCGCAGTTCTTCAGCGCGGAGCGCGGTGCAGGTTCCCCGGTCGCGAGCCTGGCGCCGTTCTTCCAGCAGGGCGAGCCGAGCGGGCTCGACGGGCACGTCGACGGCATCGCGGACTCGTTCTCGTCGTACACCGACGGCCTGCGGCTGCACCATGCGGCGTACTACTTCCAGAGCGGGCGCGACCAGTTCGCCCTCCCCTACGCGATCCGGATGCTCGGCGGGACCCTCGGCGCGCTCCGGTGGGGGCTGCCGGCCGGTCACCCGGCGACAGCCACACCGGGTCTCGTCCCCCTGACCTTCCAGTTCCTCGAGTTCGGCGAGTACCTGCAGAAGAGGCTGCGCTGGACGAGTCACGCGGTCCCCGAGGTGGTCAGCTCCGACGAGTTCGCCGGCCTCGCCCGGAGCGGGCACCACCGCGGGCGGCAGGACGAGTGGGTCGCGCGCTTCGTCGAGCTCGATCGCGACATGGCCGACCTCGCCGGGATCGAACCGCTCACCGACCTCGACGACGCCTACCGCCGCTACACCCAGTGGCTGCCGTTCGCCTACCGCGCCCAGCAGATCACGTTCGCCGTGAGCCGGGACCTGGACTACCAGCCGATCATCGTGACCGACAAGCCGGTCTCGATCCTGCACACCGACGACGCGCTCGTGCTCCGGTTCCTCGAGGAGGACGTCCCCGGACCCGTCGTCGGACCCGGGGCGGGCCCCGTCGCCGACCCGTCCGAACCGGCGGAGCGGTCGGCGCGCAGCCGGATCTCGCGGTGGGAGACCTTCGTCGACCAGCACGTGTCCCTCGTCGACCCGGGCTACGCCCGCCTGCGCGGGGCCGGGCGCGCCGTGCTCGCGGCGAGCGCCGCCGTCGTCTCGTTGTACGTCCTCTTCGAGGCGACCGGACGTGACGGGCTCCAGCCCGCGATGTTCGGCGGCTTCGTCGCCATGCTCAGCACAGGCATCTCGGTCGACAAGACGCAGCGGGGTCGCAAGGTCACGAGCATCCTGCTCATCGCCCCTGTCAGCCTCGTGGTCGTGCTCGGGGCGCTGGTCTCGAGATCCCCCGTCTGGACCGCCGTGCTCGTCGTGGCCGTCGCGGGACTCGGCGTATGGGTCGGACGGTTCGGGCCTCGCTGGGCGGCGCTCGGCCAGGTCACGTTCGTCGCGTACTACTTCGCGCTCATCCTGCGGCTGCACCTCACGGAAGTGCTCCTCTACATCACCGCGGCCGCGCTCGGAGTCGTGTGGGCCTGGGTCCTGAACTACGTGATCCTCCCGGAACGGCCCCTCAAGGTGCTGCGCGGTGGGATCGACGGGTTCGGACGCCGCCTGGTCACGTCGATGGACGCGCTCGTCGACGCCGTCTCCTGGGCTCGGTGGGACCCGGACATCGTCAAGCGGGTCCGGCTCGACATGCGGGAGCTGCACCGCGGGGCGGCGTTCCTCGCGGGGCAGCTCACGGGCGGGGAGAACGCGACCGGGATCGAGCCCGCCCGTAGCGCCGAGGTCCGGTTACACCTGTTCGACACGGAGCTCGCCGCGGTCAACCTCATGACCGCCGCGCGCAACGTCACGGGCACCGCGATCCCCCTGGAGCTGCGCGGACGGCTCGCGGGACGGATCGAGCTGCTGCAGGCGCACCTCGCGGAGATCGCTGCTCGCCCCGTCGACGGCTCACCTCCCGCGGCCCCGGCCACGCAGCTCGCCCCCTGGCAGGGCGACCGCCCCCCGGCGGAGTGGCCGCAGGCCGCCCGTCTGCTCTACCAGGCCTGCACCGAGCTCTACCGGGCGGCCGACGTCCTGCGGACCGCCGAGGTCTCGAGCCTCGACCCCGATGCGCCCCCGCTCGCCACGGTCGATCCCGACGGCACGCAGGACGACGAGGCGGCCCTCGACGAGCTCGTCGCCCCCTCGGCCCCGCCGCAGGACGGCAAGGTGCCGATGTCGCCCGTGACGAAGCGTGCCGTGCAGGCGGCGGTCGCGACCGGCGCGGCGCTCGGCATCGGCGAGGCCGTCTCCACGACGCACCAGTACTGGGCGACCATCTCGGCCTACCAGGTGCTGGGCGGCACCGACGGCGAGACATTCGTCAAGGGAGCCCAGCGCATCGCGGGCACGGTCCTCGGCGCGGCCGTCGGTTTCGGTGTCGCGATCTGGACGGGCGCGGACCCTGCGATCGTCCTCCCGCTGATCGCCGTGGCGATCTTCGCCTCGAGGTACTACCAGCAGGTCTCGCCCGCCGTGTCGAGCTTCTGGATGACCATGTTCTTCGCGCTCCTGTACGAGTTCCTCGGACGCCTGACGACGCTCGCGGTCGAGGTCAGGATCCTGGAGACCCTCTTCGGGGCCGCGGTCGCCCTGGCCGTCGCATGGTTCGTCTTCCCCACACGTACCCGCACCAAGCTCAACAAGGACGTCGCGACCCTCCTCCGGGACGTCGAGATCGTGATCACCGCGGGGCTCGAACGCCTCGCGGGAGGCACCAAGATCTCGCGGAAGGCGATCGAGAAGCACCTCCTCGTGATCACCCAGGACGTCCGCCGGGTCAACGCCACCGCCGCCCCCCTGCGGCGTGCCGCGGGCGCGCTCGAGGTCGGTGGCATCGAGGGACGCCTCACGGCGGTGTGGTCGCTGACCTACTACACGCGGCACCTCGCCCGGGCGGTCGAGCGCATGATCGAGGCGGGGGCCGACGTGTCGTCCGAGGACTGGGACCGGCTGCGCAGGACCACGAGCGCGAACATCTCGGCCCTGCGAGCCGTGCTGGCGGACCGCCTCCCCGGCACGGTCGAGGAGACCCTCGACTTCGGCAGCGAGTACGACCCGACCGGCCCTCCGACGCGCCCGCAGGACGTCGTCCTGCGTCAGGTCGAGCGCATCAACCAGACGCTCGTCGTGCTCATCGAGAGCATCGCCCCAGGGGCGACGGGCAAGGGCGAGGAAGCGGCGAGCGCACCGCTCTGACGCGAGCGGTCACGGCACGCGAGGCGTAGCGTCGAAGCATGGCCACGTGGGAGGACGTCGGGCGGATCGCGGCGGTGCTGCCGGACACGGCCGAGCACCGCCCGCGCGAGTGGGCCGTGCACGGACGGAACTTCGCCTGGGAACGTCCGCTGCGCCGTCGGGACCTGGACGAGCTGGGCGTCTCCGCGCCGGACACCGCGCCGCTCGGGTTCTACGTCGCCGACGAGGGCGAGAAGCTCGCGCTCGTGGGCGACGAGCCGAGCACCTTCTTCACGACGGCCCACTTCGCGGGCTATCCGATCGTTCTTGCGCGCCTCGACCGCGTCGCCGTCCCCGAGCTCGAGGAGCTCCTCGAGGACGCATGGCTCGCGCGGGCGCCCCGGCGCCTCGCGCAGGCGTTCCTCGACGCGACCGAGTAGGGCCCTCGCCGCCTAGGAGGCCAGCCGCTCGCGCGCGCCCTGGCCGACACGTTGTCCGGGACGGTCGCCCTCCGGCCGCGTGACCTCGGCCCAGACCTCGTCGAGGGAGAGGCCCAGGACGTCGGCGATCGCGGCGACGGTCGGGAAGGCAGGGGTGGCGACCCTGCCCGTCTCGATCTTCCGGAGGGTCTCGGGCGAGACGCGCGCGTCGAGCGCGACCTCGAGCATCGAGCGGTCCCCCCTGGCCCGACGCAGCAGAGCACCGAGGCGCTGCCCGCGTTCGACCTCGGCGGGGGTGAGCGGCAACCTGACCATGGACCCGATTCTAGTACCGGGATAACATGGCCGGTATAGTTATTGGAACCACGAGGAAGACACCGCATGATCGAGATACTGAACCCCACCGAGCTGTCCCGAGCACGAGAGACGGGAGCCCTGGTCGCTCACGTCCTGCACACGCTCAAGGGCCGCAGCACCGTCGGGACGAACCTCCTGGACATCGACCGGTGGGCGAAGGAGCTGATCCTCCAGGCCGGCGCGCTGTCCTGCTACGTCGACTACGCCCCGTCGTTCGGGCGTGGGCCCTTCGGCCACTACGTATGCACGGCCGTCAACGACGCCGTGCTGCACGGACGTCCGCACGACTACACGCTTGCCGACGGCGACCTGCTGACGCTCGACCTCGCCGTCTCCCTGGGGGGCGTCGCGGCAGACGCCGCTCTCAGCTTCGTCGTGGGGGACGCACGCCCCCCGGAGAGCCTCGCCATGATCGACGCGACCGAGCGCGCCCTCGCGGCGGGCATCGCGGCCGCACGACCCGGCGCCCGCGTCGGCGACCTCTCCCACGCCATCGGCACGGTCCTCGGCGACGCGGGATACCTGATCAACACCGAGTTCGGAGGCCACGGGATCGGCTCGACCATGCACCAGGACCCCCACGTCTCGAACACGGGACGCCCCGGACGCGGATACCGGCTGCGGCCCGGGCTGCTGCTCGCCCTGGAACCCTGGGTCATGCAGGACACCGCCGAGCTCGTCACCGATGCCGACGGATGGACTCTCCGCAGTGCGACGGGCTGCCGGACCGCGCACAGCGAGCACACGATCGCGATCACGCACGACGGGGCCGAGATCCTCACGCTGCCGCGGCCCTCGTGAGGTCGGCACGGCACGTGCGTCTGCTCGCCTGACTCGACGGCCGCTCGTCCCGCCCGGCCCGCACGGCCGTTCCGTCCTACGCTCGGCTCATGACGTTCGCCGAGGTGATCGAGGTCGTCGGCAAGGTGGTCGACGCGGCAGGGGTCGCCGCGATCGTGGTCGGCGCCCTGTACGCGGCATTCCTGTCCCTGACCCGACGCCGGGAGGGCAACGTCTACCGCCTCTTCCGGCGGCGGCTCGGTCGCTCGATCCTGCTCGGGCTCGAGCTCCTGGTCGCCGCCGACATCATCCGTACGGTCGCGATCACACCGACGCTCGAGAGCGTCGGTGTGCTCGCCGCGATCGTCCTCATCCGGACGTTCCTCAGCTTCTCGCTCGAGCTCGAGATCACGGGCCGCTGGCCCTGGCAGCAGGCCCCCGAGCCGGACCCGACGCCCGCCGAGGACGCGGCGGCGGGGCCCACGCGCACGTAGGCCCCGCCACCTGCGCGCGTCAGCTCGTCGTGGAGAACAGGACCGCGTCGTACTCCCATGCCCCGACGTTGACCTCCATGGTCACGTCGGCGGGGTCCGTGACCCCGAAGACCACGGGGAACGTCAGCGACTGGCCCGGGAGCAGGGGCGTGCTCGGGGTGCTGCTGATCTGGTTCGCCGCGTCGAAGACCTGGGAGCCCTCGACACCGCCCGACGAGAGCGTGACGTACGTGAACGTGGGGTCGAACGTCTCCGCGGTCCCGTTCGTCAGGGTGAGGTCGATCCGCACGAACTGCGTGAACCCCTCGTCGCCCGCCGCAGTGTCGCTGGGCGTGAACGCGGCCGGGGCGCTCGCACCGACCTCGAGGCCGTCCTCGTAGACGGCGGCGTCACCGAAGACGAGGGCCGGCGAGGAGTCGCCGACCGCGCCGTCAGCGGGAACGTCCTCGCCCGTCGTGTCCGCGGGCGTCTCTGCTCCCGCGGGCTCCTCGGGGGCCGAGCTCGAGATGCTCGTCGACCCGAGGCTCGTGGAAAGCTCGTCGAGGGCTGCGACGAACACGACCTGGGAGATCACCGCACCGATCCCGGCGACGACCGAGATGACGATCGCGGCGATCGACATACCCTTGCCGCTCCCGAGCGCCCCTGCCTTGACGAGCCCGATGATGCCCAGGACGAGGCCTGCGAGCGCCAGGACCGCCGCGAAGAGGTTGATGATCGGGATCAGGCAGAGCACGAGAGCGACGATCGCGAGCACGAGGCCCGTGACCGCGAGCACGTTGGACTTCTTGGGCGGGACGACGCCGTAGGGCGGCGGGTAGCCGCCCTGCTCCGGCCCCCACGCGCCGGGCTGGCCGGGCAGGGCGGGCTGGCCGGGCTGCTGGTACGGCGAGGGCTGCGGCGCTCCGGGATAGCCGAGCGACGGCGGGGTCGGCTCTGCGGGTCCGGGAGGGGGGTACGTCATTCGTCTGCTCGTCTTCTTGTCGTGCACGGCACGGCGACGCCGGAGTGTGCGGAGGAGGGAGGCGCGCGCGCTCGGCGCGCACTCCGGCACAAGTGTTCCATGTGTGGAGATGCCGTGGAGAGGACTTTCGGGTGAAAACCACCGGAACCACGCACCTGCCGCCACGACGGGCCACCACCGACCGACATCTACCCTGGAACCATGCCCACGCTTCCCGATCCCCACCGCACGCGCCCTCCCGAGCCGCGCGACGCCGTCGGGCCGGACATCCTCGCCGGTGACGCGTGGCTCCCCCTCGCGACGGCGCACGCCGAGCGCGCCGACGCCCTGACCGCGGGCTGGCGCGAGCGCAAGGCGCGCGGCGAGAAGCACGCCGTCGAGGACTTCCTCTTCACCTACTACCCCACGCGCCCCGCCCAGCTCCGGCGCTGGCACCCCGGCGCGGGCGTCACGCTCTCCGGTGACAGCAGCACGCCCGACGGCGCCGCGCCCCTCCTCGCCGAGCGCGCCACCTGGCGGTGGTACCGGACCGACACCACCGGCGGCGTGACGCTCGACGTCGACGCGTTCCTCGCAGACCGCGGCGACACCGTGCGCTATGCCCGCGACCTGCTCGCGGCCACGGCCTCCCGGCCGGCGAGCCTCGGGTGCTTCGGGCTGCACGAGTGGGCCATGGTCTACCGCGACCACGCCCAGGGCCGCGACCACCGCCACCCCCTGCCGCTGCGGCTCGGGGCCCAGGGCACCGACGACGTCGTGACCTCGCACCCCGTGCGCTGCTCGCACTTCGACGCGTTCCGCTTCTTCACCCCCGAGGCCGTGGGCCTCAACCGGCTCCAGCCCACGCGCGACACGCAGCCCGCGCTCGAGCAGCCCGGCTGCCTGCACGCCAACATGGACCTCTACAAGTGGGCGACCAAGCTGTCCCCCGCCGTGCCGAGCGGGCTCGTGCTCGACGCGTTCGAGCTCTCCCGCGACATCCGCTGGGTCGACATGCGGGCCAGCCCCTACGACGTGTCGTCGTACGGCGAGGCGCCCGTCGCGATCGAGACCCCCGCAGGCAAGGCCGAGTACGTGCGGCTCCAGCGGGGCTTCGCCGAGCGGTCCGCGACGCTGCGCGAACGGCTCGTCGAGGTCTGCGAGCGCCTGCCGGCCTGACGCGTGCGACAGTTGCCCGCATGACCCGCACGACCCGCATGCCCCGGCCGCTGACGGACCGCGAGCGCAGCGTGCTCGACGCCCTGCTCTCGATCGACGTGGACGGGGTCTCAGGGCTCCGCCGACAGGCCCGGAGCGCGGTGGTGACCGGCACGTGCGGTTGTGGCTGCCCGTCGATCGACTTCCGGACCGGCACCGGGATGCAGGTCGTGGTGGACGCGAGGGTGATCGGCTCCCCCGACGGGCTGTTCCTCTACCTCCTCGACGGCGAGCTCGGCGGCATCGAGTGGGTCAGCGTCGCCGAGGAACGACCGACGGAGCTTCCCGAACCTGCGCAGCTCGAGATCGTTCCGGCCTGACGGACCTGTGGCCGCGGGGCACGAGGTGGGTGGTCCGGCGCGAGACGGGTGGTCCGGGCCGTGGCGCGGGCACCCGTCTCGTGCGGGACCACCCGTCTCGGCGGTGCTGGGCGGCCTGGCAGGATCGGGGCATGACCCGACCGCCGCTCGCCGAGATCCCGACGGGCCCCGTGCCCGTCCCGCCCGCCGTCCGATCGCTCGTCGACACCGCAGGGGGCGGGGACCTCGTGCCGGTGTGGAAGAACGACCTCGGCGGCCTCACGTTCCGGTGGGGTACCGACCGCTACGTCAAGTGGGTCGCGGCCGGGACGCCGGAGATCGACCTGCTCGCCGAGGCCGAGCGGCTCGCGTGGGCCTCCCGCTTCGCCACCGTGCCGCAGGTGCTCGACGCCGGGCAGGACGAGATCGGCGCTTGGCTCGTCACCGAGGCGATCGACGCGGCCTCGGCCGTCGACCCGCGCTGGATCGCCGAACCGGCGACCGCCGCGGCGGCGATCGGCCACGGCCTGCGCGTCCTGCACGACGCCCTGCCCGTCGAGGACTGCCCGTTCACGTGGAGCGTCGAGCAGCGCGTCGCGCGCGCCGACGAGCGGATCGCCGACGGCGAGGGCCCGACCGAGTGGTTCCCCGAGCACGCGCAGCTCTCGGTCGCCGAGGCGCGCCCCCTGCTCGACCTCGCACCCCCCATGGACAGGTTGGTCGTGTGCCACGGCGACGCGTGCGCACCCAACACCCTGCTGGCCGCCGACGGCACGTTCGCGGCGCACGTCGACCTCGGGTCGCTCGGGGTCGCGGACCGCTGGGCGGATCTCGCGGTCGCGGCGTGGAGCACCGAGTGGAACTACGGGCCCGGCTACGACGGGATCGTGTACGAGGCCTACGGGACAGAGCCGGACAAGGAACGCATCGCCTACTACCGACTGCTCTGGGACCTGGGCTGACCGCGCCCCTGCGATGACCGGCGCCGGCGCCGAGCGGGTGCTACGCCGTCGAGTCCTGCGGGACCGGTGCCCACACGTCGCCCGGGACGTCCCCGGGCAGGTCCGGGTTCCCGGTCCCGACGAACCGGGCGTCCGTCCCGTCCTTGCGACCACGCTCGAAGTCCCTGAGCGCACCGAACGCCCAGCGTCCCAGCAGCACGATCGCGACGAGGTTCACGAGCGCCATGAGTGCCATCGCGACGTCCGCGACGGCCCACACCGCCTCGAGCTCGATGAGCGAGCCGATCCCGATCGCCGCGAGCACGAGCGTGCGCAGCGCCGTGAGCGCCTTGGCGCGGATACCGAGGAACGTCAGGTTGACCTCGGCGTACGAGTAGTTGCCGAGCACCGAGGAGAACGCGAAGACGAACACGAGGATCGTCATGGGCCACACGGTCCACGTCCCGAGCTGGGCCGCGACGGCCTGCTGCGTGAGCGAGGCCCCGGCGGCGTCGGTCGTGGTTCCCGGGTCGAAGACCGCGGGCCCGGCCATGAGGATGATGAAGGCCGTCGCCGAGCACACCACGATCGTGTCGACGAACACCCCGAGCGACTGGATGAGCCCCTGCTTGGCGGGGTGCGAGACCGTCGCGGTCGCGGCGGCGTTCGGGGCGCTGCCCATGCCCGCCTCGTTCGAGAACAGGCCGCGCTTGACCCCGTTGAGCAGCGCGGCGAGGATGCCGCCCGCGGTGCCCGCGACGGCCTGGTCGAGCCCGAACGCGCCCTCGACGATCTGCCGGACCACGCCCGGCACGGCGCCGAGGTTCATGAGGATGATGGTCGCCGCGAGCAGGACGTAGACCCCCGCCATGATCGGCAGCACGATCCCCGCGACCTTCGCGACGCGCTTGACGCCGCCGAACAGCACGGGGGCCGCGAGGACCATGAGGAGCACCGCGGTCCAGCCGGGCGAGACCGCGTGGCCGTTGTCGAGCGCCTCGCTGATGGTGTTGGCCTGCACCATGTTGAACGCGAACCCGAACGCGAAGATCAGCAGGATCGCGAACACGATCCCCCACCGCCGCGAGCCCAGGCCACGCTGGATGTAGTACGCGGGGCCGCCGCGGTAGGAGCCGTCGTCGGCGCGGACCTTGAAGATCTGGCCGAGCGTCGCCTCGACGAACGCGGTCGCCATCCCGATGAGCGCGACGCACCACATCCAGAAGATGGCCCCCGGGCCGCCGAGCGTCAGCGCGATCGCGACGCCCGCGATGTTCCCGGTCCCCACGCGGGACGCGAGCCCCACGCAGAACGCCTGGAAGGACGAGATGCCGCCCTCGGCCGAGCCGGTCGAGCCGCCCACGAGCCGGAACATGAGCCCGAAGAGCCGCACCTGGACGGCGCGCGTGCGGACCGTGAAGTAGACGCCCGCGCCGATGAGGACGTAGATCAGGACGTACGAGTACAGGGCGTTGCTCAACGGGTCGATCAGCGCCTCTTGCAAGACGTCCATGCTTCATTCCTCCAGCCCGACGGCGGTGCAGCCGTCGCCAGGACGCTAACCTCCCGCAGTGCCTCGTGTCGCGGCGGCCCCTCAGCGGGGCTGGGAGTGCGCACGCTCCCCGCGCTGCGCCTTCTCGGCCGTCTCGGCGATCCGGGCCGCGCGCGTCGGGGCCCGCTTGGCGTCCGCGATCCATCCCAGGATCAGCCGGCGCACGCCCGGCGGGAAGGCGTCCCAGTGCTCTCGAGCGGGCGGCGCGGCGGCGAACGCCGAGGCCAGGTCGTCGGGGACGACGAGCGCCTCGGCGTCGTCGTACCTCGTCCACGAGCCGTCGGCGCGGGCAGCGTCGATCACCGCGCGACCCGCGTCGGTCATCCTGCCGTCCGCCTCGGCGCGCGCGACCCGTTCCTTGCTCAGCCGCGTCCAGCGGCTCCCCGGCCGCCGCCGTGTGAGCCACATCATGGAGCGCTCGTCGTCGATCGTCTGCACGGTCCCGTCGATCCACCCGAAGCTCAACGCCTCCTCGATGAGCGCGTCGTAGTCGATCGGGGAACGGCCGCTCGCCCGCCGCCACTGCACGACCCAGACGCCGGGCACCTCGTCGTCGTGGTGCTCGGTGAGCCACGCACGCCACTGCGCCGCGGTCTCGGGGTGGAAGCGGGGCGCGTCCGCGCGCCGGTCGGTCACCATCCGCACAGACTTCCACGGGCAGCCGCGGACGCGCGCGGCGAGGGCTCCCGAGGCCCGGGACCCCCCGGGGGACAACGCCTCTGCGACAATGGCCACGATGAGCACCACGACCCCCACCACCCGTCCCGAGCCCGGCCTGGTTCGTCACCTGCCGGCACCGGACGGCTCGGGCACCCCGGACCCTGACGCCCTCTACGAAGGGTTCACCGAGTGGGCCACCGAGACGGGGATCGACCTCTACGCGCACCAGGACGAGGCCGTCATCGAGATCTTCTCGGGCGCGCACGTCATCCTGGCCACGCCCACGGGCTCGGGGAAGTCGCTCGTGGCAGTCGGCGCGCACTACGCGGCCCTCGCCGCGCACCGCGCAGGAGTCCCCGGCCGCAGCTACTACACGGCGCCGCTCAAGGCGCTCGTGAGCGAGAAGTTCTTCGCGCTCGTCGCGGTGTTCGGCTCCGCGAACGTGGGCATGATGACGGGCGACTCGTCGGTCAACCCGACCGCGCCCATCATCTGCTGCACCGCGGAGATCCTCGCGAACATCGCGCTGCGCGACGGTGCCGACGCGGACGTCGCGCAGGTCGTCATGGACGAGTTCCACTACTACGCGGACCCGCAGCGCGGCTGGGCGTGGCAGGTCCCGCTGCTCGAGCTGCCGCAGGCGCAGTTCGTCCTGATGTCCGCGACGCTGGGCGACACCTCGACGTTCACCGAGGACCTCGAGTCCCGCACGGGACGTCCCGTCGCCGAGGTCACGAGCGCCGAGCGCCCCGTGCCGCTCACGTTCGCCTACGTCGTCGAGCCGCTGGGCGAGGTGATCGAGGAGCTCGTCACGACGCACCGCGCGCCCGTCTACGTCGTGCACTTCACGCAGAAGGACGCGGTCGACCGCGCCCAGTCCCTGCTGAGCATCAACGTCGCGAGCCGTTCGGAAAAGGACGCGATCGCGGCCGAGCTGGGTGACTTCCGCTTCACGTCGGGGTTCGGCAGGACGCTCAGCAAGTTCCTGCGGCACGGCGTGGGCGTGCACCACGCGGGCATGCTGCCCAAGTACCGGCGCGTGGTCGAGCGCCTGACCCAGGCGGGGCTGCTCAAGGTCGTGTGCGGCACCGACACCCTGGGCGTGGGCATCAACGTCCCCATCCGCACGGTCCTCATGACGAGCCTCGTGAAGTTCGACGGCGAGCGCATGCGTCACCTCACGGCGCGCGAGTTCCACCAGATCGCGGGCCGGGCAGGCCGGGCAGGCTACGACACGCTCGGCGAGGTCCTCGTCATGGCCCCCGAGCACGTGATCGAGAACCGCAAGCTGCTGGCCAAGGCCGGGGACGACCCCAAGAAGCTCAAGAAGATCGTGCGCAAGAAGGCTCCTGCCGGTGCGGTCAACTGGACCGACGCGACGTTCGAGCGCCTGCGCGACGCCGACCCCGAGGCCCTGACCAGCCACTTCACGGTCAACCACGCCATGGTGCTCAACGTGCTCGCGCGCGGTGACCGCGGGGTCGATCCAGTCCAGGCGATGAAGCACCTGCTCACTGCCAACCACGACACCGACGCCCAGCGCGAGCGCCACGTGCGCCAGGTGTTCCGCATCTACCGCTCGCTGCGCGTCGCGGGCATCGTCGAGCGCGTGCGCGTGCCCGACCCGACGTACCCGAGCGGGCAGCGCCCCACCGTGCGCCTCACGGTCGACCTGCCGCGCGAGTTCGCGCTCAACCAGCCGTTGTCGCCCTTCGCGCTCGCGGCGCTCGACCTGCTCGACGTCGAGTCCCCCACGCACGCGCTCGACGTCGTCTCGGTCCTGGAGGCCACGCTGTCCGACCCGCGCCAGGTGCTCGTCGCGCAGCAGCACCGGGCCCGCGGCGAGGCAGTGGCGGCCATGAAGGCCGAGGGGTACGAATACGAGGAGCGCATGGCGCTGCTCGAGACCATCACGTGGCCCAAGCCGCTCGCGGACCTGCTCGAGCCTGCGTTCGTGACGTACAAGCACTCGAACCCGTGGGTCTCGGACGCCGAGCTCTCGCCCAAGTCGGTCGTGCGCGACATGGTCGAGCGGGCCATGACGTTCGCCGAGTTCGTCTCGGTGTACGGCCTGGACCGTACCGAGGGTGTGGTGCTGCGCTACCTCGCCGACGCGTACCGCTCGATGCGCCAGACGATCTCCGAGGAGCACCGCACCGAGGAGGTCCAGGACATCACCGAGTGGCTGGGCGAGCTGGTGCGCGGCACCGACTCGTCGCTGCTCGACGAGTGGGAGCGCCTGGCCAACCCTGTCGACGACGATGCGGACGACGAGGTCGGCGACGGCCCGCTGTCCGGCACGGGCGCCGAGGCCCCGGCCCGTCCCGTCACGGGCAACGCGCGCTCGTTCCGCGTCCTGGTCCGCAACGCACTGTTCCGCCGGGTCGAGCTCGCGGCGCGCGAGAACTACGACGCGCTCGAGGCCCTCGACAAGGCGAGCGGCTGGGACGGCGACGCGTGGGCCGACGCCCTCGACCCGATGTTCGAGCTGCACGGCAACGACGCGATCGGCGTGGACGCCGCGGCGCGCTCGTCGGCCCTCGTGCAGATCGTCGAGAACGGCGTGCGCCCCGACGGCGAGCGCGTCGAACCCGGCACGTGGTTCGTCCGCCAGGTGCTCGACGACCCGGCCGGCGACCACGACTGGGCGATCAGCGCCGTCGTCGACCTCGCGGCGAGCGACGAGGCAGGCGCCGTGGTGCTGAGCGTCGTGGCGGTCGGGACGATCTGACGCGGCCTACCGCAGCACGTCGTCGGCCGGGCGGCGGGGCGTGCGGGGGGACGTCGGGCTGTAGCCCAGCCGCATGACCATCTGCGGGACGCCCGCGTCGAGCACCGCGGTGAGCTCGGCCCGCGTGGCGGGGTTCTCGAGGACGGTGGTCGCGAACGAGGCGTGCACGAAGTACGTGGTCGCGGTCAGCAGGACGCGTTCGAGCGCCTGCCCGGCCACGAGCCAGTCCTGCAAGGTGTCACCCGGTGTCGTGAGGACCGCGAGCGTCGAACGGTGCTCGAACGCGGCCCGGTCGCTCGTGGAGTCCCCACCGAAGTGGCGCACGGGTGCCAGGGCGTCGTCGCTCGCGGGGCCGAGCGCAGAGACGGGGATCCCGTCGGGGCGGTCGGGGTCGTTCGTGACCCAGCGCGCCTGCTCGACGCGACCGGTGTGGTCCTTGCCGGCGGCCTCCTCGGCCCGCCGGACGAGGTCCAGCAGGACGGTCCGCTCAGGAGCCTGCGGCGCGAGGCTCACGAGGCGCGCGCCCTCGGAGGTGGCCGCCCTGTCGAGGTCGTCGACGACGTCGGCGTCGAGCGGCTGGTCCTCGAACGGGACGCGGGACGTCGAGCGCCGATCGATCGCGACCGCGAGGTCGAGCTCGTCGGCGTCGGGCAGGACACCGGGGACCAGGTCGACGCGCGCGACGAGCGCGGGGTCGCCGTCGTCCGGGACCAGCGAGAGCACCGGACGGAAGGACTCGCGGCGGGCCGCGACCCGCAGGTTCGCCAGGAACGCCCCGCAGCTAATGAACATCTCCCGGCCTGCGGGGTCCGCGTGGGTCAGGCGGCGCGAGTCGTCGGCGCGCACGTCGAGCGTCGTGCCGTGCACGTGGACGGACCACGGCTGGGTGTTGTGCACGCTGGGAGCGCGGGACGCGGCCGCGAGGATCCGTTCGATTCTGGGGTCGTCGATGCTCATGTGCGTTCTCCCTGCTTCCGATGCGCCCCTGACGCATCCCCTGCCGGCGGTCACCTCTGCCACTCCGAGCGTCCCAGGAGGTGCCCGGGTCGGCCAGTGCCAAAGGTCCCGGCGGGGCCGAGGTGCAGGTCACGGGCCCGGCCGACCAGAAGGCGAGATCCGTCGTGGCGCACTCCGGCCCGCCACGACAGGCCCGCTCCCCCGTCCTACGGTGGCCTCATGAGCACACCGGGACCGCACACGACTCCGCACGAGGGCGAGCAGCACCGCCGCGAGGGGACCGGTGCACGGCTCAACCGCCTCCGCGCCGGGGTCCTCGGCGCGAACGACGGCATCGTGTCGACCGCGGGCGTGGTCGTGGGCGTCGCCGCGACCAGCACGTCGATCCCGGTCATCGCGACCGCGGGCGCCGCGGCGCTGCTCGCGGGGGCGCTGTCGATGGCCGCGGGCGAGTACGTCTCGGTGAGCACGCAGCGCGACACCGAGGAGGCCATGCTCGCCAAGGAGCGCCAGGAGCTCGCGACCATGCCCGACGAGGAGCTCGCCGAGCTCGCGGGGATCTACCGGGCCAAGGGGCTCACGCCCGAGCTCGCGCACGAGGTCGCGGTCCAGCTCACCGCGAACGACCCGCTCGCGGCCCATGCGGACGCCGAGCTGAACATCGACCCCGACGACCTGACGTCGCCGTGGGAGGCAGCGGTCGCCTCGATCGTGTCGTTCACGGTCGGTGGTCTGCTGCCCATGGCGGCGATCCTGCTCGCGCCGACCGCCGCACGGATCCCGGTCACGTTCGTCGCGGTCGTCCTGGCGCTGGTCCTCACCGGCTGGGGCAGCGCACGGCTGGGGCAGGCGCCGACCCGGCGCGCGACGATCCGCACGGTCCTGGGTGGCGCGATCGCCATGGCCGTCACGTACGGGATCGGGTCGCTCGTCGACGTGAACGTCTAGGGGCACAATCGTCCTGTGGCCAAGAAGCAGAAGTCCTCGCCCCACGCCGGCACGCCCGCGCTCGTCGCGCTCGAGAAGGCTGGTGTGCCGCACACCGTGCACCCCTACGAGCACGACCCGTCCTCCGACCTGAGCTACGGGCTCGAGGCCGCCGCGGCGATCGGCATCCCGGCCGAGCAGGTGTTCAAGACCCTGGTGACCTCGGTCGACGGGACGCTCGTGGTGGGTGTCGTGCCCGTGGACCGCAAGCTCGACCTCAAGGCCCTCGCGCACGCGGCGGGCGGCAAGAAGGCGGCGATGGCCGAGCAGGCCGCGGCCGAGCGCGCGACCGGGTACGTGGTGGGCGGCATCTCGCCGCTCGGCCAGCGTCAGCGGCTGCGCACCGTGGTCGACGAGTCGGCCCTCGGGTTCGACGCGGTGTACGTCTCGGGCGGGCGCCGCGGTCTCGACGTGGGGCTGGCGCCCGCCGACCTGGTCTCGCTCACGGGCGCGGTGACGGCGCCGATCTCGCGAGACTGACGTCTCCTGCGACGGCTTCGCGGCCGCTACGGACCAGCGGGTAACACTGTCTCAGCATGCGCGACGGGCCTTCCGGTCCGTGGACCCCGTTCCTAGAGTGGCGAGCGTGCCCGAGCGGTACCCACCGCGCCGGCACGCTCCGCTCGACCCCGCCTGCGCCGTCCTGCCCGCATCCCCGCCACCCGTCTCTGCCAGTCCCACGAGCCCTCAGGAGGACACCATGTCCGCTCCCCTCGACACGACCGAGAAGATCGCCGCCTACGCCCACCCGGACCGCCTCGTCTCCACGGACTGGCTCGCCGAGCACCTGCACGACGAGAACGTGGTCGTCGTCGAGTCCGACGAGGACGTGCTGCTCTACGAGACCGGGCACATCCCGGGCGCGGTCAAGGTCGACTGGCACACCGACCTCAACGACCCCGACCTGCGCGACTACCTCGACGGCAAGGGCTTCGCCCAGCTCCTCGGGTCCAAGGGCATCTCGCGCGACACCACGGTCGTGCTGTACGGCGACAAGAACAACTGGTGGGCCGCGTACTCGGCGTGGGTCTTCACGCTGTTCGGTCACGAGGACGTCCGCCTCCTCGACGGCGGACGTGGCAAGTGGATCGCGGAGGGCCGCGAGACGACGACCGACGTCCCCACCCCGGAGCCCGTCGAGTACCCCGTCGTCGAGCGGGACGACGAGACGATCCGCGCCTTCAAGGAGGACGTGCTCGCGCACCTCGGCAACGGCCCGCTCGTCGACATCCGTTCGCCCCAGGAGTTCACGGGCGAGCGCCTGCACATCCCCGACTACCCCGAGGAGGGCGTGCTGCGCGGGGGCCACATCCCCACGGCGCGCAACGTCCCGTGGGCGACCGCGGTCGCAGCCGACGGCACGTACAAGTCGCGCGAGGAGCTCGAGGCGATCTACCAGGAGGGCGGCCTGGGCCTGTCGACCGACGACGACGTCATCACGTACTGCCGCATCGGTGAGCGCTCGAGCCACACGTGGTTCGCGCTGACGTACCTGCTGGGCTTCGACAAGGTCCGCAACTACGACGGCTCGTGGACCGAGTGGGGCAACGCGGTCCGCGTCCCGATCGTCAAGGGAGCCGAGCCGGGCGAGGTCCCCGCGCGCGTCTGACGTCCACCCGCTGATGCCTGACGGCGGTGGGCCGGGTCACGTACCCGGCCCACCGCCGTCGGGCATCCGTCGCGCGCCCGCGGCACGGCGTGCGCGGAGGTTCCGGCGACTCAGACCCTGCGCACGACCGGCGGGACCCAGCGCCCGTCGAGCGCCTCCGGGAGCGGGGCGTAGAGCCGCATCGTCACGCCCAGCGGACCGCGCGGCGCGGGGAGCCAGTTGGGCTCGCGGTCCGCGCCCGGGCTCTCGTGCTGCAGGTAGAGGTCGAGCGACCCGTCCTCGCCGTACCGCAGGTCGTCGCGGTCGCCGATCGCGAACCGGTCGAGAGCGTTCGCCACCTGGTAGCCCTCGGCGTCGTACATCGTGACCGACCAGAAGGCCGCGGCGGGCGGGAGCTGGTCCGCGTCGAAGTGCAGCACGTAGTCGTGGTCCCCGTCCAGGGCCTGGCCGTCCGCGTCGGTCGCGAGGAGCGGGTAGATCGCGTCCTCGACCGGGTTGGCCCCCAGCCCGACGAGCGTGACGACGGCCCGCTTGAGGTAGAAGTTCCCGTAGACGCCCATGGTGTCGCGGTAGAGCATCCACCCGTTGGCCACGCTCCCGAGCGTCGCGCGTGACGTGTCCAGCAGCGCGCGGGCGCTCGCCGCCCCGGCCTCGATCTCGGCGATCTCGGCGTCGTCGAACTGCCCGGCGTCGAAGTCCTCGCCCGGGACGATGCCCAGCGCACCGATGCGCGCGAGCACCGAGAAGTCGGTCAGGTGCGGCGGGTTCGTGTCGAGCAGCCTGGTCGCGTACGTGAAGAAGTCGACCGCGCCGAGGGCGTCGACCAGGTGCAGCGGCTCGGTCCGGGTGTCCGCCGTCGGGTCGATCTCGAACGGTGGCCGCTCCCCCAGCTCCTCCACCGACAGGCCGTCCTGCACCGCGTGGACCGCCGGGTAGTCCGCGACGCCGTTGGTCTGGATGCGCCCGATGACCCACACCTGCGGGGTCGGCGCGACGATCAGCGCGGCGTCCTCCGGGAGGTCGTCGTAGAACTCCGTGAGGTCGCCCTCGTAGTCCGGTCCGACGATCAGGTAGTCCCCCGCACCCGTCCCGGTGGTCCGCTTGCCGATCGTCGCGAAGACCTCGGTCCACATGTCCAGCAGGGGCAGCATGTAGTAGCGGTCGTCGGTGTCGGGGACGTGGAGCAGCACGGGGCCGTCGGTCAGGTCGAGCCACAGGTTCGCGTACAGCGTGTCGAAGTTGGGGCGGACCACGGCCCGGAAGTCCGCGGGCGGGAACTCCCGCAGGTGGTGGAACTCGTTGGGCGGCCCGAACCCGGGCCGGACGCCCGCCGGCACGTTCGTGGCCTGACGCCGGCTGAGGTCCATGGTGACCAGCGGGTACAGGTAGACGTACGCCTCGTGGCTCAGCGTGCGCAGGTCGTTCGACAGGGTTCCCATGACGCTCCGTCCGTCCGCGCCGTGCGTCGGCGCACTCGTGGCTCAACGTATCCACGGGCAGCGGGCCGTGCGCGTCGAGCGCGGTGCCTGACCGGGCCCGGGTGGGCCTCGCGGCCGGTCCCCGGTCCCCCGCCACCGGCCCGACGGCGGGCCCGTCCGCTGAGCGGTCCGGCGCTGCCCGGGCGCGCCGCGGGTGGGAAGATCGACGGATGACCGACGACGACGCGACCGCCCTGCCCCCGGTCCTCACCGAGATCCGCGACGACTTCCTCGCGCTCGGCGAGCGCGACCGCCTCCAGCTCCTCCTCGAGTTCTCGCGCGAGCTCCCGGACCTGCCCGCGCGCTACCAGAACGCCCCCGGGCTGCTCGAGCGCGTCGAGGAGTGCCAGTCGCCCGTGCGGGCCTTCGCCGAGGTCGAGGCCGACGGCGTCCACCTGTACGCGACCGCACCGGCCGAGGCTCCCACCACGCGCGGCTTCGCCTCGATCCTGGCGCAGGGGCTCGACGGGCTGACGCCCGAGCAGGCGCTCGCCGTGCCCGACGACTACCCGTTCATGATCGGGCTGACGAACGCGGTGAGCCCTCTGCGGCTCAACGGCATGACGGGCATCCTGCTGCGCGCCAAGCGGCAGATCCGCGAGCAGACCGTACCCTCCGCCGAGAAGTGAGTTGATGCCCCTGAAACGCAGGAATCAGGGGCATCAACTCACTTCTCGGCGGGAACGCCTCGGCGCCTCAGCTCATCACGCCCCTCGCGCCCGAGCGGCAATGCTCGACGTGCCGAACCCGCCGTCCGGGGACGCTGAGCCGCCCGTCGCGCACCCCGCGGCGAGGGCCCTCAGCCCTCGTCGCGTAGCGCCAACCGGCGCGCCAGGACCGCGCACACGATGAGCTGGAGCTGGTGGAAGACGATGACCGGGACGGCGATCGTGCCCGCGACCGCGACCGGGAAGAGCACCGCGGCCATGGGCAGCCCCGTCGCCAGGCTCTTCTTGGACCCGCACATGAGCAGCGCGATGCGGTCCTCGACGTCGAGCCGCAGCCCCGCCCCGCCCCACCACGTCACCGCGAGCATGACCGCGAGGATCACCGCGCTGATCCCGACGAGCGCGAGGATCGTCCACCCCGAGATCCCCGCCCACACGCCCGCGCTCGTCGCGGCGGCGACCGCGCCGAAGACCACGATCAGGATCGTGCCGCGGTCCACGGACAGCGTGAGCCACCGCCTGGCCCGGACCCACCGGCCCACCAACGGCTGCAGGAGCTGGCCCACGACGAACGGGGCGAGCAGGTGCAGCAGAACGTCTCGCAGGCCGCTCAAGCCTCCCGTCGCGCCGCTCGACGACATGAACCACAGGACCAGCAGCGGCGTCACGACCATGCCCACGACGTTCGAGACCGTCGCACCGCAGATCGCGCCCGCGATGTTGCCTCGCGCGACCGACGTGAACGCGACCGACGACTGCACGGTCGAGGGCAGCAGCGACAGGAACAGGATCCCCGCCGCGAGCGGCGCCCCGACCACGGGCGTCACGGCCCACGAGACCCCGAGCCCGACGAGGGGGAAGACCACGTACGTCGAGGCGAGGATGCCGCCCTGGAGACGGACGTTCCTGAGCCCGGCCCAGACCTCGGTCGTCGACAGACGCATCCCGTAGACCAGGAACAGCACCGCGACCGCGACGTCCGCGACCGTGTCCACGACCCGCTGGACATCCGCCGGGACGGGCACCACGAGGCCCAGGACCATGGTCGCGACCAGCGCCACGATGAACGGGTCGACCCACTGCTTGAGAACCTGGCGCACGGGACCCGAGTCTAGGTGCCCGGCCGACGAACGGGCCCGGCCCGCCGCCCGGCGGAAGGACCGGCGAGCCCTGAGGCATCGCCGGTCCTGCCGCGTCGCACGCAGGTGCGGCTACAGGTGCGCGTGGCCCTGGTAGCGGTGGAGCGCGGCCTGCGCATGGTCGGGCACGCTGCCGTCCTTGTTCGTGACGAGGAAGATCCCACCCATGCCCATGTCGGAGTGCGACTGCACGTGGCAGTGGACCATCCAGGCGCCCGGTCCGACGTTCTCCCCCGCGACGACCTGGAACCCGAACGAGTCGCCCGGGTTGAGGTCACGCGTGTCGACGACCTGGGTCGGGTCGTTCGGTCCCGTGAGATAGCCCGTCCGGTTGTTCGCCCACCGGTGCGCGTGCAGGTGGAAGGTGTGGAACGCGTTGCCGTGACCGATCGCCACGAACTCGACCCGCTCGCCCTGCCTCGCCTCGAACACGGGCACGTTCGGCGCGACCTGGTTGTTGATCGACATGCCGTTGAAGGCGACGGTGAACTGGCGGTCGGGCAGCACGTCGCCCTTGCGGCGGACGATCAGGGCCCCGTACATGCCCACCTTGACGCCTTCGGTGCCGTGATCGGTGCCCAGCGCATGGTCGTGATAGTGCCAGTAGCCCGCGCTGCCGGGCATCCACTGGCCGCCCTTGGTCGTGTACGCGGCGTGGGTGCGCCACACGTACGTCCGTGACTGGCCGGGTTCGTTGAACGAGGCGTTGAGCGGGCTTCCGTCGGAGTCGTAGCTGTAGCTCACGCCGTGCGCGTGCAGCGACAGGCGCTTGTCCGTGGTGTTGACCAGGGTGATCTCGAACGTCTCGCCCTCCCACATCTCGAGGGTCGGCCCGGGGACCGTCGCCTGTCCGGGAGCGAGCCCGTAGCCGATCAGCCCGCCGGGCAGCGCCTCGGCGTACATCGTCAGGCGGCGGACCTTGTCCTTGTCCGGCTTGCCGTGGCCCTTGTCCGGCTTGCCGTTGCCGTGCGCCGCGGCGGGCCCTCCGAGACCGAGCACGGCCGGTGCCACGAGGCCCGCGACGGTGCCGGTCAGCATCGATCGTCGCGAGATCTGTCGCTTGAGCAGTCCGTCGGGGGCGGCGGTGTCCTGCGTCATGGTTCTCCCTCTCTTCTGCCGCCCGCGGTTCGTGGGGATCCGGTGGCGGTCAGGTCTTCGTCGTCGAATCCCTGCGTGCTCGGGTCGAGGGGCCACCTGCGTGCTGGACGGCTCGGCCGAGCGTGGGCTGCACGCGGAGTGCATGCACCGCCCTGTGGCCGACGACGTCGTGGGCCTGGCTTCGGTGCGGCGCCCGTGGTGACGGGGTCCGGTGCACGCCCGACCCTAGGGAGACTTCTGCTGGTGGTCAAGCATAAGTTGCTTGGTGTACCTTTTTGTTTATCCTCTCATCAGCCAGAAGCGGTCGAGTCAGACGCGGTCCGCGAGACCTCAACCCCACCGCAGACCGCGCGGACGTCAGCTCAGAAGAGCGTGTACCCGCCGTCGACCGTCACGACGGCCCCCGTCATGAAGCTCGACGCCTCGCTCGCGAGCATGACCACGACCGGCCCCAGCTCGGCCGGCGTCCCCCACCGCTTCATCGCCGCGGGCGCCACGCAGTCGTCGTAGTACTCCGGCTGGTCGACCGGCGACGCCTCGGTGAGGATGTACCCGGGCGCGATCGCGTTGACCCGGATCCCGTGCGGCGCCCACTCTGCCGCCAGCCCCTTGGTGAGCTGGTGCACCGCAGCCTTCGACGCCAGGTACGCGGGCTGCCAGCGGGGGCGGTTCACGATCTGCGCGGACATCGAACCGACGTTGACGATCGCCCCGCCCCGCCCGTCCGCGACCATCTGCCGGGCCACGGCCCGCGAGCAGTACCAGACGCCGTCGAGGTTCGTCGCGAGCGTGCGGTGCCACACGTCGTCCTCGATCTCCAGGGCCGCGCCCCCGATCGAGATCCCCGCGTTGTTGACGAGCACGTCCACCCCGCCGCCCTCGCGCCCGACCTGCGCGACGACGTCGTCCACCTGCTCGCGGTCCGTCACGTCGAGCTCGTAGCCGTGCGCGTCGAGGCCCAGCGCGCGCAGCTCGTCGGCCGCGGACCCCGCGGCCTCGAGCGTGGTCGCGGTCAGCGCGACGCGCGCGCCCGCCTCGCCCAGGGCCTGGGCGAGGCCGCGGCCGATGCCCCGGCTCCCGCCCGTGATCAGGGCCGTGCGGCCGGCGAGCGAGAACGAGTCCAGGACGGGCATGGGTCTTCCGATCAGGAGCGAGGTGAGGGGCAGGCCTGGCGTGCGCCCGCGGCCCGGAGGTACGACGACGGCGCCGACCCCGCCTGGGGGCCGGCGCCGCGGCGGCTCAGAAGTCGAACAGGTCCTCGAGCCAGGACTCCTTCTTCTTGCGCTTGCGGTAGCGCGGGTCGTCGCTGCGGTACTGGTCGGAGCCGCGGTAGCGGTCGTCCCCGCGGTACTCGTCACGGCGACGGTCGTCACCCCGGTAGTCGTCGCGGCGACGGTCGTCGGCGTACCCGTAGGGCGCCGGCTGCGGCGGGACCGGGAGCTGCTGCGTCGGCGGGTACTGCACGGGCGGCGGTGTCGCGGCGCGGGGCGCACCGTGCGGCGCGGCGGCCGCGGCGGGGCCACCGGCCTCGGCGGCGATCTCGGCCTCGAGGCTGCGGTCGATGATCTTGTCGAGCTCACCCCGGTCGAGCCACACGCCGCGGCACGTGGGGCAGTAGTCGATCTCCACGCCCTTGCGGTCGGACATCACGAGCACGGTCTGGTCGAGAGGGCACAGCATGACGGGTCTCCTTCGTCGGGTCGAACGCTCAACGGTCGGCGCGCGGCGGTGGTTCCCGCGCGCCCGGACAGGCCGCGCGGCGGGGCCGTGCCACAGGGTACGACGGGCGGGTCAGACCTCGAAGAGGTAGCCCATGCCCGGCTGGGTGATGATGTGCCGCGGGTTCGCGGGGTCGTCCTCGAGCTTTCGCCGCAGCTGCGCGGTGTACACGCGCAGGTAGTTGGTCTCGGCCGAGTACGCGGGCCCCCACACGTCGTGCAGGAGCTGGAGCCGCCCGACCATGCGGCCCCGGTGGCGCACCAGGACCTCGAGCAGCGACCACTCGGTCGGGCTGAGGCGCACCTCCTGCCCGCCGCGCAGCACGCGGCGCCGGGCCAGGTCGATCCGCAGGTCGCCCGCCTCCACGACGGGCTCGGACGCCTCGGCCGGCTGGGCGCGGCGCACCGCGGCCCGCAGCCGCGCGAGCAGCTCGTTCATCGCGAACGGCTTGGTCACGTAGTCGTCCGCGCCCGCGTCGAGCGCGTCGACCTTGTCGTCGCCGAGCTGGCGGGCCGAGAGCACCACGATGGGCACGGCGCTCCAGCCGCGGACCCCCTCGATGACCTCGAGGCCCGAGAGGTCCGGCAGGCCCAGGTCGAGCAGGATCACGTCGGGGCGGGCGCTCGCTGCCGCGTCGAGCGCCTCGGCACCGGTCGTGGCCACGGTCACGTCCCACCCGTGCGCGCGCAGGTTGATGGCGAGGGCGCGCACGAGCCCGGCGTCGTCGTCGACGACCAGCACCCTGTTGCCGTCGACGCTCATCCGCGCACCTCGCCCTTCTCGTCGTCCGTCATGCCCGCCGTGCCTGCCGGGCCACCGCTGTCAGTGCTCACGGCGTCATCCTCCCGTGCGTCGCGCGGCACGGTGACCACCATGGTCAGTCCGCCGCCCGGCGTGTCCTCGGGCGTGATGGTCGCGCCCACGGCCCGCGCGAGCCCGTCCGCGACGGCCAGGCCCAGTCCCAGCCCCTCGCCGGTCGTGTCGCCGAGACGCTGGAAGGGCTCGAACATGCGGACCTTGGACTCGTCGGACAGGCCACGACCCGTGTCGACGATGCGCAGCTCGATCTCGCGCGGGCCGGCCGACGCCGTGATCCGTACGGGCTCGCCGGGTGGGCTGTGCCGCACGGCGTTCGACGTGAGGTTCGCGACCGCACGCTCGAGCAGCCCGGGGTCGGTGCGCACGAGGGGCAGGTCGTCGGGCACGTCGAGACGGACGGCGCCCGGCCCGTAGGGCTCGACCGCGAGAGGCACGACCTCGTCGACCGACGCCGCGCGCAGGACAGGCCGCACGCTGCCCGTCTGGAGCCGGGAGAGGTCCAGCAGGTTGTCGATGAGCTTCTCGAGCCGCCCCGTCGAGTCCTGGATGGTCCGGGTCAGGGTCTCGGTGTCCTCGGCGTCGAGGTCGACGTCCGGGGAGGCCAGCCCGTCGACAGCCGTGCGGATCGAGGCGAGCGGGGTACGAAGGTCGTGCGAGACGGCCGCGAGGAGCGCGGTGCGGGTCGCGTCGGCCTCCTCGAGGACGGCGGCCTGGGCGGCCTGCTCACGCAGCCGCCGGTACTCCAGGACGAGCCCTGCCTGGGCAGCGAAGGCCTCGAGGACCTGCCGGTCGCTCGCGGGCAGCGCCCGCCCCCACAGTGACAGCCGGTGCGAGTCGTCGACGCGCAGCTCTGTCCGCTCGGCGTCGTCCAGGTGCCCGACGGCGGAGCGCGCCCCGGTGCGCCCGTCACCGTCGGCGGCCGGCGCGTCGCCCGCGGCGCGGCCCGTGGTCGCGACCGTCCGCCAGGGGCTGCGCTCCCCCGCACGGGACTCGAGCTCGACCCGTGACAGGCCGAACGTCTCGGCGAGCCGCGTGACGATCGCCTGTGCGGTGTCCTCGCCCGAGAGGACCGACCGCGAGAGCGCGGCGAGGGTCGAGGCCTCGGCCCTCGCCCGGTACGCCTGCACGGTCCGCCGGGCCGCGAGGTCCACGACCGAGGCGACGGCGGCCGCGACGAGCACGAACACCAGCAGCGCCAGGAGGTTCTCCGGGTCCTGGACCGTGAGGAACCCCGTCGGGGGGGTGAAGAACCAGTTGAGGCACAGGAACGACACGACGGCCGCGGCGACGGCGGGCCAGAGCCCGCCCACGAGCGCCACGCCCACCGACCCGGCGAGGAACAGCATGAGCTCGGTCGAGAGCGACACGTCGTCGCGCAGCAGCCAGAAGACCCCGGTGAGGACGGCGGGGACGACGAAGGCCAGGGCCCACCCGGCGGCCCTGCGCCGCCGGGACAGCGCCGACCAGCGCCCCCGCAGGAGCCTGCCCGTGCGGGCCTTCTCGTGCGTCACGAGGTGGACGTCGATCGTCCCGGCGAGGCGCGCGATCTCCGTGCTGGACGAGCCCAGCAGCGCCTCGCGCCAGCGCGAGTGCCGAGAGACGCCCACGACGATCATGGTCGCGTTGACGCCTTGCGCGAAGTCGACGACCGCCGACGCGACGTCCTCCCCCACGACCGTGTGGAACGTCCCGCCGAGCGACTCGACGAGCTCACGCGACGCCGCGATGGCCGCCGGCGGGGCGCTGGGCAGCCCGTCGGTCGCGAGCACGTGCACCGCGACGAGCTCGGAGCCCGCGGCACGCTGGGCGATGCGGGCCCCTCGCCGCAGCAGCGTCTCGCCCTCAGGACCGCCCGTCACGGCGACCACGATGCGCTCGCGCGCGGGCCACGTACCGACGATCGCGTGGTCGGCCCGGTAACGGGTCAGGGCGTCGTCGACGCGGTCGGCGAGCCACAGGAGCGCGAGCTCGCGCAGGGCCGTGAGGTTGCCCGTGCGGAAGTACGACGAGAGGGAGGCGTCGATCTGCTCGGCGCGGTACACGTTGCCGTGCGCGAGACGGCGGCGCAACGCCTGGGGCGAGAGGTCGACGAGCTGGATCTGGTCGGCGTCGCGCACGACCTGGTCGGGCACGGTCTCGCGCTGGCGCACGCCCGTGATGGCCTCGACGTCTCCCGTGAGCGACTCGAGGTGCTGCACGTTGACCGTGGTCACCACGTCGATGCCCGCGGCCAGGAGGTCCTGCACGTCCTGCCAGCGCTTGCGGTGCCGCGAGCCGGGCGCGTTGGTGTGCGCGAGCTCGTCGACCAGCGCCACCTGGGGCGCGCGGGCGATCACGGCGTCCACGTCGAGCTCGGTCAGCTCGACGTCGCGGTGGCTCACGACGCGACGCGGCACCACCTCGAGGTCCCCGATCTGCGTGATCGTCGCCGACCGCCCGTGGGTCTCGACGAGCCCCACGACCACGTCCGTGCCGCGTGCTCGCCGCCGCTGCGCCTCGCCGAGCATCGCGTACGTCTTGCCCACGCCCGGGGCCGCCCCGAGGTACACGGTGAGCAGCCCGGGGCGGCGAGCGGCGCCGTCGGGCCGCGGGATGCTCTCTGCCGGGGACGCGCCCGGGTCCGGGCGCCCCTCCTGGGGGCTCCCGGACCCTGCGGCCTCCTGACCGCCGCGCGTCTCAGGCACGGGGCACCCGCGCCGTCCGGTCCACGGCGGAGGGCCTCGCGCTCGTCGTCATGGGTTCATCTTCTCCGAGTTCTCGAGCGCGAGGTTGAGCTCGAGCACGTTGACACGCGGTTCGCCCAGGACCCCGAGGTCCCGGCCCGCGGTGTGCTGTGCCACGAGGTCCGCGACCACGGCCTCGTCGACGCCCCTCGCCTCGGCCACGCGCTCGACCTGCAGCGCCGCGTACGCGGGGCTGATCTGCGGGTCGAGGCCCGACGCCGAGGCCGTGAGCGCGTCGGCCGGCAGCGACGCGGGGTCCACGCCGTTGAGGTCCGCGAGCGCCGCGCGGCGCTCGTCGATCGAGGCGACGAGCTCCGGGTTGAGCGGGCCGAGGTTGGTGCCCGCCGAGGCGAGCGTGTCGTACCCGTCGCCCGCGGCCGAGGGTCGCCCGTGGAACCAGCGCTCGGCGTCGTCGGCCGCCGCGAAGTCCTGCCCGATCAGCGCGGACCCGACGACGGGGGCCCCGTCCGCACCGGTGTCGGTGATCGACGTGGCGTGCGTGCCGTCGCTGCGCACGAGCGAGCCGTTCGCCTGCCACGGCAGGGCGAGCTGCCCGACGCCCCACACCGCGAGCGGGTACGCCACGCCGAGGAGCAGCGTGAGGACGATCAGGACGCGCAGGCCCGCGAGCGTCTGCCGGAACAGCGAGGCGGCACCTGCCGAGGCCGAGGGGCGTGCGAGGGGGGCGGGGCGTCCGGGGACGCCCGCAGGGGTCGAGAGAGTTCCAGGCATGTCAGCCAATCCCGGGGATGAGGGAGATCACGAGGTCGATGAGCTTGATCCCGACGAACGGGGCCACGAGGCCGCCCACGCCGTAGACCAGGAGGTTGCGGCGCAGCATCACCGACGCCGACGACGGCCGGTACCGCACGCCCTTGAGCGAGAGCGGGATGAGCACCAGGATGATGAGCGCGTTGAACACCACGGCCGACAGGATGGCCGACTCGGGGCTCGACAGGCGCATGACGTTGAGCACCGCGAGCTGCGGGAACACGACCATGAACATCGCGGGCAGGATCGCGAAGTACTTCGCGATGTCGTTCGCGATCGAGAAGGTCGTCAGGGCCCCGCGCGTGATGAGGAGCTGCTTGCCGATCTCGACGATCTCGATGAGCTTGGTCGGGTCGGAGTCGAGGTCCACCATGTTGCCCGCCTCCTTGGCGGCGGTGGTCCCGGTGTTCATCGCGACGCCCACGTCGGCCTGCGCCAGTGCGGGGGCGTCGTTGGTGCCGTCGCCCGCCATGGCGACGAGCCGCCCCCCGGCCTGCTCGCGCCGGATGAGCGCGAGCTTGTCCTCGGGCGTCGCCTCGGCCAGGACGTCGTCGACGCCCGCCTCGGCGGCGATGGCCCGCGCGGTCACGGCGTTGTCGCCCGTGACCATGACGGTGCGGATGCCCATGGCGCGCAGCTCGTCGAACCGTTCGCGCATGCCCGCCTTGACGACGTCCTTGAGGTGGACGACGCCCAGCACGCGCGCGGGTCCCTCGCCGACCTGCTCGGCCACGACGAGCGGCGTACCGCCCGAGGAGCTCACGGCGTCGACGTGGGCCGCGAGCTGTTCGGCAACCCCGTCACCGGGCCCGCCGCTCGCGGCCCCGGTCGAGTGCACCCAGCGCTGGACCGCGCTGCCGGCACCCTTGCGGATGCGGCGCACGCGCCCGTCGGGCAGCGCCAGGTCGATCCCGCTCATACGCGTCTGCGCGGTGAAGGGCACCATCTCGGCGCCGGCGATGGCCTCCGGCTGGTCGACGTGCGCGGCACCCAGCCCGAACCGCTCGCGCACGAGCACCACGATGCTCTTGCCCTCGGGCGTCTCGTCCGCGAGCGAGGAGAGCCGGGCAGCCTCGGCGAGCTGCGCCGTCGTGACACCGCCGACCGTCAGGAGGTCGGCCGCCTGACGGTTGCCGTACGTGATGGTGCCGGTCTTGTCGAGCAGCAGGACGTCGACGTCGCCCGCGGCCTCGACCGCACGTCCCGACATCGCGAGCACGTTGCGCTGGACGAGCCGGTCCATGCCCGCGATGCCGATCGCGGACAGCAGCGCCCCGATGGTCGTGGGGATGAGGCACACGAGCAGGGAGATCAGGACGATCATCGACTGCTTGGACCCCGAGTACACCGCGAACGGCTGGAGCGTCACGACGGCCAGCAGGAAGATGATCGTGAGCGAGGTCAGCAGGATGTTGAGCGCGATCTCGTTGGGCGTGCGCTGGCGCTCCGACCCCTCGACGAGCGCGATCATGCGATCGACGAACGTGTGACCCGCGGGGGCCGTGATCCGCACGACGATCGTGTCGGACAGGACGACGGTCCCGCCCGTGACCGCCGACCGGTCGCCGCCCGACTCGCGGATCACGGGGGCGGACTCGCCCGTGATCGCGGACTCGTCGACCGACGCGACACCCTCGATCACGTCGCCGTCACCGGGGACGATCTCGCCCGCCCGGACGACCACCACGTCCCCGACGCCCAGCGTCGAGGAGGGGACCTCCGCCGTCGGGAGGGCAGCGAGGCCCGTGCCAGACGCCAGGGTGTCGGACGGAGCCATGACGCGCCGCGCGGTCGTCTGCTGCTGGGTCGCGCGCAGGCTCGACGCCTGCGCCTTGCCGCGGCTCTCCGCGATCGACTCGGCGAGCGTCGCGAACAGCACGGTCGCCCACAGCCACACCGCGATGGCCCACGCGAACACGCTGGGCTCGAACGCGGCCAGCAGCGTCGTGGCCACGGCCCCGAGCTCGACGACGAACAGCACGGGCGACGTGTACAGCTCGCGCGGGTCGAGCTTGCGGAACGCCCCGGGCAGCGCGGCCCGGACCTGCGGCCACGAGAGCGACGCCCCCCGCCCGGGCCCGGCCTTGCGGCCGCCAGAGCTGCCAGCCGAGCCAGCAGACGCCGACGAACCAGCCTCACCATCACTGACAGCACCTGCTGGGCCCCCAGCGACAGGAAGCAACACCGCATCGGACACCCCAGCAGGCGCGTCCCCGCGGGGGGTGGGACGGGTCGTGGCGGGTCTGGCGGAGGACCGAGGAACGAGGTCCTCTGGAAGACCCGTCCCACCCCCCGCGGGGACACGCCCCGAGGGAGCGACAGAGCGAGAAGAACGATTCATGAGAGCGACTCCACGATGGGACCGAGCGACAGCACGGGGACGAAGGTGAGCCCGACGACGACCAGGGCGACGGTCCCCAGGACGCCCACGAAGAGCGGCTGGTGCGTCGGGAGGGTGCCCGCGGTGGCGGGGACCGTCTTCTGGGAGGCGAAGCGTCCGGCGAGGGCCAGGACGAGGGCCATGGGGATGAAGCGGCCGGCGAGCATCGCGATGCCGAGGGCCGTGTTGTAGAAGGGCGTGCCGGACGTGAGGCCGCCGAACGCCGAACCGTTGTTGTTGGCCGCCGACGTGAACGCGTACAGGACCTCGGAGAGCCCGTGCGGGCCCGCCTCCTGGATGCCTGCCTGTCCGGCGGGCAGCGCGATCGCGAGGGCCGTGCCGACGAGCACGAGGAACGGGACGGTGAGGATGTAGAGCGCGACGAGCGTGATCTCCTGGCGGCCGATCTTCTTGCCGAGGTACTCGGGCGTGCGCCCGACCATGAGCCCCGAGACGAAGACCGCGACGATCGCGAGCATGAGCATCCCGTACAGGCCCGAGCCCACGCCGCCCGGCGCGATCTCGCCGAGCATCATGGTGAACATCGTGACGCCGCCGCCCGGGGCGGTCAGGGAGTCGTGCATCGCGTTGACCGCGCCGGTCGAGGTGCCCGTGGTGGACGCGGCGAACAGGGCGCTCGCGGCGAGGCCGAAACGGGTCTCCTTGCCCTCCATCGCCCCGCCCGCGGCGAGGGGCGCGGCTCCGGGCCCGGCCATCTCGGCCCACGTGATGAGTGCGACGGCGACGAACCACAGCGCACCCATGGCCCCGAGGATCGCCCAGCCCTGGCGCTTGTCGCCGACCATGAGGCCGAACGTGCGGGGCAGCGTGAAGGGGATGACGAGGATGAGGAAGATCTCGAAGAGGTTGGAGAAGGGGCTGGGGTTCTCGAGGGGGTGCGCCGAGTTGGCGTTGAAGAACCCGCCGCCGTTGGTGCCGAGCTCCTTGATGACCTCCTGCGACGCGACGGGGCCGCCGAGCACGTGCTGCGTGCCGCCCGCGACCGTGTCGATCGCGGTGTGCGCGTCGAAGTTCTGGATGACACCGGTGGCGAGCAGCACGAGCGCGCCGACGAACGCCATGGGCAGCAGGATGCGCACGCACGTGCGGGTCAGGTCGGACCAGAAGTTGCCGACGCGCCCGTCGGTGCCGGAGCGCATGAAGCCGCGGATCAGGGCGACCGCGACCGAGATCCCGACGGCTGCGGACACGAAGTTCTGCACGGCGAGCCCGGCCATCTGGAGCAGGTGTCCTGCGGCGGCCTCGCCCGAGTACCACTGCCAGTTCGTGTTGGCCACGAACGAGACCGCGGTGTTCCAGGCGCCGGCCGGGTCGAACGCCGAGAACCCGAGGTTCATCGGCAGGTGCGCCTGGAGGCGCGCGAGCCCGTACAGGACCAGGAGCGAGGCCATCGAGAAGCCGAGGAGCGAGAGCAGGTAGGTGCTCCACCTCTGCTCGGCGTCGGGGTCGACGCGCATGATCCGGTACCCGGCCCGTTCGACCCGCAGGTGCCGGGGCGAGGTGAAGACGCGCGCCATGTAGGCGCCGAGCGGGGCGTGGACCGCGGCGAGCGCGAGGAGCAGCAGGGCGACCTGCCCGACGGCGAGCCACACGCTGGGCGTCTGTGTCGCCGACTGCGTGGCCGTCTGGGTCAGGACGGCGGCCTGGGCCGTCACGGTGGTCTGGGTCAGCACGGCCGCGCTCACCGGACCTTGTCGCTGCGGAGCAGGGCGACGAACAGGTAGCCGAGGAGCACCACGACGGTGCCGAGCCCGACCCAGTCGAGGACCGTCATGACGAGGACCCCCCGGAGGAGCCGTGGCGGCGTGCCATGAGGCCGACGGCGGTGAAGAACACCACGGTCAGCAGGATGTAGGCCAGGTCGGCCATCTGAGCTCTGCCTTCGAACGTCGTGCGGCGGGCGGCTGCGGTCGAGGCGGGCGGTTGCCCGGGGTCGACGCGGAGGCGCGATGCCGGTGCGCAGCTCCTGCGCACACCTCAGGTCTAGGGCCTGGGCGGGTGCCGGGAGGTCGGCGTTGACGGGTTCTTGACGGGGCTCGGGCGGGTGTTGACGCAACCCTGACGGCGGCGGGCGCGGGGCGGGTCAGTCGGCGTCGAGGCGCTCGCGCAGCTCCTCGGCGAGGTGCAGGTCGTCGTCGAGCGCTGCGAGGGCGTCCGCGAGCAGGGGCAGCGACTCGGCGCCGGCGAGGAACCGGGCGGCCGCGACGTCGTCGTGCAGCTGGAGCGCGAGGTCAGCCCGCAGGACGAGGGCCCGGAAGCGCAGGCGCTCGGACACGGTCCGGGTCCGCACGCCCTCGGCGTCGAAGGCTCGGTCGAGGACGCGGGCAGCTCCCGTGGGATCGCCCGCTCCGCGCAGGATGCGTGCGTGCTCGACGGCCCGGGCGATGTCGGCCGGCGCGTCGACGGTGCGCCGTGGGAGGCGGCCCAGCGGGACCTCACCACGCTGCACCACGTGTGCCTCCTCGCACTCGTCGGGCCGCGGGGGCTACCGACGGGCTGTGTCCGATCTGTCCGTCCTCGTCCACCCTAGCCGCGACGTGTGGCCTGCGCGCGGGATGCCGCCCGGCGCGCCGTCAGGAGGTGCGGACCGGGCGGAGGGCGGACGACTGCCGGTCGCAAGCCGTGCCGAGATGCGGCGAACGGGGGTCCGCAACGTCTCTGGACCCCCGTTCGCCGCATCTCGGCGGGCGACTCAGCGCTGGACGCGCGCGCTCCCGCCCGAGGCGAGCTTGCGGACCTCGGCGAGCGACGCCGTCGACGTGTCGCCCGGCGTGGTCATCGCGATGGCACCGTGCGCGGCGCCGTACTCGACGGCCTCCTGGATCGAGCCGAGCTCCATGAGCCCGTACGCGAGGCCCGAGGCGAACGAGTCGCCGCCGCCCACGCGGTCGAGGATCTCGAGGTCCGCGCGGTGCGTGGCCTCGGCGAACCCCTGGACGCGGGACCACGCGATGGCGCCCCAGTCGTTGCGGGTCGCGGAGTGCACGGCGCGCAGCGTGGTGCCGATGACCTGGAAGTTCGGGTAGGCGGCCGCCGCGGTCTCGATCATGGCCCGGAACGCCGCGGTGTCGAGGTCGGTCAGGTTCTCGTCGACGCCCTCGATCTCGAACCCGAGGCTCGCGGTGAAGTCCTCCTCGTTGCCGATCATGACGTCGACGTACTGCGCGAGGTGGCGGTTGACCTCCTGGGCACGCGCCGGGCCGCCGATGCCCTGCCACAGCGACGGCCGGTAGTTGAGGTCGTAGGACACGATCGTGCCGTGCTTGCGCGCGGCCTTCATCGCGGCCTCGGCGACGTCCGCCGACGACTCGGAGAGCGCAGCGAAGATGCCGCCCGTGTGGAGCCAGCGCACGCCGCGCCCGAACAGCTCGTCCCAGTCCACGTCCCCGGGCCGCATCTGCGCGATCGCGGTGTTGCCGCGGTCGCTCACGCCCACGGCGCCGCGCACGCCGAAGCCGCGCTCGGTGAAGTTGAGGCCGTTGCGGACCGTGCGGCCGATCCCGTCGTAGGGCACCCACTGGACGTAGCTCGTGTCGAGGCCGCCCGTGAGCATGAGGTCCTCGACCAGCCGGCCGACCTCGTTGTCCGCGAGCGCCGTCACGATCGCGCCACGCAGGCCGAAGCAGCGGCGCAGGCCGCGCGCGACGTTGTACTCGCCGCCGCCCTCCCAGGCGTCGAACGAGCGCGTGGTCTTGATGCGCCGCTCGCCCGGGTCGAGGCGGAGCATGACCTCGCCGAGGGAGACGACGTCGTAGGTGCAGTCCGCGGCCGGGCGGAGGTCCAGGGGGGCCTGTGTCGTGTCGGTCATGTCAGCTCACTTTCCTGCGGCAGCGGAGGCGGAGGTGGCGGCGGGGGCTGCGGACACCGCAGGCGCCGCGAGCGCGACGGCCTGTGCGGAGCGGCGCGTGACCTCGGTGAAGTCGCCCGCCTCGACGAGGGCCTTCTCGACCATCCACGAGCCGCCCACCGCGAGGACCGAGGGCACCGCGAGGTACTCGGTCGCGTTCGCGGCGCTCACGCCGCCCGTGGGGACGAAGCGCAGCCCGGGGAAAGGCGCGGACAGGGCCTTGATCGCGGGCACACCACCGTTGATCCCGGCGGGGAAGAACTTCACGACGTCGAGCCCCAGGGCGAGGGCGGCCATGATGTCCGACGGCGTCGCGACCCCCGGGAAGATCGGCAGGCCGTGGTGCTGGGCGCGGCGCACGACGTCGGCGCTCAGGCCGGGCGAGACGACGAAGCGGGCGCCGGCGTCGACGGCCTGGTCGACCTGCTCGGCGTTGATGACGGTCCCGGCACCGGTCACGAGCTCGGGGAGCTCGCGCGTGACGGCGGCGATCGCGGCGCGTGCACCGGCGGTGCGGAAGGTGATCTCGGCGATGGGCAGGCCGCCGTCGAGCAGGGCGGCGCCGAGGGCGAGCGCCTGGGCCTCGTCCTCCACGACGACCACGGGGACGACCCGGACCCTGGCGAAGAGCTCGTGGAGGTCGGTCGGGGGCGCTGCGGGTGACATGGGGCCTCGCGTTTCGTTATAGTGAACGGATGTTCTGGAATGCGAAATCACTCTACGCGAACGGCCCCAGCCCGTGGTAGTCCGGCCGCCCGCCGAGACGGACGCTCCCGAGGCCGGGCTCGCACCGGCCGCCAGCCCCCTCGGCTCGGTCGACAAGGCGCTGCTCGCGCTCGAGCGCCTCGCGGCCGCCGGACCGCACGGCACCCCGCTGGGCACCCTCGCGACGGACCTCGGCCTGAACAAGACCTCGCTGCACCGCACCCTCGCCGCACTGCGCTACCGCGGCTACGCCGAGCAGGATCCCGCGACGGGCAGCTACCGCCTCGGACCCGCCGCGACCGCGCTCGGGAACGTCTTCCTCGGCGAGGAGCACCTGCCAGCCCTGCTGACCCCGGCGCTCACCGCGGTGTGCGAGGCGTCGGGCGAGCTCATCCACCTGGGCGTGCTGTCCGGGCCGGAGATCGTCTACCTCGACAAGGTCGAGCCCGCGCGAGCCGTCCGCGTGTGGTCCGCGATCGGACGCCGCCGCCCCGCAGCCACCACCGCGCTCGGCCGTGCCCTGCTCGCGTTCCGCGCGACCGACCGGTCCGCGATGGGCTGGTACACCGCCGCGGCGGGCGACGCGAGCCCCGTGACCGACGACGCGCTGTGGGCCACTCTGGGCGCGACCCGTGAGCGCGGCTACGCGACCGAGACCGAGGAGAACGAACCCGGCATCAGCTGCCTCGCGGTCCCCCTCCTGCGCGCCGGGCAGGCCGTCGCGGCACTGTCGGTGACCGCCCCGGCGGACCGCATGGACGCGAGCCGGCACGTCGAGCTCGCCCGGACGATCGACACCGTCGCCCGCCCCCTGCTCCCCGCCTCGCTGAGCCTGCCCGCCGACCTCGCGAACCCGGGCCCCTGACCCGGTCGCGCCGGGACGCCGACGGCGGGCGGCGTCGTCGGGCACCGCGCCCCACGACGCGCTCCTGCGTTCGCTGCGCGGCCCCGTGCGGTGTGAGAGAGTTCAGAGCACACGCGATCTGCCCGTCGACCCGGGCACGACGAACGAGGAGCACCGCGGCGATGACCGTACTTGTGGCCTACAACGACTCGCCACAGGGTGAGGCGGCACTGCGAGCCGGAGCCGCCGAGGCGCTCCGCCGAGCACTTCCCCTCGCCGTCTTCGTGCTCACCCCCCTCGAGGGACCGCCGCAGGACGACCCGCCGCTCCCGCCAGACCTCGCCCACCTCCTCGACGCCCTGCCCCCCGGAACCCCGGCCGCGACCGTCACCTACCGCGAGGCCCGCGTGGACCCGCCCGTCGCGATCCTCGACGAGGCCGAGCGCCTCGCCGCGAGCCTCGTCGTGATCGGCTCGCGCAAGCGCTCCCCCGTCGGCAAGTTCCTCCTCGGCAGCACCACCCAGCGCGTCCTGCTCGACGCCCATGCCCCCGTGCTCGTCATCAAGGCCAAGCACTAGCCCACCTCACGCCAGGAGGTCCCCATGGACCCGGTCGTCGCTGGTCTCGTCATCGTCGCCGTCGGCCTGCTCCTGTGCTTCCTGGGCGTCGGCTCGGTCCACCTCGCGGTCATCGCGTCAGGGTTCGGCCTCGGCTGGATGCTCGGCGACCTGTTCGGCGCCAGCCAGTCGACCGCGCTGCTGGTCGGGGTCCTGGGCGCGCTCGTCGCGTGGATCGCGGTCGCGTTCGTGTTCAAGCTCGCGGCGTTCTTCATCGGGATCGTGACCGGCGCCGTGATCGGCGCCAAGCTCTACGGCACGGTCTCGGGCGACTCGGGGAACTGGGTCCTCGCGGCGATCATCGTCATCGCGGTCGCGGCGGCCTGCGGCTTCCTCGCAGACAGGTACCGGCGACGGGCGCTGTTGTGGCTCACGACGATCGGCGGTGCGGGCATCGTGCTCGGCGGCCTCGCGCGCGTGGCCCCCGACCCCCTGGGATTCCTGCGCGACCCGTCACCGGGCTGG
Organism: Oerskovia gallyi; assembly: GCF_014836745.1. NCBI lineage: Bacteria > Bacillati > Actinomycetota > Actinomycetes > Micrococcales > Cellulomonadaceae > Oerskovia > Oerskovia gallyi. Next base: position 234,309 of record NZ_JACSQE010000002.1, read on the forward strand.
GAGCAGGTCGTGTCGTTCCTCGCGTGGGCCGCGCTGGCGCTCGCCGGCTGGCTCGTCCAGCGACGGCTGTTCGCCAAGCGCCTGGGCATCGACCGCGACGAGCAGCCCTCGAAGCGCTGAGTGCGGAGCAGCTGCTGCCGAGACGGCCTGCTGACGACAAGTACTCCGCACTCAGCGGTCGAGGCCGGGCGGGCTAGCGCACCGCGACCTCGATGAGGTTCTTCCACGGGTCGTCGAAGCGCAGCGTCGCGCCGTCGTGACGCATCTGGATCCCGCGCCGGGACAGGCGGTCGGCCAGCGCCGTGACGTCGTCCTCGGAAGGCACCGAGATGGCCACCTGCCCCAGGCCCAGCGTCGAGGCGCGCGGACCGGCCCCCTGGCTGTTCCACGTGTTCATGGCCATGTGGTGGTGGTACCCGCCCGCCGAGACGAACAGCGCGCTGGGCAGCGAGGCCGTGGCCTCGAAGCCCAGCGTGTCGACGTAGAACTCACGGGCCGTGGGGATGTCGCCCACCTGGAGGTGCACGTGTCCCACCACGGTGTCGTCCGGCCCCACGACGTCGGTCGAGAGGGCGCGCTCGAGCGCCGCGTCGGTGAGGTGCTCCTGCATGAACGCGTTGGGGTCGATGTAGAGGGTGTCCATCGCGACCTGGCCGTCCTGCCAGGTCCAGGTCTCGCGCGGGCGGTCGTGGTAGAGCTCGACGCCGTTGCCCTCCGGGTCGGTGAAGTAGAACGCCTCGGACACCAGGTGGTCGCCGCTGCCGACGAACGTGCTGGGCGCGGTGCGCGCGACCGAGGCGACGGCCGCGGCGAGCGCGGGAGCGTCGTCGAACAGCAGGGCCGTGTGGAACAGGCCCGCCTCGCCGCGGCGTGCGCGCGGCAGGTCCGTGCCGCGGCGCAGGACCACGAGCGGCGTCGCGCCGCGTCCGAGGACGACGGTCTCGTCGCGCGAGCCGGTCCCGGCGCCGGGGATCGACGCGAGCAGGGCGTCCGACGGCGTCAGCACGGCCAGGGAGAGCGCGTCGCGGTAGTAGCGGGTCATCAGGTCGAGGTCGGCGACGTGCAGCGTCACGGCGTCCATCGAGGTGTCGGCCGAGAGCAGGTCCTTGGTCGCGAAGCCGGTGGCGTCGGCGCCGGGAAGGCTCGTCGTGCGGTCAGTCATGGTGTCCTCCGTCCAGGGCCGGGTCCCGACCTCTTGGGTCCCAGAATAGTTGATGCTTCAACCAAAAGGAAGCCTGAGGTGTTCCCGACACCTGCCGGTCGGCGGCGAGTGCCGGTGAGTGCGTGGTTGCGCTGCGACACGCCCGGCATGTCGCAGCACAACCACGCACTCACCGGGAGTCAGTCGTCACGCGGCCGACGTCACGCCCACCGCAGCCCGCAGACCCTCGGCGAGCGGCGTCGTCGGGCGCCCGATGAGCCGCGACAGCTCGTCCGACGTCGCCGCGAGCAGACCGTCACGCGTGTTGCCGTCGAGCGCGACCACGAAGCCTGCGGTCCCCTCGTCGAGGCCCGCGTCGAGCAGGGCCTGGGTGTGCACCTCGGGGGTCACGTCCTGGTAGACGACCTCGCGACCGACGATCTCACCGATGGTCGCGGCGAGGAACGGGTGGTCCCACGCGACGTCGCCCGAGAGCTCGTGGACGCCTCCCTCGAAGGCCGGGTCGGCGTCGGCCGCCGCGAGGACGACGGCCGCTGCCTCGGCGTAGTCCTTGCGGCTCGCCGAGGCGACGAGCCCCTCGCCGACACTGCCGAGCACCACTCCGGTCTCGCGCGCCTGCTCGACCACTCCGAGGTAGTTCTCGGTGTACCAGCCGTTGCGCAGGATCGTGGCGGGCAGCCCCGAGGCCGCGATGATCTCCTCGGTGGCCTTGTGCTCGGGAGCGAGGACCAGCGCAGACGTCGTGGCCCGCGGTGCGCTCGTGTAGACGAGGTGGCGGACACCTGCGGCCTTGGCGGCCTCGACCACGTTGGCGTGCTGCTGGACACGCTGCCCGACCTCGGAGCCGGAGACCAGCAGAAGCACGTCGACCCCGTCGAGCGCCGTCGTCAAGGTCTCGGGGCGCGAGTAGTCGGCCTCGCGGACGACGACGCCGCGCTCGGCGAGGTCGGCAGCCTTGGCCGGGGTGCGGACGGCGGCGACGATCCGCTCGGGGGCGACACCGCGCTCGAGCAGCGAGTCGACGACGAGGTGTCCGAGGTGTCCGGTGGCGGCGGTGACGGCGATCATGGGGGTCCTCCTGAGGGGGTGGTGGGTACCGCGACAGCCTGGCACTAACTTTTCGTCAGTGCAATCTTCTGGATAGTGCCGACTGTGTCACAGTGCTCACGATCGGCCTGCGCGCTAGGCTGGCCTCGTGACCGACCTCCACGCCGCCCTCGACACCACGGGACCGTCCGACGAGATGATCGCCGACGTGTTCCAGCGCGGCTGCACGTCCCGCCACGCGCTCGAGACCGTGACGGGCCGCTGGGGCGTCCTGACCGTCGCCGGCCTGCGCGACGGGGCCGTCCGCTTCAACGCCCTGCGCCGACGTATCGACGGCGTGAGCGAGAAGATGCTCGCCCAGACGCTCCAGGGGCTCGAGCGCGACGGACTGGTCGTGCGCGAGGTCCGCGCGACCATCCCCCCGCACGTCGAGTACTCGCTCACCGAGCTCGGGCAGGTCGTGGCCGACAAGCTCGTCGGCCTCCTGGACGTGCTCGAAGCGGCGGTCCCCCAGGTCGCCGCCGCACAGGAGGCGTACGACGCCCGGGCCGCGCGCTGACCGTCGGCACGCGTCCGTCGCGCTGGGCAGGCCCCGCCCCAGCACCGACCGCTGCGTAGACTCGCGAGCATGACCGCCGTCGCCCTCGGGCTCCCGCGCGTGCGCCCGACCGGGGCGCCGAGCACCCTGGGGCGCCCGGACACCGAGGCGCTCGTCGACCGCTACGGGCGCGTCGCCCACGACCTGCGCGTGTCCGTCACGGAGAAGTGCTCGCTGCGCTGCACCTACTGCATGCCCGCCGAGGGACTCCCCGCGATCCCCCGCGACGACCTGCTGACGCCGAGCGAGATCGGACGGCTCGTCGGGATCGGCTACCGGCTCGGGATCCGCGACGTGCGCTTCACGGGCGGCGAGCCCCTCATGCGCCCCGACCTCGCCGAGATCGTCCGGCGCACGCGCGCGGCGGCCCCCGGCGTCCGGATCTCGATGACGACGAACGCGATCGGCCTCGACAAGCGCGTCGGCGAGCTCGTCGAGGCCGGGCTCGACCGCGTCAACGTCTCGCTCGACACGGTCGACCGCACGCACTTCGCCGAGCTCACGCGCCGCGACCGGCTCCCGCAGGTGCTCGCGGGCATCCGGGCCGCGCTCGACGCAGGCCTGTCCCCCGTCAAGCTCAACGCGGTCCTCATGCCCGAGACCCTCGCGGGCGCGACCGACCTGCTCGCGTGGGCCGTCGAGCACGGGTGCCGCCTGCGCTTCATCGAGCAGATGCCCCTCGACGCCGACCAGAACTGGGCCCGCGACCAGCTCGTCTCGGCCGAGCGGCTGCTCGACGTCCTGGGTGAGCGCTTCTCCCTGACCCCGGTGGGGCGCGAGGACCCGTCGGCCCCGGCCGAGGAGTGGGCCGTCGACGGCGGACCCGCGACCGTCGGGATCATCGCGTCGGTCACACGCTCGTTCTGCGGCGACTGCGACCGCACGCGCCTGACCGCGGAGGGCACCGTGCGCTCGTGCCTGTTCGGGAACGAGGAGGTGGACCTGCGCTCGCTCCTGCGGTCCGGCCGGGCCGCGGGCTCGCCCGGCGAGGTCCCCGGCGCCGGACCCGACGTCCGACCCGACGACGCAGCCACCGACGCCGCGATCGTCGCCGCCTGGCAGGGTGCCATGTGGGCCAAGCCGTTCGCGCACGGCCTCGACCGTGGCGCCCCCGACACCCGCGCGGTCGGCGGCCCGGCAGACGATCCCGAGGCCTTCGCACGCACCGAGCGCAGCATGGGCGCGATCGGGGGCTGACGGAGCTGCTGACACGTTCTGCACCGAGCCCGGGCGACGTGTCCAAGATCATCCTCCGTGCAGGCGCACGAGCCGCAGGATCCCGCGCCTGGAAGCACCCCGAGACCTACCATGGAGGGGTGGCCCTCCTCGACCTTCCTCACGACAGCCGTACCTCCGACGAGCCCGCTCCACGAGCCGACTCGCTCCCCGTCCACCGGCCGGGTCCGAGCCGTCTGACGGCGGGCCCGAGCACCGTCCTCGGCACCCTGATCGGCGTCACGGTGGGCACGTCCCTGCTCGCCGGGCCCGGTCTGATCCTGGGGGCGCTCGTCGGCATCGGGTTCGGTCTCCTCAAGGACAACCCGCGCGACTGACCCTGGGCCCGGCCACCTCTACAGCCCGACCCACTCCGAGTGGCCGTCGGTGAAGTGCTGCCGCTTCCAGATCGGCACCTCGGCCTTGATGCGCTCGACGAGGAGCGAGCACGCCGCGAACGCCTCGGCCCGGTGCCCCGAGGCGACGCTCGCGACGAGCGCCACGTCCCCGATCGTCAGCACGCCGTAGCGGTGCACGGCCGCGACGCGCAGTCCCGTCTCGGCGGACACGGCCGTGCAGCAGCGCCGGAGCACCTCGGTAGCGTCGGGGTGCGCCTCGTAGTCGAGGCCAGTGACGTCGCGCCCGCCGTCGACGTCGCGCACGACACCACGGAAGGTCACGACGGCGCCGTACTCGCGCGAGGTCACCGCACCTTCCACGGATCGCACCACGGCGTCGTCGAGCACGTCGCGCGTCACGCGCGACACGTCGCCGGGGGTGGTCGGGGGCTGCTGGTCGTCGGCCGTCATCGTCTCGTCCTCTGCTCTCGGAGCACCGCTCACAGCCGTACCACCCGCACGCTCTCGCCCTCCTCGACCCGGACCACGCCCTCGGGCACCTCGATCAGCACGTCGGCGGCCGCCATGGTCGCCACGAGGTGCGACCCCGCGCCGCCGACGACCTCGACCGCGCCACCGGGCACCGTCCGTCCTCGCAGCATCTGCTGCTTGGCCGCCGGGGAGTCGATCGCCGCTGTCACGGTGCGCGTCTCGTCCTCACGGTCGGGGAGCCCCGCCGCGCGCTCGAGGACGGGGCGCGCGAAGACCGCGAACGAGACCTGGGCGCTCACGGGGTTGCCGGGGAAGGTGAGGATCGGGGTCCCGTGGTGGGTCCCGAACCCCTGCGGGCCGCCAGGCTGCATCGCGACCGACCGGAACGTCACGCCGTCCCCCAGGGTGTCCTTGACGACCTCGTAGGCACCCTGGCTCACGCCGCCCGACGTGAGGACCAGGTCCGCCACCTCGGCGGCCCGTGCCAGGAGAGCGGCCAGCTCGCGCGGGTCGTCGCCGGTGCGCCCCGTGAGCACGACGTCGGCCCCGGCGCGTCGGGCGGCGGCCACGAGCCCGGGCAGGTTCGCGTCGTACACCTGGCCGGTCGCGGCGGCCTCGCCCGGCTCGACGACCTCGGTGCCGGTCGAGACGACCGCGACGCGCACCCGCGCCCGGACCTCGAGCACGGGCACGCCGCACGACGCCGCGGCGGCCAGGTGCTGCGGCCCGAGCAGCGTGCCCGCGGCGAGCACCCGGTCTCCGCCGCGCACGTCCGTCCCGACGTCCCGCACGAGCTCGCCCGGGCCGCGCGACGCCAGCACCCCGACGTCCGTCCCGACGGACCCGCGCGGGGTCTCGGTCGTGTGCGCGCCGAACCGCTCCGCGTCGGTGTCCTCCACGGGCACGACGGCGTCGCTCCCCTCCGGCACGACGGCACCGGTCATGATCCGGGCCGCCGTCCCCGGGGCGAGGACCGCCGGCGTGCCGGGACCCGCGGGGATCTCGGCCACGACGGGCAGCACGACGGGCGAGGCTCCCGAGGCACCGTCGACGTCCGCGGACCGCACCGCGTAGCCGTCCATCTGCGAGCTGCGGAACGCAGGCTGGTCGACGGGGGCGGACAGGTCCGCCGCGAGCACCCGGTCGAGCGCGTCGACCAGCGCCACGCGCTCGACGCCCCGAGCCGCGAGCGCCGGTCGGAGCAGCGCCTCGACCTCGCGGCGGTGCTGGTCGACGCTCACGCGGCGGGCACCCGCGGCCTGCTGGTGCCGCGCCCCGGGTGCGGGCGGCGCGGCGGTGGGCGGCGCCGTCGGGCCGCTTCTCGCCTCTCCGGTCCACGCTGCCTGCTCTGCCGTCACGTCTGCTCCTCACCACGCCCGGGCGGGCCGCCCGCCCGGCGGCCACAGGTCCCAGCCTGTCACGATCCGCGGGCCGCGGGCGCGCCCGTCCGACGGTTGCGTCGTGCGCCGCGCGCTGCGACCTTGGAGCGGTGACGTCCACTCCCCCGGTCCCGCCGGCGCAGCCCGGCGGGCGTCCGCTCCTCCCGACGCTCGAGCAACGGCCGGGGCCACCGCTGCGCTTCCCCGTGAGACCGGTCGCGCCCGCGGTCCGGCAGTTCCTCGCGACCGAGGCGGGCGGTGCGGTGCTGCTGCTCGCCGCGACCGTGGTCGCGCTCGTGTGGGCGAACTCGCCCTGGTCCGCGTCGTACGACGACCTGTGGGCCACGACGGCCGGGATCCACCTGGGCGGCTGGTCGCTCGACATGGACCTGCACCACTGGGTCAACGACGCCGCGATGGCGGTCTTCTTCCTCGTGATCGGCCTCGAGATCAACCGCGAGGTCACGAGCGGTGAGCTGCGCAACCGGCGGACGGTCGCGGTCCCGGCGCTCGGTGCCCTGGGCGGGCTCCTGGTGCCCGCGCTCGTCTACCTGGCGTTCAACGCGGGCACCGACGCGCAGCACGGCTGGGGCGTCGTCATGTCGACCGACACGGCGTTCCTCGTGGGGGTCCTCGCGCTGTTCGGCCCGCGCTGCCCCGACCGGCTCCGGCTGTTCCTGCTGACGCTCGCGGTCGTCGACGACATCGGCGCCATCACGGTCATGGCCGTCTTCTACAACGACGGCGTGTGGCTGCCCGGTCTCGCGATCGCGGGGGTCCTCGTCGCGGGCATGCTCGTGCTGCGCTGGCTCGGCGTCTGGCGCCTCGCGCCCTACGTGGGCGTGGGCGTCGCGCTGTGGCTCGCCGTCTACTCCTCGGGCGTGCACGCGACGCTCGCGGGCGTCCTGGTCGGGCTGCTCGTCCCCTCCCGCCGGGCCCGTCCCGACCAGGTCGACGACGTCCCGGGGTACGCCCAGCGTCTGCGCGAGGAGACGACGGCGGAGCGCGAGCACCTGACCGAGCTCGCCGCACGCGCGGCCGTGCCCGCGAGCGACCGGCTCCAGCGTGTCCTGCACCCGTGGAGCGCCTACGTCGTCGTGCCCGTCTTCGGCCTGGCGAACGCGGGCGTGCAGCTCGACGCCGAGTCGCTGTCGGCCGCGATGACGTCGCGGCTCACGATCGGCGTCGCGGTCGCGCTCGTGGTGGGCAACGCCGTCGGGATCTTCGGCGCCTCGGCCCTGGCCCTGCGGCTGAACCTGGGCGACCTGCCCGGCCGGGTGCGCTACTCGCACCTGCTGGGCGGCGCGATGCTCGCAGGCATCGGGTTCACCATCTCCCTGTTCATCGCCGAGCTCGCGTTCGACGACGAGGCGCTCGTCGAGCAGGCCAAGATCGGGATCCTCGCGGGGTCGCTGGTCGCGGCCGTCGCCGGGTCCGTGACGCTGCGCATCCTGGGCGAGCGGCTCCCCCTGTGCTCGCCCGAGTCCACGGGACCGCCGCCCGGGCTGCCCCCGCGGCCGTGGCGCGCGCCCGAGGCGGTCGAGGACGCCGAGGAGTAGGCAGGTCGTGCGGTGGCCCGTCCGCCCCCCGGGCGACACACTGAGACTCACGGCGGGCCGCCGACGACCCGCCGCCGCGACGCAGACGACCGGGGGCGACCATGGGCTCGTGCAGCACCGGAGCAGACCGTGGCTCGAACCGCTGAGCGCGCCACGGGCGTCGTCCTGCTGACGCTCGCCTCGGGCCAGTTCGTCATGACGCTCGACAGCTCGGTCATGAACGTGTCGATCGCGCAGGTCGCGCAGGACGTGGGCACCACGGTCACGGGCATCCAGACCGCCATCACGCTCTACACGCTCGTCATGGCCACGCTCATGATCCCGGGCGGCAAGGTCGGCGGGCTGATCGGGCGCCGTCGGGCATTCGTGCTCGGGTGCATCATCTACGCGTGCGGTTCCTTCACGACCGCCCTCGCGCCGAACCTCGGGGTGCTGATCCTCGGCTGGTCGGTGCTCGAGGGGATCGGCGCGGCGCTCATCATGCCCGCGATCGTCGCGCTCGTCGCCTCGAACTTCGCGGCCCCCGACCGGCCGCGCGCCTACGGGCTGGTCGCGTCCGCGGGCGCCATCGCGGTGGCCGCAGGGCCGCTCGTGGGCGGGCTCGTCACGACGTACTGGACGTGGCGCTACGTGTTCGTCGGCGAGGTCGTGATCGTCGCGGTGATCCTGCTGCTCACGCGCCGGATCGCCGACGCGCCGCTCGGGCCGCGGTTCCGGCTCGACCTGGTCGGCGCGGCTCTGTCCGCGGTCGGCCTCGGTATCGCGGTGTTCGGCGTCCTGCGCTCGGGCGAGTGGGGCTGGGTCCAGACCCGGCCGGGCGGGCCGTCGTGGCTCGGCCTGTCCCCGACCATCTGGCTGATCCTGGCCGGGATGCTGGTCGTGCGGCTGTTCTTCGCGTGGGAGCACCGCGTCGTCGCCGCGGGCAAGGAACCGCTCGTGCGGCCCGAGATGCTGCGCAACGCACAGCTCAACGGCGGGCTGACGATGTTCTTCTTCCAGTTCATGCTCCAGGCGGGGCTGTTCTTCACGGTCCCCCTGTACCTGTCGGTCGCCCTCGGGCTCTCCGCGCTCGACACCGGCATCCGCCTCCTGCCCCTGTCCGTGACGCTCCTGCTCGCGGCGGTGGGGATACCGCGCTTCTTCCCGCGCGCCTCGCCCCGCACGGTCGTGCGGTGGGGCGTGGCCGCGCTGCTCGCGGGCATCGTGAGCCTGCTCGCCGGGCTCGAGGTCGGTGCCGGGCCCGAGGTCGTCACGGTCCCGCTCGCCCTCGCGGGGCTCGGCGTCGGGGCGCTGGCCTCGCAGCTCGGGGCCGTGACCGTCTCGGCCGTGCCCGACGAGGAGAGCGGCGACGTCGGCGGGTTGCAGAACACCCTGACCAACCTGGGCGCGTCGCTCGGGACCGCGCTCGCAGGCTCGGTCCTCATCGCGGGACTCACGGCGACCTTCCTCACCGGGGTCGCCGACAACCCCGCGGTGCGGGCCGAGATCGCCGCGACGGCACAGGTCGAGCTCGCGGGCGGCGTCCCGTTCATCTCCGACGCGCAGGTCGAGGAGGCGCTCACGAGCGCAGGGCTCCCGCCCGAGGAGATCGCCGCCCTGACCGAGGAGAACGAGGCCGCCCGCATCACGGGCCTGCGGGCGAGCCTCGCGGTGCTCGCCCTCGTGGCGCTGACGGCGCTGTTCTTCGCGCGACTGATACCGACCGCGCCCGTGGGCGGTCCGGCGGCCCCGAGGAAGGACTCGGACGCCCCCTCGGCTCAGGCGCCCTGACCGGTCGCCGGCCCCGCCGCCCGTCCCGCGTCCGCGAGCGCGGCGGCCACGGCCGACCGGACGCCGTCCTCGGTCACCCGGCCCCGGTACCGCACGCCCTCGACGTACAGCGTGGGGGTCCCCCGCACACCGAGCGCCGTCCCGGCCAGGTAGTCACGCTCGACGGCGTCACCGTGCTGCTGCGCGGCGTCACCGACGACGCTCGCACCGTCCAGCCCCAGCTTCTGCGCCCAGTGCGCGAGCCCGACGTCGTCGAGCCTGTCCTGGTGCGCGAACAGGAGGTCGTGCATCTCCCAGAACCGTCCCTGCGCCCCGGCCGCCTCGGCCGCGAGCGCCGCCGTGAGCGCGTACGGGTGGACCTCGAACAGCGGGAAGTGACGGAAGACGAGCCGGACCTGGCCGCCCGACTCCTCGACGACCGTCCGCAGGACGGGGGCCGCGTCGTGGCAGTACGGGCACTCGAAGTCGCCGAACTCGACGATCGTCACGAGGGCGTCGAGGGCGCCGAAGACGTGGGCGTCGGGCGGCACGAGCGCGGCTCCGGGGCGGGTCGTCGGATCAGGACGTTCTGCGGGCGAGGTCATGTCCCCAGCATCACACCGGGTCCTCGTCGATGCGCGCCACCTCTCCGGGCGTCCGGCCGCCGCGGAGCCAGTCCCGCAGCGTCGCGACGGCAGCGGCCTCGCCGCGCGCCGTCACGAGCACGGTCCCGTCGGGGAGGTTCTGCGCGTCGCACGCCAGCCCCAGCGCGGCGGCCTGGCGGGTCGTCGCCCACCGGAAGCCGACGCCCTGGACGTGCCCGTGCACGACGACGCGCAGCGTGGTCTCCCGACGGCCGTCCCGCGGCCGGTCGTCGCCTGCCCTGCCTGCGCCGGTCACGTCAGCACGAGCCGCCGGGGGACGTCCGTGAGCGTCGGGACGGGCTCGACGGCGAGGTCGCCGCCCGCCGCGTCCTTCCACCAGGCGATGTTCGCGGCGTGCTCCGCGTAGGTGGACGTGGGGTCGGCGCTGAGCGCGAGGGCGAGGTCGGAGAGCCGCACGTCGTCGACGTACCCCTCGTCGAGAGGCACGCCGGCGAGCAGGCGTCGTGTCCCCCTGAACCGTGGCCGGCGCTTCCACCGCTTGGCCGTGTTGAGCAGGCGGTAGGCCATCCGCGGCGTGAAGCTGCCGACGAGCTCGGTGTCGTCGCCGAGCTGGGCGAGGACCCGGTCGGGGTAGAACGTGAGCCCGCACGCCGCGGCCTCGCCCATCATCCACAGGAGTGCGACGTCGGACAGCCCGGGCGAGGCGTTCCCACCGCCCACGTCGCTGTGCGCTCCCGGGAACCAGACCTGCTTGACGCCGCCCGGCCGGTCGTCGTCGGCCGGGACGTCCCACAGGCACGGCTCGAACGTGAGCCGCCGTTCGTCGATGGCCAGTGCCTGACGCGCGCACTGCACCATGCTCGACAGGCGCACGTCGTGGAACCGGCTCCTGCGGCGGGTGATCCCTGGCACGCCCAACGCCCCCACGGTGTCGAAGACCCCGAGGAACGTGATGGGCACCTGGGGGTAGCAGTACTTCTCGCGGAACTGCGAGACCCGGGCACGCCTGCCGGGCGAGTGGTCGCGATACAGCGACTCGGCGTCCGCCAGCAGGTTGCCCGCGCCGCGGTCGGCGAGCGCGTCCGCCGTGAGCAGGCCGACGCTCGCGATCATCCCGGCCACGCTGCGCGCGGTGTACGCGCCGCGGCTGAACCCGAACACGTAGACCTCGTCGTCGGGCTCGTAGTTGAGCGCGAGGTCCCGGTAGCCCGCGACGACGTTGCGACTGAGCCCGTAGCCGAACGCCCCGCCCAGCAGCGCGTCGACCCGGTAGCCCCGGGCGCCGACGCCCTCGACCGAGAACACCATCTGCTGGACCCCGTCGGGCCCGATCCCCGTGTGGACCGACCGGGCGATCTTCTCGATGTTCGACACGCTCGCACGGACCGGCGAGTTCCACGTGCCGTCGCAGCAGAGCACCAGGCGCTTCATGGCTCCTCCTCGAACCCTCCCGTCGCCGTCGGCGGGCCTACCTGGAGGGAGCGCGCAGCGGCCCCTGTTGATGCGTCGCCACGGGCGCGGACGACGAGCCCCGCGGCCCACGCTCAGTGGTGCACGTGCGCGGGAACGCCCGTCGAGCCCTCGATCTCCGTCTCCGCGATGCCGAGCAACCGGTCCGCGAGCGCGCGCAGCGCGCGGGCCGCCGCGACGTGGTCGCCGATCGCCTCGATCTCCGTGTCACCGGGGTCCTTGCGGGCCCTGCCCACGGCGTGGAGCTCGGACGGGACGTCGCCGACCAGGATGGCCTCCGCCGTCGTGCGCCCCTCGCTCTCGACGAGGCTCACCTGGACGTGCCAGGACTTCGCGTGCACCGGGACGACGACCTCGTGCGCCTCGGCGCCCTCGACGGGGGCGCGGACCATGGTGTCGGGCCCCGGGTAGACGAGCGTCCGTTCACCCGTGTCGGCCCACTCGACCAGGTAGGGCGGCGAGCCGTCCTCGTGCTGGACCTCGACGACCATGCCGTCGCGGACCGCGCCGCCGACGACCCCCGAGGCCCGGATGATCCTGTCTCCGACCGCTGCCAACATGTCGCGCCTCCCCGCTGAGGAACCTGCTTCCATGATGCGCGCCGCGCGGCCCGCACGGAAGGGCGGCGTCCCCGTGGCCGGCCCAGTCGCGGTCAGCGCAGCCGGCGCAGGAACTCCCGGGTCCGCTCGCGCTGCGGGTCGCCGAGGACCTGCTCGGGCGTGCCGCGCTCGTGCACGCGCCCCTGGTGCAGGAAGCAGACCTCGTCGGCGACCTCGCGCGCGAAGCCCATCTCGTGGGTCGCGACGAGCATCGTCACGCCCTCGGCGCGCAGGTCCGCGAGCAGGTCGAGGACCTCGCCCACGAGCTCGGGGTCGAGCGCCGAGGTGACCTCGTCGAGCAGCAGGAGCTCGGGCGAGGACACGAGCGCCCGCGCGATCGCGGCCCGCTGCTGCTCTCCCCCGCTGAGCTGGTCGGGGTAGGCCGTCATGCGGTGCGCGAGGCCGACCCGGCGCAGCATGGCCTCGGCCGCGGCCTCGGCCTCGGCGCGACCCCGCTTGTGCACGAGGCGCGGGGCGAGGGTCACGTTGTCCATGACCTTCATGTGCGGGAAGAGGTTGTAGGACTGGAACACCAGGCCCATGCGCGCCCGGACGACGTTCGCGTCCAGACGCGGGTCGGCGACGTCCTGCCCGTCGAGCAGGATCTCGCCGTCGTCGATCTCCTCCAGGAGGTTCACGACGCGCAGCAGCGTCGACTTGCCCGAGCCCGACGCCCCGACGAGCACGACGCAGCGGTGCTCGTCGACGTCGAGGTCGATCTCGTCGAGCACGAGGCGCTCGCCGTACGTCTTGCGGATCCCGCGCAGGGACAGCAGGTGGCTCATCGGATGGCCCCCGCCCCGCTCACGGTCGCGAGCGACCCGCGCCAGCCTTGGCGGGCCGAGTACACGTCGACGACGCGCGTGAGCGGGATCGACACGAGCAGGAACAGGACGCCCGCCACCACGTAGGGCGTGAAGTTGTAGCTGCCCGACGCCGCGATCTGCGCGGCCCGGATCGCGTCCACGGCGCCCAGGATCGAGATGAGCCCCGAGTCCTTCTGGAGCGAGACGAGGTTGCTCGCGAGCGGCGCGGTCACGTGGCGCACGGCCTGCGGCAGCACGACCTTGCGGGTCGTCTGCGCGCGGGTCAGCCCGAGCGAGCGCGCGGCCGAGACCTGGGACGGGTGCACCGACTCGATCCCTGCCCGGAACACCTCAGCGAGGTACGCGGTGTACGTGAGGATGATCGCGAGCGCACCGAGGAACGCCCCCGACGTCGGCAACCACTCGAGGCGCAGCGCCGGCAGCCCGAACCCGACGAGCAGCAGGACCAGCAGCAGCGGCACGCCGCGGAACACGTCGACGTACGCGACCGCGAACGCGCGCAGCGGGAACAGCGCCGGGATGCGGCTCGTGCGGATCACGGCGAGCGCCATGCCGAGCACCATCCCGACGACCGACGCCACGACCCACACCCGCAGGTTGAGCCACAGGCCCTCGGCGATCGCGGGGAGCGAGTCCCACGCGCTGGCCGGGGAGAAGAACGCGTCGCGCGTGCGCTCCCACCCGGGGGCCGTGGTCACCACGACGTACAGGACCGCGACCACGACCACGGTCGAGAGCGTGGACACCCACGCTGCCCGACGGCGCCGCGCACGCCGGTAGGAGTCCCTCGCCACCGCGAGCGGGGACGGGGTCCAGGCTGCGGTCCCGGGGCGAGCGCCGCCGTCGGGCTTGCTGTCCTCGGGCGGTGCGACGCCCGGAGCGCCCCCGCTCACCTCAGCCCAGCTCGGGGATGTCGTCCGACTTGAGCCACGTGGTGCGCAGCTCGGCGAGCGTGCCGTCCTCCTCGAGCGAGTCGACCGCGGCCGAGACGCAGTCCGTGAGCACGGAGCCCAGGTCCAGGACCAGGCCGTACTGCTCGACCGTGCCCTGGTCCGGCAGGGTGCCGATGACCACGGAGTCGGGGAAGTACTCGGTCGAGGCCGCGACGCCCTGGTCGACGTCCATGACCATGACGTCGATCGTGCCCGACTGCAGGGCCGTCATGCCGTCGCCCGCACCGTTGAACGGGACGATGTTCGCGTCGTCGCCGAACGCGGCCTTCGCGAGCGTGAGGCTCGTCTGGGCGGCCGTGACGCCGATGCGCAGGTCCTTGAGCTCGTCGAGCGTCGTGGCCGAGGCGTACGGGCCGGCCTCCTGCACGATCACGCCCTGGCGGGTCGTGAGGTAGGGGCTCGAGAAGTCGACGGCCTTGCGCCGCTCGTCCGAGATGGACGTCTGCCACGCGGCGAAGTCGAACTCCTTGATGCTCGGGCTGACGATCTGCTCGAACGTCACGAGCTCCCACTCGACGTCGTCCTCGGCGTAGCCGAGCCGGTCGGCGACCTCGTAGACGAGCGCGGACTCGAAGCCCTCGCCGCTGTCGTGCTCGCCGATGTACCAGGGCGAGTACGCCTCGCCCGCGGCGACGGTCAGCTTGCCGTCGGTGTGCGTGGGCAGCGCGCCCGGCTCGCACGTGGGCGTCGAGCCGGCCGAGCCGGCGTCGTTCGAGGAGTCGTCGGCGGAGCAGCCCGCGAGGAGCAGGGCGGTCGAGACGGCTGCGACGGGCAGCACGGCGTTCAGGCGGCGCATGAGGACCTTCCAGGGTCAGGAGGGTGACGAGGCGGCTCCGGACGGCCGCGGGTGACGCGCGCTGCCGGGACTCACCGGAGGACGACTCTACGCCGGTCCCATGCGGTGAGACAGGGGCGTGGCGCACGGTGAGACGGTGGGTCGCGTCACACCGTCGCGCCGCCCCTGCGTCGACTCAGTCCTCGGGGAGGTGGAGCGCGTCGAGCCGCCCCTCGGTGTCGAGCGACTCGAGGATCGAGCGCGCGATCTGGTCGAGCTGGTCGACCTGCTCCGGGGTGAGGCGGTCGATGATGTGCTCGCGGACCGTGCCGACGTGGCCGGGGGCCGTCGCGACGACCTTGTCCCACCCGGCGTCGGTCAGGACCGCGAGCGTGGCCCGGCGGTCCTCGGGGCAGGGCGAGCGCTCGACGTAGCCGCGACCCTCGAGGCGCTTCACCACGTGCGACAGGCGCGGCAGGGTCGCGTTGGTCTTGAGCGCGAGGTCCGTCATGCGCAGCGTGTGGTCGGGTGCCTCGGAGAGCATCGCGAGCACGAGGTACTCGAAGTGGGTGAGCTGCGCGTCGCGCTGGAGCTGGGCGTCGAGCACGCCGGGGAGGAGCTCGGAGACGGCCTGGAGGCGCATCCAGGTCCGCAGCTCGCGGGGGGAGAGCCATCGCACGTCGTCGGTCATGGGACCAGTCTACCGGCAATGGTTGACACGACAACTAAGCGGGTCTACGTTAGTTGTATCAACAACCAATCACGCCGGTCCGGTATCGGCGTCGCAGCCCCGGAGGACTTCATGACCAGCATCACGATCATCGGCGCAGGGAACATCGCAGCAGGCGTGGCACGCATCGGACTCGACGCCGGCGCACAGGTCCAGGTCCTGGCGCGCGACGCCGAGAAGGCCGCAGCACTCGGCTCGGGCGACTCGTTCACCTCGGGCGTCGTGGGTGACGAGATCACGGGCGACCTCGTGGTCCTCGCGCTCCCCTACCCCGCCGTGCCCGAGGTCCTCGCGCAGTACGCCGGCCGGCTCGACGGCAAGGTCCTCGTCGACCCGACCAACCCCGTCGACTTCGCGACGTTCGACTCGCTCGTCGTGCCCGCCGACTCCTCGGCCGCCGCCCAGATCGCCGCGCTCGCCCCGACCGCCACGGTCATCAAGGCGTTCAACACGAACTTCGCCTCGACCCTCGCGAGCGGCAAGGTCGCCGACCAGTCGACCACCGTGCTCGTCGCGGGCGACGACAACGACGCCAAGGCCACGCTCGTCGACCTCGTCCGCGCAGGCGGCCTCAAGGGAGTCGACGCCGGGTCGCTCAAGCGCGCCCGCGAGCTCGAAGCCCTCGGGTTCGTCCAGATGACGCTCGCCGGCTCCGGCGCGACCCAGTGGACGACCGGCTTCACGCTCTCCGACTGACGCGGCGCCCAGAACCCTGGGCGAGACCCCGGGAATGACGAAGGCCCGGTCCAGCATGTCTGCTGGACCGGGCCTTCCTTTGTAGCGGGGGCAGGATTTGAACCTGCGACCTCTGGGTTATGAGCCCAGCGAGCTACCGAGCTGCTCCACCCCGCGTCGGTGAACACCACTCTACGCGACCTTTCGCCCCTGCCGTGACCAGGGCACCTGTCGGGCACGTCACACGCGGACGGCGCATGGGTCCGGCGTTCATTCTCCACGGGTCATCCCGGGAATGACGAAGGCCCGGTCCAGCATTCCTGCTGGACCGGGCCTTCCTTTGTAGCGGGGGCAGGATTTGAACCTGCGACCTCTGGGTTATGAGCCCAGCGAGCTA